>NZ_FYEC01000009.1:0-14540 GCF_900187635.1 Pseudomonas sp. Irchel 3H3 | reverse complement strand
GTGCGCTGGAATACCTGGGCCGGATCGACCAGCAGGTGAAGATCCGTGGGTTCCGCATCGAGCTGGGCGAAATCGAAGCCTGCCTGCTGGCCGAGCCGGGGGTGCGCGAAGCGGCGGTAGTCGCGCGGCACAACCAGTTGATCGGTTACGTGGTGGCCGAACCCGACGACGCGCTGTTGGGTCGCTTGCGTGAACGCCTGCAAGCACAGCTGCCGGACTACATGGTGCCGGCGCGACTGATGCGTCTGGAGCGCATGCCGCAGACGCCGAACCGCAAGCTCGATCGCAAGGCCCTGCCGGAGCCGGAGCTGGAAACCCGCGTGCATGTACCGCCGCAAGGCGCGGTAGAAACCCTGCTGGCCGCGATCTGGCAAAGCGTGCTGAACGTGCCTCAGGTCAGTGCCGAGGACAACTTCTTCGAACTGGGCGGCGACTCGATCGTCTCGGTGCAAGTGGTGGCGCGGGCCCGTGAAGCCGGCCTGGCGCTGACCCCGCGTGACCTGTTCCTGCACCAGAGCGTGCGGGCGCTCGCCGCCCAGGCGCGGCCATTGGAGGAGGTCGCGCCGCGCGCTGTGGCACGCATCGATCTCAGTGCTCTCAGCGCGCAAGCCCTGGCCGCGCTGCCGGTGGGGCTGGAGGCGATTGAAGACATCGTGCCGCTGTCGCCGATGCAGCAGGGCATGCTGTTCCATGCCCTGGACACCGGCAGCGAGCTGTATGTGAACCAGCTCGACGTGGTGATCGACGGCCTGGATGCACCGCGCTTCATTGCCGCCTGGGACGAGGTCAGCGGGCGTCATGACAGCCTGCGTGGCAGTTTTGTCTGGCAGGGTTTTACCGATGCCATGCAAGTGATCCATCACGCCGTGACGTTGCCGGTGGAGCAATTGGACTGGCGTGCACTCACGCCCACCGAGGAACAGGCCCAGGCCGTGGCCCGTGAGCAGCGCGAACGGCCGTTCGACCTGAGCCAGGCGCCACTGCAACGGCTGTTGCTGGTGCAACTGGGGCCACGGCGCTATCGCCTGGTCTGGACCTATCACCACCTGCTGCTCGATGGTTGGAGCCTGTCGCTGCTGATCGGCCAGGTCCTGCGTCGCTATCTCGGCCAGCCACTGCCGGAACCGGGCCGCTACCGCGACTACATCGACTGGTTGCAAACCCGCGACCCGCTGGTCAGCGAGCGCTTCTGGCGCGAGCGCCTGCAGCCGCTGGAAGAACCGACCTTCCTCGCCCAGGCACTGACCGGCAAACGCAGCGAAGGTGGTCACCAGGCGATCTACAGCCACCTGGACAGCGTGCGCACCGGGCGTCTGAAGGATTTTGCCCGCAGCCAGCGGGTCACCCTCAATACCCTGGTGCAAGCCGCCTGGCTCCTGCTTCTGCAGCGTTATACCGGCCAGCGTTGCGTGGCATTCGGTGCCACAGTCTCGGGCCGGCCTGCACAATTGCCCGGTTCCCAAGACACCCTGGGGCTGTTCATCAATACCCTGCCGATCGTCCAGGCGCCGCTGCCCGAGCAGCGCTTGGGGGACTGGTTGCAGGAGCTGCAGGCCTACAACCTGGCGGCGCGCGAACACGAGCACACACCCTTGAGCCAGGTTCAGCGCTGGGCCGGGCGCGGTGGCCAGGCGCTGTTCGACAGCATCGTGGTGTTCGAGAATCAGCCGGTCGACCGTCTCCTCAGTGAATGGGACGATGGCGAGTTGCAGTTCGAGACGGCGCGCGGCCATGGCGTGACCAACTTCGCCATGGACCTGATGGTCACCCTCGGCGACGCGCTCGAGATCGAGTACATGTTCCTGCGCGAGCACTTCGACCTGAGCCAGGTGGAGGGCATTCGCGGTCACCTCGAGCAACTGCTCGAGGGCTTCTGCGCCAGTGCCGACACAGCGCTCGGTGAGCTGGGCATGCTCGGCGAAGTCGAGTTGCGCGCCCGGGCCCAGGCCAACCACCTGGCGCAGCGGCGCAGCTTGCCGTCGGTCACCCAGGGCATCACGGAATGGGCGCGGCGCAGCCCGCACTGGGATGCGGTGCTCTGCGGTGAACAACGCCTGACGTTCGCTGAACTGGAGTCGCGCTCCAATCGCCTGGCGCAGTTCCTGCGGGCCCAGGGGGCCGGGCCGGAAACCGTGGTCGGCGTGGCCTTGCCACGCTCGGTGGACTGGCCGGTGGCGCTGCTCGCAGTGCTCAAGTGCGGCGCCGCCTACCTGCCGCTGGACACCGCTCATCCGGCCAAGCGCCTGGCCTTCATCATGGGCGATTCGGGCATGCGCCTGTTGGTCACCCATTCCAGCCTCGCCGGGCAACTGCCGGTACAGCAGGGCGTGACTCCCTTCGCGCTGGACCGCCTGGCGCTGGAAGGGCTGGACGATCAAGCGCCGGTAGTGGACCTGCATCCCGACAGCCTGGCCTACCTGATCTACACCTCCGGTTCCACCGGACAGCCGAAGGCGGTGGCGGTGGCCCACGGGCCGCTGGCCATGCACTGCGAAGCGATAGGTGAGCGTTATGGCATGAGCCCGGCGGACCGTGAGCTGCACTTCATGTCGTTTGCTTTCGACGGTGCCCATGAGCGCTGGCTGGTACCGCTGCTGTTCGGCGCCAGCCTGCTGGTGCGTGACGATGAGCTGTGGACCCCGGAACAGACCTTGGCGGCCATGACCGCACACGGCGTCACGGTGGCCGCGTTCCCGCCGGTTTATCTGCAGGCGTTGGCCAGCCAGGCCGAGGCCGCAGGCAAGGCACCGGCGGTGCGGGTGTATTGCTTTGGTGGCGACGCGGTGCCTGAGGCCGCGTTCGAACGTGCCCGCGCGGCACTACGCCCGCAAGCGATCATCAATGGCTACGGACCGACCGAGACCGTCATCACGCCGCTGTTGTGGAAGGCCGAAGGATCGACCACCTGTGGTGCGGCCTATGCGCCGATTGGCCAGCGGGTCGGTGCGCGGACCCTGCATGTATTGGATGCCGACCTCAACCCGGTTCCCGAAGGTGTGGCCGGCGAGTTGTACATCGGCGGCGAAGGCCTGGCGCGTGGTTACCACCAGCGCTCGGGGCTGACGGCCGATCGTTTTGTGGCTGATCCGTTCAGCGTCGGCGGGCGCCTGTATCGCTCTGGCGACCTGGTGCGCCGCCGTGCTGACGGCACCTTCGATTACTTGGGACGGCTCGACCATCAAGTCAAGGTTCGCGGTTTCCGTATCGAGCTGGGTGAGATCGAAGCGCGCTTGCGTGAGCAGCCGGATGTGCATAGCGCGGTGGTGGTCGCCCGCGACAGCCAGACCGGCAAGCAACTGGTCGCCTACGTGGCGGCGGTGGCTGCCGAGGGCCTGGGCGAATCATTGCGCCAGCGCCTGCGCGAGCGGCTGCCGGACTACATGGTGCCGGCTCACGTGGTGGTGCTCGAGGCCTTGCCACTCAACCCCAACGGCAAGGTCGATCGCCTGGCCTTGCCGGCGCCGCAGATCAGCCTGGATAGCCGCTTCGTCGCCCCGCAGACCGCTGAGCAACAAGCATTGGCGCAGATTTGGCAAGAGGTGTTGGGTGTGGCGCGGGTGGGGCTCGCCGATAACTTCTTCGAGCTCGGTGGCGACTCGATCCTCAGCCTGCAGGTGGTGTCGCGGGCTCGCAACCATCCGCAGTTGCAACGGGAGATCCGCCTGCGCGACCTGATGCGCAAGCCGACCATCGCCGAACTGCTGGCGGTCGTCGACGCGCCGACGGCGGGCTCGATCACCGCGGAGCTGGCCTTGCCCGAGGGTGAACTGTTCAACCTGCTGCCGATCCAGCAGTGGTTGTTCGACGTGCCGATGGATCAGCGCCAGCACTTTAACCAGGCGCTGCTGTTGGACGTGCTGCAACCGCTGCAGACCGGGGCCCTCAAGCAGGCGGTGCAACAGCTGCTGGTGCGTCACGAGGCACTGCGGTTGCGCTTCGTCCAGGGGCCGGGTGGCTGGGCGCAACGTTACGCCAGCCTTGAGGAGGTCGAGCAGGTCCCGGTGCTCTGGCAACAAGACCTCGCCGACAGCCAAGCCATGGCAGCGGCAATCCAACTGGCCCAGCGCAGCCTCGACTTGACCAGCGGCCCGCTGCTGCGGGTGCTGCATGCACGGCTGGCAGAGGGCGGCGAGCGCCTGCTGCTGGTGGTTCATCACTTGGCAGTGGACGGGGTGTCCTGGCCAGTCCTGCTCGAGGACCTGCTGGCGACGTACCAGGCCGCATGCGCCGGGTGCGCGCCTGAGCTGGGGTTGCCTGGCAGTCGCTACCGTGACTGGGCGCAGCGCCTGCAGGCGCGGGCGCGCAGCCCTGAAGGCGAGGCTGAGCTGGATTACTGGAAGCACCAGTTGGGCGCGGATACGCCGCCGAGCCTGCCGGTCGATAACCCGCGTGGGCGCAATCTGGTGGGCACTTCGGCCGAGGTCCGGTTCACGCTTGATCAGCCGCGTAGCCAGTTGCTGCTCAAGGCTGTGCCGGCGGCCCTGCAGGCACAGATCAATGATCTGTTGCTGAGCGCGCTGTCGCGTGCCGTGTGCCGCTGGAGTCAGCACGATTCGGCGTTGATCCAGCTCGAAGGTCACGGCCGCGAGGACCTGTTCGATGAACTCGAGCTCAGCCGCACCGTGGGCTGGTTCACCAGCATGTTCCCGGTGCACCTGCACCCGGGCAACGGCGAGGTGGCCGAGTCGGTCCGGGCGGTGCGCGAGCAATTGGCGCAACTGCCGGAGCGCGGCCTGGGCTTTGGTGTCCTGCGTTACCTGGGGCGTACCGAAGTGCGCGAGGCCCTGGCGCAACTGCCGCAGCCGCGCATCACCTTCAACTACCTCGGGCAACTCGACCAGGCGACCAGCCCACAGTCGTTGTTCGGCGCCGCGCCAGAAAACCTGGGCGACTTCCACAGCCCGTCGGCGCCGTTGGCCAACTGGCTGGAAATCATCGGCCAGGTGCATGACGGCCGCTTGGGAATGCGCTGCATCTATAGCGCCAAGCGCTACCGCCCGCAAACCGTGCAACGGCTGCTGGACGCTTTCCAGGCCGAGCTGCACAGCCTGATCGATCAATGCGCGGGGCTCGAATGAGCCGCGCGACCCCCTTTCAAGGATATTCATCCATGTCATTGCATCCTGAACTGAGCGCTTTCCTCGACCTGGTGGAGGAGGGGCGGCTGGCCGGCCGTCCACCGCTGCACGCCTTGTCGCCGGAATTGGCCCGCGACACCTTCGAGCAGGCTTCCGCTGGGCTGGTCTGGGCTTGGCCCCAGACCCAGCAAGTGGCACGCCGCGAGTTGACGGTTCGTACCCGCGACGGCGCCAGCCTGGCGCTGCGCCTCTATCTGCCCGAGGTCGCTGGCGCGCAGCCGTGGCCGGTGCTGTTGTACTTGCACGGCGGCGGTTATGTGGTGGGCAGCCTGGATTCCCATGACGGTATCTGCGCAGAGCTTGCCTGGCGCACGCCTTGTGCGGTGCTCGCGGTGGATTACCGGCGGGCCCCGGAGCACCGTTTCCCCACCGCGCTGTTCGATGCCGAGGATGCCTTGTTGTGGCTGGTGGCCGAGGGCGCCGAGCATGGCCTGGACGCGACCCGGCTGGCGGTTGGCGGTGACAGCGCCGGCGCGACTCTGGCCACCGTGCTGGCAATCCAGGCGGCGCAGGCACCGCAGCAATGGCCGCCGATCCGCCTGCAACTGCTGTGTTATCCCACTACCGATGCTTCGCGCAGCACGGTGTCCAGCGAGCTGTTCGACGAAGGTTACTTGCTGGAGAGCGCGACGCTGGAGTGGTTCTACAGCCACTACCAGCGCACCCCGGCCGATCGCTTGGACTGGCGCTTTTCGCCCCTCCTGTGTGAGCACTTGCAGGGCGCGGCCCCGGTGTTCGTCGGGCTGGCCCAGTACGACCCGTTGCACGATGAAGGCCAGGCCTACGCCGAACGCTTGCAACAGGCGGGGGTGACGGTGACCTGTCGCTCATACGCCGCGACCCACGACCTGCTGCGGATGGGCGCGGTCATGCCGGGAGTGGATCAGGTCTACGCAGAGTTGGCGAGCCATCTGGCCCAGGCATTGGCGAACTGAGGACAAGACGGCCGGGCGCCAAGCGCCCGGCAGGGGAGGGTCAGCCCGCGAGCAGCGGGCCGAAGTCGTCGCGCTCAAGCACCATCAGTGCCGCGCGTTTGTGTGGGAAGTCGAACTCCTTGTGCTTGCCAAAGCCCACCGAGGTCATGTAGCCGATCATCTTGTCGTTGTCGGCCCGAGGCTCGGCCACCACGCGCTGGGTGCGCGCTTCGTCGAGCAGCAGCCAACTGACCAGCGACCGCAGCCAGCAATCGACCTTGGCCGGGCCGCGATGATGCTCCTCACCCACCAGCATGTGGATACCGCGGTCGAATTCACCTGCCGGATAGAACGGCGCGATGCGGTCATGCGCCGCCCAGTAGACCTCGTAATAGGCAAAGGGCTGGTCATTCAGGCAGCCGATGACGCTGAAGATGTGCGGGGTGTCGCTGATCTTCTGCAGGTATTCACGGTGCTCGTCGAGCGTGCCTTGTTCCTGCCAGAAGTGCGCGACGCGCGGGTTGTTCTGCCAGCGGTTGAACAGCGCCAGGTCCTGCTCGATGTCCAATGTGCGCAAGGACATCCACAGCCCCAGTTGCTCGTCGTAGCGACGGTAGAGCTCGCCTTGGGGTTTGCTGGCGATAGCCGCGGTCAGCGCTCCGGTGGTGATGTTCATCCAGGCAGCTCCATTCAGGCGGACGCCGACAGGGCAGTGTCGAGCAATTGCAGGTGCTCGTGCTCGCAAGACTCGGCCATCTCCAGCAACGCCTCGGAGATTTCCCAGGCGCGGGCCGGCAGGACCGACAGCAGGGTATCGCTGAGGCCGTGGTTGGCCTCCGAGAAACCCTGGACGAACACGCCGGCCTTGAGGTTCGGCGTGGCGCGCACGCGGTAGCTGCGCTCGACGTCGAAGTCGCCCAGGTAGTCGGCCAGCGGTGCCAGCAGGGTCTTGTGCGAGGTGCGTTCGTAACCGGTAGCGAGGATCACGGCATCGTAGTGCTGGACTTCTTCCTGGCCCGTGGCGACATCGCGCAGGTGCAGGCGCACTCCGTGTTCGCCGGACGTGGCGCTCTGCACCTGTGTCCGGCAGCGGAAGGCATGGCGCTCACGCTTGGAGACTTTCTGACGATAGAGAATGGCGTAGATCTGTTCGATCAGGTTCAGGTCCACCACCGAATAGTTGGTGTTGTGGAATTCGCTGATCAGCCGCTCGCGCTCGGGCTCGGGCTGGTCGAAGAACAGGTGGGTGTTTTCCGGGGCGAAGATCTGGTTGACGAAGGGGCTGTCGTCGGCCGGCTTGAGCACTTCGCTGCGCAGGATCAGGTCGACCTTGACGTTCGGGTAGCTGTCATTGAGGTCGATGAACGCCTCGGCCGCGCTCTGCCCGCCGCCGACCACGGCAATGCGCATTGGCTCACCACGGGCGCAGCGTTGCTGGGTGATGCGGCTCAGATACCGCGAGTGGTGGAATACCCGGTCGTCGTCGCGCAGGTCCCGGAACACCGCCGGAATGCGTGGCGTGCCACCGGTGCCGACCACTACCGAGCGGGTGCGTCGGCGATGTTCACGGCCCTGGCTGTCCACCGAGACCACGTCCAGTAGTTCGACGCTGCCATCCATGCCAATCACCGGCTCGACCCGGTCGACGCGGTTGCCGTAGGCACACTGCTCGCGGAAATGCCCGGCGACCCAACGCAGGTAGTCGCTGTATTCCATGCGGCAAGGATAGAACGTGCCCAGGTTGATGAAGTCGATCAGGCGGCCGTGCTGTTGCAGGTAATTGACGAAGCTGTGGCGGCTGGTGGGGTTGCGCAGGGTCACCAGGTCCTTGAGGAAGGAGATCTGCAATTCGCTCTGGCTGACCAGGGTATCGCCGTGCCAGTGATAGTCAGTCTGCCGGTCGAGGAACAGGCTGTTGGCTCGGCGACCCGCTGTTTCGGCCTGTTCCTCGAGGGCGATGGCCAAGGCCAGGTTGGAAGGGCCGAAGCCGACGCCGATGACGTCGAAGGGCTTGTTGCTGGACTGTCGCTGGGACATTCGCGAATCCTCCTTTGAAGTGGTGCCCTGAGCGTGCGGCCATGTGCAGGCCGTGTCAGAGGCGTTCATGAGAGTTGACGAATGAACCGACAGCTTCTTCAGAAGTGGTCGAAGGAGCGCGTAGGCAAATGAACGATTTAGAGTGAAACCAACCAAAAACCAAGTGGATGGAGTAAGCTTGGCGAAATTCTTCCGCTGTCTACCACCATGCCCAACCCCTCTGTTCCCCAGCAATCCCCGAGCGAAATGGCCGCCGACTGGTGCGTGCGTTTGCATTTCGAGGATTGCACCGACGCGGACCGTGCCGAGTTCCTGCGTTGGTACGATGCCGACCCGGAACACGCTGCGGAGTACCTGAAGATGTGCCGGGTGTGGCAGGTCAGCGAGCAGTTGCCGCCGCGTGCGCAAGTGCCGCTTGAGGCTCGTTCGCGGCGCCGCCGCGCGCCGTTGCTGGCCCGCGCCGCGGTGCTGGCGTTGGCCGTGGGTGCTGCATGGGCGGGCGGCTGGTCGGGGGGCATGTTGCCGGGCAGTGTGCGCTACTTCATGGCCGAGCAAGCGCGACGCCAGGTTCAGCTTCCCGATAACAGTCAGGTGGAACTCAATCAGCGCACCGGCATGCTGTACCTGGGCTTTCGCGATCGGCGCCAGGTGTTGCTGCGTGACGGCGAGGCCTATTTCGATGTGCAACGCGACGTCGACAAGCCGTTCTTGATCAGTACCGACAACGCCAGCGTGCGGGTCACCGGAACGCACTTCAATATCTGGACCGCACCGGCGCAGACCACCGTCAGCGTGAGCCAAGGCACGGTACTGGTGTCGCGTGGCGAGGACGGCGACGGCCGCAACCAGGGCACCGAACTGACTGCCGGTTTGCAGGCCGTGGTGAGCCAGGGGCGCATGCTCCAGCTCAAGCGCATCGACCCCGCGCGTTCGATGGCCTGGCGCAACGGCAAGCTGATGTTGGACGACATCAGCCTGCGCGACGCCATCGTACAGATCAACCGTTACCTCAAGGTGCCCCTGCAACTGGAAGGCAACGAGGTCGGCGAGCTGCGTTTCGGCGGCATCTACGACACCAGCGACCTCGGCCAGTTGATCAGCGCGCTGCCACGGGTGCTCCCGGTAAAACTGCGCCGTGGCGATGACGTGATCCTGATTTCGTCCCGCTGACCTGCATCTGGGCAGTTATTTACAGCTAATTTGCTGAACAAACCCCACTCTCATTCGTCGATCAGGCATGCCCCTTAACACGCCCTCATTCCGGCCGTCTGCGGACGGGACGATGACGGGCGTCAAGCCTGGAAGCCGAGACAATGAGTGCACCTGCACGAAGTACCTTGCATGAATTGACGCAGGTTTTGCGTCCCTTCTGGCCGTTGCTGCTGGTTTCGACCGTGCTGGGCATTCTCGGCGGCTTGAGCATCACTGGCCTGCTGGCGACCATCAACCATGCCCTGCACGCCGAAGGCGGCGCCAGTCGCGGGGTGTTGCTGGGTTTCGCCGGGCTGTGCCTGATGGCGCTACTCGGCTCGGTGATCTCGGACATCGGCACCAACTACGTTGGCCAGCATGTGATCGCCCGGCTGCGCAAGACCTTGGGCCTGAAGATCCTCAGCGCGCCGATCGATCAACTGGAACGCTACCGCAGCCACCGGCTGATTCCGGTGCTGACCCACGATGTCGACACCATCAGTGACTTTGCCTTCGCCTTCGCGCCGCTCGCGGTGTCGTTCAGCGTCACCCTTGGCTGCCTGGTGTACCTGGTGCAGTTGTCGCCAGGAATGTTCCTCACCACCACCCTGGCGATTCTGCTGGGCTCGGTTGCCCAGTATTACGCCCGGGCTCGTGGCATCAAGGGCTTCTTCGAGGCCCGTGACCTGGAAGACGATCTGCAAAAGCACTACCGCTCCATCGCCGAGGGCGCCAAGGAACTGCGCATCAACCGTCCGCGCCGCCAGCGCCTGCTCAAGGACAGCATTGAAGGCACTGCCGACAGTATCTGCCGCAAGCAAGTCAACGCGATCAACCAGTTTGTGGTGGCCAAGGGGGTCGGCTCCACGCTGTTCTTCATCGTGATTGGCGTGGCCCTGGGGTTCCAGGCCATGTGGCCGAGTACCAGCACCGCGACCCTGAGCGGCTTCATCCTGGTGCTGCTGTACATGAAAGGGCCGCTGGAGCATCTGCTCGGTACGCTGCCCAATATCAGCCGTGCGCAAGTGGCGTTCCGCCGGGTGGCCGAACTTTCCGAGCAGTTCGCCTCACCCGAGCCGCACTTGCAGGAGGCAAACGACAAACCGCTGCCTGAGCAAATCCACAGCATCGAACTGCGTGACGTGCATTACCGTTATCCGAGCGAAGAGGGCGCCAGCGGTTTTGCCATCGGCCCGGTCAACCTGTCGATCCGCAAGGGCGAGATTGTGTTCATCGTCGGCGAGAACGGTGGTGGCAAGACCACCCTGATCAAGCTGTTGCTGGGCTTGTACGTACCCCAGAGCGGCAGCCTGCTGCTCGACGGCAAACCGGTCGACGCCACCCAGCTCGACGATTACCGCCAACTGTTCACCACCGTGCTGTCGGACTTCTTCCTGTTCGAGGACCTCGTCCAGCAGGGCGCCGATGTGCCGCCAGAGGCGATGGTGTACCTGGAACGCCTGGAGATCGCCCACAAGGTACGCATCGAAGACGGGCGTTTTTCCACCCTCGATCTGTCGACCGGCCAACGCAAGCGCCTGGCGCTGCTGCAAGCGTGGACCGAGCATCGCCCGGTGCTGGTGTTCGACGAGTGGGCAGCGGACCAGGACCCGACCTTCCGCCGCATCTTCTACACCGAGTTGCTGCCAGACCTGCAGCGCCTGGGCAAGACCATCGTGGTGATCTCCCACGACGACCGCTATTTCGATGCCGCCGACAGCCTGTTGCGCATCGACAACGGCCGTCTGGTGCAGCACTACGCCAGCGCTGTCGAGGCCGGCTGAGGTGAACCTGACCCTGGCCCAGCGCTTGCCGCCGGACCTGCAGCCGCTCGCAGCGCGGATGCGTGTGGTGCCCGGCAGTGAGGCGCCCGCGCTGAGCCGCTGGTTGCAACCGGACATGCTGGCGCCGGTGTTGGCGCGTTATGCCCGGCATTGGCCACAGGCGGATCCGCGAGCAGTTGCATCGCAATGGCACCAGCAGCTCTGCGCGCTGATCCTGCCACCGCTGCTGCTGGCGCGCCTGCTGTATGCCGAGCCTGTAAGCCTGGACCCGCAGCAGTTGCGTATCTGCGTGAGTGAACAGGGCGAGCCTGACGAACTGCATGTCCCGGCGTCAGGGCCGGCGCTACTCAACTTGGGCAATGGCGCACGCCAGCTGGACGCGTTCGATGAGCAACTGCTGCAGCCTTTCGTCAACCGTTTTGCCGCCCATACCGGGCTGTCGCCGCGCCTGCTGTGGGGCAACGTGGCGCTGTGTATCGACTGGGTCATGGAGGTGGCCCAGGGCTGTGTGCCAACCCGCGCGCTAGGGGAAGCGCGGGCGCATTTTTGCAGCAGCCACCAGGGGCAGGGCAGCCAGGCCTTGCGCAGTGCCTTGCGCAGTGCCTTGCGTCGCGACGCCGCTGGAGCGGTCAAGCGCCGGGTCTGCTGTCTGCGTGAGCGCCTGGGGTTCGAGCGGTGTGCGGCCTGCCCCCTGGCCACACGCCAAGCCCCATCCAATATGCCAACAAAACTATAAATCCATAGGGAACATCATGAGCGTTCATCCACTGAATCAACCGGCACAGCGCCTGCGTCGCTGCATCGCCGCCGCTACTCTCGGGCTTGCCATGGCGGTGGCGGTCCCGGCGCTGGCCGAGCCTGTGCAGATCAACATCCCGGCCAAGTCGCTGTCCTCGGCCTTGTACGAGCTGGGCAACCAGGCAAAACTGCAGATTATCTACAATCAGGACACCGTCTCCGGCCTGCGCAGCCGCAGTGTGTCCGGGCAGATGGAGCCCGAAGAAGCGCTGCGCCAGTTGATCCAGGGGACCGGCATCGCCTATCGGATCGAAGGCAATCATGTGACCTTGCAAGGCAGCTCCGACGATGCGGCGCTGACCCTGCCGGTCAGCAGCGTGGTCGGCCAGGCGTACAGCTCGGTGAGCGCCGATGACGGCTATGTGGCCAAGCGCGCTTCGGCGGGGACCAAGACTGACACGCCGATCATCGAGACGCCGTACTCGGTGTCGGTGGTGACCCGTGAGCAGATCGAAGCCCAGCAACCCAAGACGGTCTCCCAGGCCCTGCGCTACACGCCGGGGATCAACGCCGAACTGGCCGGCCCGCAGTTCGTCACCGACCAGTTCACCATTCGTGGCTTCCAGCAAGGCACCGGGCGCATGCTGCGCGATGGCACCCGCACCTTCCTGCCCGACTTCCTTGGCTGGGACGCCCCCGAACCCTATGGCCTGGAGCGGATCGAAGTCCTGCGCGGTGCCAGCTCGGTGCTCTACGGTGCTTCCGACCCCGGTGGCCAGATCAATCTGGTGAGCAAACGCCCGACCACCGAACCGTTGCGACAAGTGCAGTTGCAGATGGGCAACCACGACTACCAACAGACCGCCTTCGACCTCGGCGATGCGCTGGATGAGGAGGGGGTGTGGAGCTATCGCCTGACCGGCCTGTTCCGCGAAGCCGATGCCCAGGCCGACCACATCACCAACCGTCGCGAGTACCTGGCACCGGCCATCAGCTTTCGCCCCAACGACGATACCGAGTTGACCGTGCTGGGCGAGTACCAGAAGCAGACGGGCAACTTCGCCAACCCATTGCCCGCCCAGGGCACGGTGTTTCGCGACCCGCGTGGCCGCCTGGATCGCGATACCTACGTCGGCGACAGCGCCTACGATTACATGACCAACGAGAAGACGTCGTTGGGCTACGTGTTCGAACACGACCTGAACGAGATCTGGACCCTGCGCCAGAACGTGCGTTACAGCGACTACCGCCAGTCCAGCTCCGAGATTGCCTTGTACGGCCCGGCGGGCGACGTCTACTCGCGCTACAACGACCAGCGCAAGGGCGACGGCCGGCTGTTCACCATGGACAACCAGGTCCAGGCCAACTTTGCCACGGGGCCGGTGGAGCACACCTTGCTCACCGGGGTCGACTACAACAACGGCAAGTTCAACCAGGACCAGTCGCTGGATTTCATCCAGCAGAAGTTCGACGTGTTCAATCCGGTCTACGGCCAGCCGCTGACCCTGACCCCTTTCAATGCCTCCAGCTATGAGCAGAAGCTGTCGCAGACCGGCGTGTACCTGCAGGATCAGTTGAAGATCGACAAGTGGGTGTTCCTGCTCGGTGGTCGCTACGACTGGGCCAGCAACCAGAAGGACGACCGCGCACCGCAAACCCAGAAGGATGAGAAGTTCAGTGGTCGTGCGGGCCTGGTCTACCTGTTCGACAATGGCTTTGCACCGTACGCCAGCTACAGCGAGTCGTTCTTGCCAGTAATGGGCATGACGCTGGACAACTCGCAGCTCGCCCCGGAAATCGGCAAGCAGTACGAAGTCGGCCTGAAGTATGAGCCGCCAGGCAGCAACAGCCTGTACACCGTCGCGGTGTTCGACCTGACCAAGCAGAATGCCACCGAGTACGTCAGCGGCTTCGCACGCCAGGAAGGCGAAGTTCGCTCCCAGGGTGTCGAGTTGGAGGCCAAGACCGAGATTACCCAAGGCTTCAATCTGATCGGCAGCTACACCTGGAACGACGTCGAGGTCACCAAGTCCGACGTCGGCAACAAGGGCAATACACCGTTCCGGGTGCCGGAGCACATGGCGTCGATCTGGGGCGACTATATCGTCCAGGGCGGCACGCTCGAAGGGCTGCGCCTGGGCGGCGGTGCCCGCTACGTGGGCAGCACCTTCGGCGACTCGGCGAACAGCTTCAAGGTCGACAGCTACACCGTGGTCGACGCCTTGGTCGCCTACCAACTGGGCAAGGTCGATGCCTCGCTCGACGGTATGGAAGTCTCGCTCAACGCCTCGAACCTGTTCGATAAAGAATACGTGGCAGGCTGCTACAGCAACGTTGGCTGCCAGTACGGCCAGCAGCGGACCGTGTATGGCACGGTGAGCTACAACTGGTAAGTCTCTTGGGACTGGGCCGTGCTTGATTGCACGGCCGTAACTTGTTACTTGAGCCCAAGGCAAAAACGCTAACGTCTCAACATTCGCCGTGGCGGCCTCTGGGCCGACCAAGGTGTTGGATTAGACCGAGTACATATCCATTTCTTCCGTAACGGCCTCCTATGGTTCCGCCTGACGGCGGCTCACTTTTGGACAGCGCAAAAGTAAGCAAAACGCTCTTACCCCACCACTCGGTGCCTCGCTTAGGCTCGGCATGCCCGTACTCCGACATTGATTTGGGGGGCCGCCGCAATGGGCCCTCCCTGGCCCAGTGCGGCTAAACCGGCGTCCTGCCGGTTTACCCCC
>NZ_FYEC01000021.1:0-95625 GCF_900187635.1 Pseudomonas sp. Irchel 3H3 | reverse complement strand
GCGGAAGCATCATTTTCAACAACGCAGCTTTGCGTTCTTCTGAATAGAAAGGCATGACCTTACTCTTGCCGCCCCCGGAATACTTTTAAAAAGCGGAGGACACGACAACTACCCTGACACCGGGGGGTCTTAGGAAGTAGAAGCTACACCGCGCATGCCCTAGCGATCAGGTCGGCTCTAAGGCCGGCTCGCTTTGTTTTTGATCCTGGGCGCCCGTTAACCACGCTGGCCGGAGTTCGATATTGATTTGGGGGGTAAACCGGCAGGACGCCGGTTTAGCCGCACTGGGCCAGGGAGGGCCCATTGCGGCGGCCCCCCAAATCAATGTCGGAGTACGGGCATGCCGAGCCTAAGCGAGGCACCGAGTGGTGGGGTAAGAGCGTTTTGCTTACTTTTGCGCTGTTCAAAAGTGAGCCGCCGTCAGGCGGAACCATAGGAGGCCGTTACCGAAGAAATGGATATGTACTCGGACCAGGATCCAACATCCTGGTCGGCCCAGAGGTCACTACGCAAGCAGGTGCAACGTCGCACTACAGTTGTGTAGATACTTATGCCCATCGCTGGCGAGCCAAATGCGGGCGTCAGCTCCCCAAAAAGGCGGAGCTGGGCTCAGGTGCTGGCTCCCGGCTCCAGTGGCAACTCCAGGCTGGCGATGAATCCGCCTTCTGGGTGATTGGCCAGGGTCAGGCTGCCACCGTGACGCTCGGCGGCGCGGCGGGCGATGGCCAGGCCCAGGCCATGGCCGGGGGCAGTCTGGCCGGGCGCGCGGTAGAAGGGTTCACCCAACTGCGCCAGATGCTCGGCGTCGACCCCGGGACCGTGGTCGCGCACGCTGAGCACGATACGTTCACCCTGGTGCCGGGCCAGGACTTCGATCGGCCGTCCGCTCGGGTTGAAGCGCTGGGCGTTACGCAACAGGTTGTCCAGAGCCCGCTCAATCATGGTCGGCCAGCCCTTGAGCTGCAGGCTTGGTTCGGCTTCGACCCGGATCTGCTGATCCGGCGCAGCGAGCTTGGCATCGCGCTGCACGCTGCCCAGCAGCAGGTTGAGGTCCACCGCCTCGGCGCTGGCGTTATCGGCATCGACCCGTGCCAAAACCAGGATTTCACTGATCAAGGCCTCCAGGCGGTCGCATTCGCGCGTCAGGCGCGGCCAGAGTTTTTCCCGCTCTTCAGGGCCGGCCCGTTCGGCCAGGGCCAGGGCAATGCGCAAGCGCGCCAGGGGTGAGCGCAGTTCGTGGGACACGTCGCGCAGCAATTGCCGCTGGCTGCCAATCAGGCTCTGCAAACGCGCGCCCATGCGGTTGAAGTCGTTGGCCAGCACGCCGAACTCGTCGCGCCGGTTGGCCAGGCGCGCCAGGCTGTTCTGCTGGTACGTGGTCTGGCCCAGGTCATGCACCGCGCCGCGCAAGCGGCTCAGGGGGCGGGTGATGGACAGCGTCACCAGCAGGCTGAAGAGGGTCAGCACTACCAGCGCAATACCCAGCGCGCTCAAGGGCCAAAGCAGGCTTTCGCGATGCCAGCTATCGAGCTCCGGGTGGGGGATGCGGTAGATCAGCAGGTAGGTTTCACCGGTTTTTGGGCTGGTGTACTCGGCGGTCAGGCGCCGCCACGGCAGGTGCCGGTCGTTATTGTCGTTCTGCCGGGCCTCGAAGGCCGCCGCACGACGCGGGAAGGTCCCGCGCACCACCGGGTCACCGCTTTCGTTGAGCACCTGGACGTCGATGTGATAACGCCGCTTACGTTTTTCCAGCAGTGTTTGTGCGGCGTCCTCGCCGTTTTCCTCATACAGTTGGGTCCACTGCTGCGCCAGGGTATTGAGGCCGGGATGCCGACTGAGAATCCAGGCGTCCTGGTTCAGCATGTGCCCAAGCAGTATCGATAGCCCAGCAACCAGGGCGATGGCCAGCCAGAAGCTGGCGAGAATGCGCCAGAACAATGAACGCACGGGAAACCCTCAAACAAGGAAAGCCCAATGGCGGGGACCATTGGGCTGGGGGAGGAGCGCTAGAGCATTATTGCGCTTTTTGCGGTTGTTGCGCTTTCCACGCCTGGAACTGTGCCCATTCGGCCTTGCGTTCGGCGCGCTTTTTCTGGATGGCGTCGAACTTCTGCTGCTGGTCAGGCTTGAGCAGCGCCCGGACCTCGGTTTCGGCTTTCTGGTGACGGGCGGCGATTTCGTCTTGCATGGCTTTCTGGTCGGCTGGCGACAGTTTTTCCAGGTATTTGTCGACCAGCTGCTTACGCTCGTGCATCTGCTCGCCCATGATCTTGCGGATCTGCTCGCGTTGTTCGCGGCTCAGGTCCAGCTGGCTGTAAGGGCCCTTGCCGTGATCGTGCATCTGAGCGCCGTGACGTGGGCTGTCCATCGGGCCCATCGGCCCCTGGCCTTCTGGCATGGCCATGGCAACGGTGGGCAGGGCGGCAGCGAACAGCACAGCGATAAGGGTCTTGCGCATGGTGTATCTCCTTGTCTCGTTCCCGGTGTGTTCCGGATGAGTGCAGATTACGCAGATCAAGGTCAGCGGCGGTCAGCGAAGCGTAAAGCTTGGGTAAAGACGCTCGCACGCGGTCCTGACATTGGCGCCGGCCTACTGAGCTCAGAGGCTGTAGTAATAACCGCGGCTGCGCAGGGCCACGATGCGCGGGCGGCCATCGGGGTGCGGGCCGATCTTCTTGCGCAGGTTGCTGACGTGCATGTCCAGGCTACGGTCGTAGAGGGTCAGCTTGCGGCCGAGGGCGATCTGCGCCAGTTCCTGCTTGTCCAGCGGCTCGCCAGGCTGCTTGAGGAGGGCTTCGAGCAGGCGGCTTTCGGAGACGGTCAGGGTGTATTCCTGCTGGTCGATGCTGACCACGCCCCGCGCTGGGCTGAAGCACAGGTCGCCGAGTTCCACCTGGCTGGACACGGCCGTCGGGTGACTGCGGCGCAGTACGGCGCGCAGGCGGGCGGTCAATTCCCGGGGATCGCAGGGCTTGGCCAGGTAATCGTCGGCCCCCAGCTCCAGGCCGAGGATCCGGTCCAGCGGTTCGCCACGGGCCGAAAGCATCAGCACTGGCAGCTCGGGGTGGTCGTTGCGCAATTGCTTGAGCAGTTCCAGGCCGCTGCCGTCGGGTAGCATCACGTCCAGCACCACGGCCGCCGGCGCGGACTCGGCCAGGGCGCGGCGGGCGCTCAGTCCGTCGTGGCAGGCGCGCACGACAAAGCCTTCCTGGCTCAGCCAGCTACCGAGGAGCTCGCACAGCTCCTGGTCATCATCAATCAGTAACAGCTCGCTCATGACTTACTCAATTTAGCCATTGTCGATGTGGGGGGGGGCCATTCCTGGCAACGATATCGCAATGCAGGGCGGCGCGCGCGACTGGCATGCCACGACGAACCCGTGCGGCTGAGTGGTCAGCTGGACAGGGCGGGGTGAAAAACCTGAGGCGGGTGGGTTGAAACAAACATTGCGAGCACTATGGAGTGCGCGATGAACACAAGGTTCACCGCGCCGCCAGGCTTCTTAAGGCAGGACTTGCTTGAACGGCTTGACCAGGACGTTGGCGTAGATACCGGCGTCGATGTACGGGTCGGCATCGGCCCAGGCCTGGGCGGCTTCGAGGGAGGCGAATTCGGCGACGATCAGGCTGCCGGTGAAACCTGCGGCGCCTGGGTCATTGCTGTCCACTGCCGGGTGCGGACCGGCCAGGACCACGCGGCCTTCGGCCTTGAGTTGTTGCAGACGCTCAATGTGCGCAGGGCGGGCGGCCAGGCGAGCTTCCAGGGAGTTGGCGACGTCTGTGGCAATAATTGCGTAAAGCATGTCAGTCCTCGGTTTTTGGCGTAGTGGGATCGGCGTCGTGCAGGTGACGGGACAGGTAGATACCCTGGGCCACCAGGAACAGCAGGGTCATGCCCAGGCTGCCGAAGACCTTGAAGTCGACCCAGATGCTCTGGAAGGTAAACGCGACGAACAGGTTGGCGGCCCCGCAGAACAGGAAAAAGCCGATCCAGGCGATGTTCAGGCGGGTCCACACCGCATCCGGCAGGGTCAGTGCGTGGCCCATGATGCGCTTGATCAGCAGTTGCTCGCCGATGAAGTGACTGCCGATAAACCCCAGGGCAAACAACCAGTTGACCACCGGCGCCTTCCACTTGAGGAAGGTTTCGCTGTGGAAGGCCAGGGTCAGGCTACCGAACACCAGGCAGGCGACGAGGGTCAGCCACTGGCTTTTTTCCAGTTTGCGCTGGGTGATGAACAAGGTGCCATAGACCACCAGGGAACTGACGATGAGCATCGCGGTGGCGCTGTAAATACCGCCTACAGTCAATGGATAGCCGGCAATGTCGACGACCCGGGGGTCAATTTTGAAGACGATGAAAAACAGCAGGAGCGGGATGAAGTCGATGAATTGTTTCACAGTGGCAGCCAGAAGCAGGATGTGGCGGCATAATAACAAACATATTGGGTCGCGATAGCGCCAGCTGATTTGAGGTTACACATCCTGTGAATGTTGATTTGCACTGCCATAGCACGGCCTCCGATGGCGCCCTGGCGCCTGCGGTACTGGTGGCGCGGGCGTTCGAGAAAGGCGTGCGAGTCCTGGCCCTGACCGACCACGATACCCTCGAAGGCCTCGACGAGGCCCGCGCTGCCGCACAGGCGCTGGGCATGCAGTTGGTCAACGGTGTCGAGTTGTCCTGCACCTGGGGGGGCGCCACCATTCATGTGCTGGGCTACGGCTTCGACGTCAATGCCCCGGCGCTGGTCGAGGCCATCGCCCGGCTGCATGACGGGCGCTGGCTGCGCTCTGAAGAAATCAGCCGCAAGCTGGAGCTCAAGGGCATGCCCGGGGCGCTGGAAGGTGCGCGGGCGATCCAGCAGGAACTCGGCGACAGTGGCAATGCCCCGGCCCGCCCGCACTTCGCCGACTATCTGGTGCGCGCCGGCTACGTCAAGGACCGCGCCGAAGCGTTCCGCAAATGGCTGGGCGCGGGCAAGCTGGGGGACGTCAAGCAACACTGGCCGACGCTGGAGGAAACCGTCGCTACCCTGCGCGCCGCGGGTGCCTGGGTCAGTCTGGCCCATCCATGGCACTACGATTTCACCCGCAGTAAACGCCGGCGCCTGATTGGCGACTATATTCAAGCGGGTGGTCACGCTATCGAAGTGGTCAACGGGCACCAACCGGCCGAGCAGGTCGGCAGCCTGGCCATTCTGGCGCGTGAGTTCGGTCTGCTGGTCAGTGCCGGCAGTGATTTCCATGGCCCCGGAGGCTGGTCCGAGATCGGCGAGTACCGCCCGCTCCCGGAGGATCTGCCACCGCTTTGGTGTCGATTCAAACATGACCCAATTATTGCCGCCGTCTGAACAGGTAGAAAATGTGAGTCAATTTTTCCAGATTCATCCGGAAAACCCGCAAGCGCGCCTGATCAAACAGGCTGTCGAAATCATCCGCGCCGGCGGGGTGGTGATCTATCCCACCGACTCGTCCTACGCCATTGGCTGCCAGATCGGCGACAAGAACGCCGTAGAACGGGTGCGGCGCCTGCGCCAGCTGGACGACAAGCACAACTTTGCGCTGATCTGCAGCGACCTGTCGCAATTGGGGGTGTTCGCCAAGATCGACACCGGCACCTTTCGCATCCTCAAGGCGCACCTGCCAGGCCCGTACACCTTCATTCTCAACGCCACCCGCGAGGTGCCGCGCCTGTTGCTGCACCCGAAAAAACGCACCATCGGCCTGCGGGTGCCGAGTCATCCGATTGCCCTGGCCCTGCTCGAACAGCTGGGCGAGCCGCTGATGAGCGTGACCCTGATCATGCCCGGCGACACCGATCCCTTGAGCGATCCCTACGAAATGCGCCAGTTGCTCGAGCATCAGGTCGACCTGATCATCGACGGCGGCTTTGGCGGCATCAAGGCCTCCACGGTGATCAACCTGGCCGATGGCGAGCCAGAAGTGATCCGCGTCGGCTGCGGCGACCCGTCTCCGTTCATGGCCGAGGCCTGAATGTCGGTGGTGGAAACCGTCGACAGCCAGGCGGGCGCGCAGCAGGAACTGCCGTTTGCCATGGTCTATGGCCAGGCGGTCATGGAAATGCCGCAGGACCTGTACATTCCGCCGGACGCCCTTGAGGTTTTTCTCGAGGCCTTCGAAGGTCCGCTCGACCTGTTGCTGTACTTGATCCGCAAACAGAACATCAACATCCTCGACATTCCGGTGGCGGAAATCACCCGGCAGTACATGGGCTACGTCGAGTTGATGCAGTCGGTGCGCCTGGAGCTGGCTGCCGAATACCTGGTGATGGCGGCCATGCTGGCCGAGATCAAATCGCGCATGCTGCTCCCGCGGTCGGCAGAGATCGAAGCGGAAGAAGACGACCCGCGCGCCGAACTGATCCGCCGCCTGCAGGAATACGAACGTTTCAAGGCAGCCGCCGAAGGCATCGATGGCCTGAGCCGGGTCGGTCGCGATGTGGTGGTGCCCAAGCTGGACGCCCCCGAGGCGCGGGCGCGCAAGCTGTTGCCGGAGGTCCGGCTCAGTGAGCTGTTGCTGTCCATGGCCGAAGTACTGCGCCGTGGCGACATGTTTGAAAGCCATCAGGTCAGCCGCGAGGCCCTGTCTACCCGCGAGCGTATGAGCGATGTGCTGGAGCGGCTCAAGGGTGGCGGTTTTGTGCCCTTTGTCGAGCTGTTCACCGCTGAAGAAGGACGCCTGGGTGTGGTCGTGACCTTTATGGCGATCCTCGAACTGGTCAAGGAATCCCTGGTCGAGCTGGTGCAGAATGAGCCCTTTGCGGCTATCCATGTGCGGGCGCGAGCCGAATAACGAGCAAAATCCATGAATCTGAGTGAACCCCGCGAGCTGGCGCCACTGCTTGAAGCCTTTCTGTTGGCCTCGGGAAAACCGCAATCGATGGAGCGCCTGTTCGAGCTCTTCGAAGAAGGCGAGCGTCCGGAACCGCCGGTCTTCAAGAAGGCCCTGGCGATCCTGGGCAAGTCCTGCGAGGGCCGCGCCTTTGAGTTGAAGGAAGTCGCCTCGGGCTACCGCCTGCAAATTCGCGAAAAGTTCTCGCCCTGGGTCGGCCGCCTGTGGGAAGAGCGCCCGCAGCGCTACTCGCGGGCCATGCTGGAGACCATGGCGCTGATTGCCTATCGCCAGCCGATCACCCGTGGCGAGATCGAAGATGTGCGGGGGGTCGCGGTCAACAGCAACATCGTCAAGACCCTGCTGGAGCGCGAGTGGATCAGGATCGTCGGCTACCGCGAAGTTCCCGGGCGACCGGCGATGTTCGCCACCACCAAGGCCTTTCTCGACCATTTCAACCTGCAGAACCTCGACGATCTGCCGCCCCTGGCCGAGCTGCGTGAGCTGGAGCCCGAGCCGATGCTCGAGTTCGACGACGCCCCGGTTCCGCCCAGCCTGCAAGCGCTGGCCGACGCCAGTGCCGAGCCGGAAGAGCCGAAGGATGAAACCAGTTTCCATAGCCTGTTGCTGGAACTGGACTCGATGGAAGAGGGGATCAAGACCGACTTCGACGACCTGCTGCGCGATGGAGAGCCCGGCGAGGGGCCGGTGACGGACGAGGTCGCGCCTGAAGTCGAGGTCGCGCCTGAAGCCGAGCCAGAGCCAGAGCCAGAGCCAGAGCCGGAATCCGAACCCGATATCCTGGGTGTCGCCCAGGCCCGGGAAAAACTCCTGGCCGCGGTTGCCGCCCTGGAGTCGCCGCAGCCGCAGCCTGAACTGAGCGACGAGGAAGCCGAAGCCCTGGCGCTGGCCCAAGCCATCGAAGCCGAACGCCGTCAGTTCGACGACTGACACCGATCAGCGGAAAAAACCGATAGTCGACCGTTTATCAGCTAGTCTCTGATGCGCGAGCCGCGCCATGAGCGTATGATTCGCGACCCTTTGGCGATCCCTTCGCCAAACGCCCCGCTTTTACGACTTCAGGCCACGCCTGAACAGACCACACCGGGAGGTGCCCAGATGAGTATCAACGACCAGAAAGACGACCAGGAAATCGGCCCAGCAGGCGAAAAACTGCAGAAAGTCCTCGCCCGTATCGGCGTCGGCTCGCGCCGTGACGTAGAAGCCTGGATCAGCCACGGCCGAATCAAGGTCAATGGCAAAGACGCCACGCTCGGTCAGCGTGTCGACATGCACGACGCCATCACCATCGATGGCAAGGTGATCAAGCGTGAAGAAGCGGCCGAATCGGTCCGCCGCGTGATCATGTACAACAAACCCGACGGCGAAATCTGCACCCGTGTCGATCCGGAAGGCCGTCCGACCGTGTTCGACAAGATGCCGCGTCCCAAAGAAGGGCGCTGGATCAACATCGGCCGCCTGGACATCAACACCACCGGTCTGCTGATGTTCACTACCGACGGTGAGCTGGCCAACCGCCTGATGCACCCTTCCTACGAAATGGACCGCGAATACGCGGTGCGTGTCCGTGGTGAAGTCGACGACGAGATGATCGAGCGCCTGAAGGCGGGCGTGGTCCTCGAAGACGGCCCGGCCAAGTTCACCGACATCAAGCAGGCGCCAGGTGGCGAAGGTTTCAACCACTGGTACCACTGCGTGGTGATGGAAGGTCGCAACCGCGAAGTACGTCGCCTGTGGGAATCCCAGGGCCTGGTGGTCAGCCGCCTGAAGCGTGTGCGTTTTGGTCCGGTGTTCCTCAACTCCGACCTGCCGATGGGCCGCTGGCGCGAAATGAGCCAGTACGAAGTCGACATTCTGAGTGCTGAAGTTGGCCTGACCCCAGTGGCCATGCCGCAGATGAACGCCAAGAGCAAAGACAAGCTCGATCGCATGCAGCGTAAATCGTCGCGTCCGATGGGCAAGACCGAGCGCGTGCGCACCTTGCGTCCAGCCGCCGGTGCCCCGGCCGCCGCTCCGCGTCCAGCACGTGAGCCGCATATCGAAGGCGAGCGTGCGAGCCGCAAGCCGGCAGGACGTCAGGACGGTGAGCGCGGTCCGCGTTCGCCACGTCCGGCCAACGGTCGCACAGAGCGCGGCGAAGGCCGTGGCGCTCCGGCAGGTCGTGGTACGCCAGTGGCAGACCGCCCGGCCGACACCAACCGCCCGGCCAAGCCTGCGCCGAAAAAGCGTCCAGGCATTGTCCTGGTCGACCGTGACGCGCCATCGGGCAAGCGTCGCGGCGCACCGGCCGGTTCCGGCCAGCGTCCTGGCTTTGGCCGTCGCAAGCCGGAGTGAGCTTGAAGCAGCGCTGAGCTTCAAGCGCTAAGCCGCACGTGAAAACGCCAACCTTCGGGTTGGCGTTTTTTTTGCCCGCTTGAAACTGCTGTGCTGTGGGGGAAGGGTCCCGGCTGGAAAATCGGCGTTACGGGATGTAACGAAAACCTGACGAAAACCCCGGATTACCCCTGTGGAATCGTCGTGCTCGCAAAACTGTAAGGAAAATTTTCCGCAAGCGCTCGTCACAACTGTCTTCCAAGGCTCTGGCCCGCTTGTTTCACGGGGCGTAGCGCGGTGTCATGCGCCCCATGCCTGTCGTGCAGGTGCATAACAAGAAGGAGGCGCAATGTACGCCGTGAGTCATCTTCATCTCTCTTCGTGGGGCGATTTTTCCGTCACCCCCGCCACGGACCCGCAAAGGTCTGAACCTATTTTTGCAGCCGCCCGCGACCTTCGAGGCGGACACAGGCAATCCCGGCCAACGACACGCTAAACCAGCGAGGTCTGGCAGCAGGGGGTTAGCGGTGTACAATGCGCCGCGTTTTACCTGTGACCCTCTGCGTAACCACGCAATTTCAAGGCTACCCGCCTTGTTCACTCCGCCGCGTCACGAGCGTGTCGGGTTCGATTTCGTCACAGATAAAAACAAACAGGTGACGCATGACCGTTGTAAATACGCTGAACTCCTGGTGCTTGCGCTGGGGTTTGATCGGCGCTGCCGGATCCTGATCCGCACGGCAACGTCTTAACGAATATCATCAAACCTTGCGTGAGACCCTTTCATGAGTGGACAAACCTCGCATTCAGGCGAGCTGAAACGCGGCCTGAAAAATCGCCATATTCAACTGATCGCCCTCGGTGGCGCGATTGGTACCGGATTGTTCCTGGGCTCTGCCGGCGTACTGAAGTCGGCCGGCCCGTCGATGATCCTCGGCTACGCCATCTGCGGCTTCATCGCCTTCATGATCATGCGCCAGCTGGGCGAGATGATCGTCGAAGAGCCGGTGGCCGGCTCCTTCAGTCACTTCGCGCACAAATACTGGGGCGGGTTCGCCGGCTTCCTGTCGGGCTGGAACTGCTGGATCCTGTACATCCTGGTGGGCATGTCGGAGCTGACCGCGGTCGGTAAATACGTGCACTACTGGTGGCCGGAGATCCCGACCTGGGCCTCGGCGGCCGTCTTCTTCCTGATGATCAACGCGATCAACCTGGCCAACGTCAAAGTCTTTGGCGAGGCCGAGTTCTGGTTTGCGATTATCAAGGTGGTGGCGATTGTCGGCATGATTGCCCTGGGCAGCTACCTGCTGGTCAGCGGCACCGGCGGCCCGCAAGCCTCGGTGAGCAACCTGTGGGAACACGGTGGTTTCTTCCCTAACGGTGTCAGCGGTCTGGTGATGGCGATGGCGATCATCATGTTCTCCTTTGGCGGCCTGGAAATGCTCGGCTTCACCGCCGCAGAAGCCGACCAGCCAAAAACCGTGATCCCCAAGGCCATCAACCAGGTGATCTACCGGATCCTGATTTTCTACATCGGCGCCCTGGTGATCCTGCTGTCGTTGACTCCATGGGACAGCCTGCTGAGCACCCTGAACGCCTCGGGCGACTCCTACAGCGGTAGCCCGTTTGTCCAGGTGTTCTCGATGCTGGGCAGCAACACCGCCGCCCACATCCTCAACTTCGTGGTCCTGACCGCGGCCTTGTCGGTGTACAACAGCGGTACCTACTGCAACAGCCGCATGTTGTTGGGCATGGCCGAGCAGGGCGATGCGCCCAAGGGCCTGGCCAAGATCGACAAGCGCGGCGTGCCGGTGCGTTCGATCCTCGCTTCGGCCGCGGTGACCTTGGTGGCGGTGCTGCTCAACTATCTGATCCCGCAACATGCGCTGGAACTGCTGATGTCGCTGGTGGTTGCCACGCTGGTGATCAACTGGGCGATGATCAGCTTCTCGCACTTCAAGTTCCGCCAGCACATGAACCGCACCCGGCAGACGCCGCTGTTCAAGGCTTTGTGGTACCCGTACGGGAACTATGTGTGCCTGGCGTTCGTGGTGTTTATCCTCGGCATCATGTTGATGATCCCGGGCATTCAGATCTCGGTGTATGCGATTCCGGTGTGGATCCTGTTCATGTGGGTCTGCTATGGCATCAAGAACAAGCGCAGTGCGCAACGGGCTTTGAATGGGGTGCCTGCTGTTGATTAAGTAGGTGCTGATGTTGCAGCGAACCCGGCCTTGTGCCGGGTTTGTTGTTTTTAATGCGGGGGATTGTGTGTATATCCGTTTTTTGGGGTGTGGCTACTAATGGTTCCATTGATGTTGGCTGTGCCGATCCCTTCGCAGCAGGCTCGCTCCCACGGGGATTCAGGTTGTTCGCAGATTCGGCATACACCCACTGATCTTGTGGGAGCTGGCTTGCCAGCGATAGCGGTATGTCAGCCACCATTGATGTTGGCTGTGCTGCCCCATCGCGGGCAAGCCCGCTCCCACGGGAACCCATAGCGGCCCGACCGCAGAAATGGATATGCCCCCAATCAAACCCAGCGATCGCGTATCCTGACCCCCCTGATTACGGACCGCTTTCCATGCTGGTGATTTCCAACAACGTGCATCTGCCGGATGCCGAGATCGAGTTGACTGCCATTCGGGCGCAAGGCGCCGGTGGGCAGAACGTCAACAAGGTCTCCAGTGCCGTGCACCTGCGCTTCGACATTCCGGCCTCGTCCTTGCCCGAGTTCTACAAGGAACGCCTGCTCGCGCTGCGCGACAGCCGGATCACCAGCGATGGCGTGATCATCATCAAGGCCCAGCAATACCGCACCCAGGAGCAGAATCGGGCGGATGCCCTGGAGCGATTGACTGAGTTGATCCTGGCCGCCACCAAGGTCGAAAAGAAGCGCCGCCCGACCAAGCCGACCCTCGGCTCGAAGAAACGTCGGCTGGAGTCCAAGACCAAGCGGGGCTCGATCAAGGCCGGGCGTGGCAAGGTGGATTTCTAGCGGTTTTCCCGCAGTCTCGGTGCCTGGCGGTATAGATAGACGCTCAGTGCCAGGCCGCTGAGGGCCGCGAGGGCGGCGAACAGGAAGATCGAGGCGAAGCCGAAGCCTGCGGCGATTGCGCCGGCCAAGGGGCCGGTAATGCCCAGGGACAAGTCGATGAACAGCGAATAGGCACCCACGGCTGCGCCACGGCTGGAAGCGGGTACCAGGTTGACCGCTTCCACGCCCAAGGCCGGGAACACCAGCGAAAAACCGAACCCGCTCAACGCCGCCCCGGCCAATGCCCAGTTCGCGTCCGGGGCCAGCCACAACAACAGCAGGCCGAGGGTTTCCACCGACAGGCAGACAATCGCCACCCGAAAGCCGCCCAGGCGGTTGATCAGGTTGCCGAACAGCAGGCGCGCGCCAATGAAGCTGGCGCCGAACAGGCTCAGGCACAGCACGGCGTTATCCCAGTGCTGGGTGGCGTAATACAGGGTAATGAAGGTGGCGATGGTGCCAAACCCGATGGACCCCAGCGCCAGCCCGCACCCGTGGGGCAGCACCCGTCCCAGTACATGCAGGAAGGGCAGGCGCTCGCCGGCGACGATCGGCGCAGCGGTCTTAGGCCAGGCCAGCAGCAGACCGACCAGCGCCAGTAAAATGATGCTGATGCCCATGCTCCATAGCCCGTACTGGCGCACCAGCAGGACGCCCAGCGGTGCACCCACCGCCAACGCGCCGTAGCTGGCGATGCCATTCCAGGAAATTACCTTGGCGGTGTTCGGCGCGCCCACTCGACCGATGCCCCAGCCGATCGAGCCCGATCCCACCAGGCTTTCCGCGCTGCCGAGGACCAGGCGGCCGATCAACAGGCTGATCAGGCTCACCATCGGCAGGCTCTGGGTCCACGCCGAGAGCAGCATGAACACCCCGCTCAGGCCGCAGCCGGCCAAGCCATAGATCACCGCCAGCTTGCTGCCCTTGTTGTCGATGATACGTCCGGCATAGGGGCGGCTGAGCAAGGTGGCGAGGTATTGCACGCTGATCACCAGGCCCGCGATGACCGCGCCAAATCCCAGGTCGCTGTGCACATAGCCGGGCAATACGGCCAGGGGGATGCCGATGTTCAGGTAGCCGATGAAGGTAAACAGGACGATGGAAACGACTTGCAGCGTGACCGCCATGGGGCGCTGGGGATCTGGCATGGGGAAAGTCCACGGGACAGCAGGATAGATAGGCTGCTTATGATACCGGTGGTTGGCGCAGTGCAGGGGGAGAATTTGCCGGGTTGGGCGGCGGTGCTCGATCAGGTTTTGCTGGGCGCGACCAATTGGGTGGTGACCAGAGCGGCGAGGGCGTTTTCCTGGCTGCCGAAACGGTCCAGGAGCAGGGCTTGCTTCTCGGGCGTCAGGCGGTTCCAGACGTCGATCATCTGTTGCGCGGCATCGATCAGCACGCTGGCCTGTGATTCGTCGAAGGTGTCGGTCATGGCGGGGGCTCGGGTTTCAGGCTGTGTGGAAAGCGCATCAGTCAGCGCTTTCCACACGGTCTGGGTAGTGCGCTTAGTCTTCGCTGTCGGCCTTGCGGCTACCAGTGGCTTCCTTTGGCTCGGGCTGTTGGGCACCGGCTTGTTGCGGGGTTGTCTGCTCAGTTTCGTGCAGGCTTGGGAAGGGGAGATTCGGAATCTCGTGCATGTTGCTTGCTCCTCGCAAAGTCTGTTTGTAAATCGCTGTGTAGAACCACGCTTTCAAAAAGCCTTGGCAGGATACAGCAGGAGAAATGACAAATAGACTTTTATCTCGGATTTCTGCGACAGATGGCCGCACTGTAGCGGCACAACCCCCGTAGCAGCAGCCTCGCAAGCTCGACAGCTGCTACGGGCTGCTACGGGCTGCTACACGCGGTAGCGTTTAGTCACGGCAGACGTCAGCGATTGCCTCGGCCAGCAAGTCCAGGCGCGTGGCGTCGATCCCGGCCACGTTGGCGCGTCCCGAGCTGACCATGTACACGCTGTGTTGCTCGCGCAGTTTTTTCACCTGTTCTGGCGTCAAACCTGTGTAGGAAAACATCCCGCGCTGTACACCGATATGGGCGAAACGCTCGCGCAGACCGTGGGGTTCCAGCGCTTCCACCAGGCCCGAACGCAGTTGGGCGATACGCTGGCGCATGGCTTCCACTTCGTCGGCCCAGCGCTGTTTCAACTCTGGGTCGCCGAGGATGGTCGCTACCACGGCCGCGCCGTGATCCGGTGGCGTCGACCACAGGTTACGGGCGATGTGGGCCAGTTGGCTGCGTACATCGGTCAGCTTCTCGGCATCCTTGGCGCAGACAATCAGCGCCCCGGTGCGATCACGGTACAGGCCGAAGTTCTTCGAGCAGGAACTGGTGATCAACAGCTCAGGCAGCTCCTCGGCGAACAAGCGCACGGCCCAGGCATCCTGCTCCAGGCCATCGCCAAAGCCCTGGTAGGCGAAGTCGATCAGCGGCAACAGTTCGCGGCTGCGCACCACGTCCAGCACCCGGCGCCAGTCATCCTGGGACAGGTCGAAACCGGTCGGGTTATGGCAGCAGGCGTGCAACAGCACCACATCGCCCTCGGGGATCAGGTTCAGGGTGGCCAGCATGGCCTCGACATCCAGGCGGTTGTCACTGCCCACGTAGGGGTAGTGGCTGACCTTGAGGCCGGCGGTCGCGTAGATGGTTTCGTGGATCGGCCAGGTCGGGTTGCTCAGCCAGATGCCACGGCCAGGCAGGCAGTGCGCGATGAAGTCGGCACTCAGGCGCAAGGCCCCGGTGCCACCCGGGGTCTGGGTGGCACCGGCCCGCTGTTCGGCGATCAGCGCCGAGTCAACGCCCAGTACCAGCTCGTTGATCACCTTGCCGAACGCCGGGTCACCGTGACCACCGATGTAGGTCTTGGTGCCCTGGCCATCCACCAGGCGCTGTTCAGCGAGTTTCACCGACTGCGGGATCGGCGTCAGGCCCTGGGCGTCTTTATAGACACCCACGCCGAGGTCGAATTTGCGCGGATTGGGGTCCTGCGCATAGGCCTCCATCAGGCCGAGGATCGGGTCGCCGGGCACCCGGCCGATGGCGTCGAAAAACATTACTTGCGGCCCTCGGCGTCCTTGGCCACTTCGTCAGTGCGCGCGGCCATGATGAAGTCATTGCGGTGCAGGCCCTTGATCGAGTGGCTCCACCAGGTCACGGTGACTTTGCCCCACTCGGTGAGCAGGCCTGGGTGGTGACCTTCGGCTTCGGAGATTTCACCCATGGTGTTGGTGAACGCCAGGGCGAACTTGAAGTTCTTGAACAGGAAAACTTTTTCCAGCTGCATGACGCCGTCGCGAACTTCGATGTTCCAGTCAGGGATCTGCTTGATCAATACCGGCAGTTCTTCGTCGCTGACTTGTGGGGCATCGGCGCGGCAGGCTTCGCAATGGGCTTGGTTGAGAGCGGTCATGGTGGTTTCCTGATTTCGATTCTTGTTAGACGTTACTATTTTTTGTGGGGCGCCGCGACTGCGGCGTCCTCAGGCCGCCTTGGGTTTTGGCGGAAATTTCGGCGCGTGCAGACCCAACTGCATGCCCTGCTGGACCATGCCCATGATGTCCTCGTGGGCCAGGTCGAACAGGCGCTTGAGGTTGGGCAGGACAAAGTACAGGGGCTGCAGGATGTCGATGCGGTACGGCGTGCGCATCGCTTCCAGCGGATCGAAGGCCTGGTGCTCGGGCTCGCCGGACAGGCTGTACACGGTTTCCTTCGGCGAGGAGAGAATGCCGCCGCCGTAGATGCGCTGGCCTTCAGGGGTGTCGACCAGGCCGAACTCGATGGTCATCCAGTACAGGCGCGCCAGGTACACCCGCTCTTCCTTGGTCGCCTGCAAGCCAAGCTTGCCGTAGGTGTGGGTGAATTCGGCGAACCACGGGTTGGTCAGCAGTGGGCAGTGGCCGAAAATCTCGTGGAAAATGTCCGGCTCTTGCAAGTAATCCAGTTCTTCGCGGGTACGAATAAAGGTCGCGACAGGAAACTGCTTGCTGGCCAGCAATTCGAAAAAGGTCTGGAACGGAATCAGCGCCGGAACCCGGGCAACTTGCCAGCCGGTGGTTTCACCCAGGACCTTGTTGATTTCGTCGAGCTGGGGAATGCGGTCATGGGGCAGGCCGAGCTTGTCGATGCCTTCCATGTATTCCGGGCACGCACGACCCTCGAGCACTTTCAACTGGCGAGTGATCAGCGTGTTCCACACCGCGTGTTCTTCAGCGGTGTAGTGGATAAACCCTTGCGCATCGGGCTCGCGGGCCACGTATTGCGTCTGCTTCATGCTGCTCTCCTGCAAAGGGATACGTTCTTGTTATGTCTTGCTATGGACCTAGAAATACCCCGAAGCGTGCGACCGCGCAGCAGGGTGCTGGACGAGCGGGTAGGAAAATTCGCCAATTTTCGTAAAGTTTTCGTTACGCAAAGCTGTCTGTGGCGTACCTATTGCGATTTCCCGGTTTGAAAAGCCCTGAAGCTGTCACATAATCTTGACGACTAACTTTGGGTGTCGGCAGAAAAATCCTCGCCACCCGCTGTCCATCTCCTTGTCCGGGCCTTTTTATGCGTATCAAAGTCCATTGCCAGAACCGCATCGGCATCCTGCGCGACATCCTCAACCTGCTGGTGGAGTACGGGATCAACGTCGCTCGCGGGGAGGTCGGCGGTGAGCATGGCAACGCGATCTACCTGCATTGCCCGAACCTGATCAATATCCAGTTCCAGGCGCTGCGGGCGAAATTCGAGGCGATTGCCGGGGTATTCGGAGTCAAGCGGGTAGGGCTGATGCCCAGCGAGCGCCGGCACATGGAACTCAATGCCTTGCTCGGGGCGCTGGAGTTCCCGGTGTTGTCGATCGACATGGGCGGCTCGATCGTCGCGGCCAACCGTGCGGCGGCGCAATTGCTCGGGGTGCGGGTCGACGAAGTGCCGGGGATCCCGCTGTCACGCTACGCCGAGGATTTCGACCTGCCGGAACTGGTGCGCGCCAACAAGTCGCGGATCAACGGCCTGCGGGTCAAGGTCAAGGGTGACGTGTTCCTGGCCGACATCGCCCCCCTGCAGTCGGAACACGACGACAGCGAGGCCATGGCGGGCGCAGTGCTGACCCTGCACCGGGCCGACCGGGTTGGCGAGCGCATCTACAATGTGCGCAAGCAGGAGTTGCGCGGCTTTGACAGTATTTTCCAAAGCTCCAAGGTGATGGCGGCGGTGGTCCGGGAAGCGCGACGCATGGCGCCCCTGGATGCGCCGCTGTTGATCGAGGGCGAGACCGGCACCGGCAAGGAACTGCTGGCGCGCGCCTGCCACCTGGCCAGCCCGCGCGGCCAGTCGCCGTTGATGGCGCTGAACTGCGCCGGGTTGCCGGAGTCGATGGCCGAGACCGAGTTGTTCGGCTACGGCCCCGGCGCGTTCGAAGGCGCGCGGGCCGAAGGTAAGCTCGGGCTGCTGGAATTGACCGCAGGCGGAACGCTGTTCCTCGATGGCGTCGGCGAAATGAGCCCGCGCTTGCAGGTGAAATTGCTGCGATTCCTGCAAGACGGTTGCTTCCGCCGTGTCGGCAGCGATGAAGAGGTCTACCTCGATGTGCGGGTCATCTGTGCGACCCAGGTCGACCTCTCCGAGCTGTGTGCCAGCGGTGAGTTCCGCCAGGACCTGTACCACCGCTTGAATGTGCTGTCGCTGCACATCCCGCCGTTGCGCGAGTGCCTCGACGGCCTGACGCCGCTGGTCGAGCACTTCCTCGACCAGGCCAGCCGGCAGATCGGCTGCCCCTTGCCGAAACTGGCGCCGGCGGCCATGGACCGGCTCAGCCACTACCACTGGCCGGGCAACGTCCGGCAGTTGGAGAACGTGCTGTTCCAGGCGGTGTCACTGTGCGAAGGCGGCACGGTCAAGGCCGAACACATTCGCCTGCCGGACTACGGCGTGCGCCAGCCGCTGGGGGATTTTTCCCTGGACGGCGGGTTGGATGAAATTGTCGGGCGGTTTGAAAAGGCCGTGCTGGAACGCTTGTATTCAGAACACAGCAGCAGTCGACTGCTCGGTAAACGCCTGGGTGTTTCCCACACCACCATTGCCAACAAGTTGCGCGAGTATGAAATCGGCAAACTTGAGCGCTAACTAAGTCGCCCTTGAATGCGTGGGCCTTAGTTGGCGAATTGCTGCTTGGTTAATACTAATCATTATTGAGTGAGGATCAATCCTGTTTGACCTTTCGCTGATCTGAATCATGGAAAATTACAGGGCGGCCATCTAGGCTCAGTGCACTTTCTGGCAGGAGCCCTGGCCATGACGACGGTTGATGAGTCCGCTCTACGTGCGCGCAAGGAAAGGCGGCTGTTGCTGTTCCTGATCGTGTTTCTTTTTCCCCTGCTATCGGTGGTGATAGTCGGCGGCTACGGCTTTTTCGTCTGGTTCCTGCAAATGCTCCTCGGCCCTCCCGGGGCTCCACACTGATTGCCAGTCCAGGTGAGTTAACAGGCAGGGAGTGTTGGCCATGGAACAAAAACTACATATCGCCAGTTTGATCGTGCAGGCCCGTGTCGAGATGTTTGCCGCGGTGAAAGCCAATCTGCGCCTGCTCCAGGGTGTTGAACTGCACCAGGAAAGCCCCGAGGGCAAACTGGTGGTGGTCCTGGAAATGCACGGCGAACCGCAGATCCTCCAGCGCATCGAACAGATTGGCCGCCTGCCCGGCGTGCTCAACGCCTCCCTGGTTTACCACGAGATCCTCGATCCGAGCGGAGAAAACCCATGCCCATGACCCGTCGTGAGTTCGTCAAGGCCCAAGCGGCCGGGATTGCTGCGGCGGCTGCCGGGCTGCCGGTGTTCACCTCGGCCAGCAACCTGATCACCGAGCAGGACATGGTCGCCCTGACCTGGAACAAGGCGCCGTGCCGGTTTTGCGGCACCGGTTGCAGCGTGATGGTGGCGACCAAGGACAACCGGGTGGTAGCGACCCACGGCGATGTCAAAGCCGAGGTCAATCGCGGCCTGAACTGCGTCAAGGGCTACTTCCTGTCCAAGATCATGTATGGCGTGGACCGCCTGACCCAACCGCTGTTGCGTATGACCAACGGGCAATACGACAAGCAGGGTGAGTTCCAGCCGGTGTCCTGGAAACAGGCGTTTGATGTGATGGAGTTGAAGTTCAAGGAGGCGCTGAAAAACAAAGGCGCAGACTCGATCGCCATGTTCGGCTCCGGACAATGGACGGTGTGGGAAGGCTACGCCGCCAACAAGTTGATGAAGGCCGGGTTTCGCAGTAACAACCTCGACCCCAATGCCCGACATTGCATGGCCTCGGCGGTCATGGGGTTCATGCGCACCTTCGGTATCGATGAGCCCATGGGTTGCTATGACGACATCGAAGTCACCGACGCGTTTGTGTTGTGGGGCTCGAACATGGCGGAGATGCACCCGATTCTCTGGAGTCGGGTCACGGATCGTCGCTTGAGCCAGCCCGATGTCAAAGTTGTGGTGCTGTCGACCTTCGAGCATCGCAGCTTTGAATTGGCCGATATCCCCATGGTGTTCAAACCGCAGACGGACTTGTTGATCCTCAACTACATCGCCAACTACATCATTGAAAGTGGCTCGGTGAACCAGGAGTTTGTCAGCCGGCACACGCGGTTTGCCAAGGGGGTCGACGACATCGGCTACGGCTTGCGCAGCGATCATCCGCTGGAACAACAGGCCAAGAATGCCGACAGGGCGAACACCTGGACCGACATCGACTTCGAGCAGTTTGCCGCCTTTGTCAAACCCTACACCCTGGAACGCACTGCCAAGGAGACCGGGGTTCCAGCCGAACGGCTCAAGGCGCTGGCGCAGTTGTATGCCGACCCGAAACGCAAGGTGGTGTCCTTCTGGACCATGGGTTTCAACCAACACACACGCGGGGTGTGGGCCAACAACCTGATCTACAACATCCATTTGCTGACCGGCAAGATCAGCGAGCCGGGCAACAGCCCGTTCTCCCTGACCGGCCAGCCTTCGGCCTGTGGCACGGCGCGGGAAGTGGGGACCTTTTCCCACCGCCTGCCGGCAGACATGCTGGTCACCAATCCGGCACACCGCGCCACCGCCGAGAAGATCTGGAAACTGCCGGCCGGAACGATCAATCCCAAGGTCGGTTTCCATGCGGTGCAGCAGAGCCGCATGCTCAAGGACAGCGTGGTCAACGTGTACTGGACCATGGCCAGCAACAACATGCAGGCCGGTCCCAACATCATGCAGGAAGTCTTGCCGGGCTGGCGTAACCCGCAGAACTTCGTGATCGTTTCCGACGTGTACCCCACGGTGTCCGCGCAAGCCGCCGACCTGATCCTGCCCACGGCCATGTGGGTGGAAAAGGAGGGGGCCTATGGCAATGCCGAGCGGCGTACCCAGTTCTGGCATCAACTGGTATCCGCCCCGGGGGATGCCAAGTCCGATCTCTGGCAACTGGTGGAATTCTCCAAGCGTTTCACCACCGATGAGGCCTGGTCCGCGCAGTTGCTCGACAGTGCCCCGCAGTACAAAGGCAAGACCCTGTACGAGGTGCTGTTCAAGAATGGCAACGTCGATCAGTTCCCGATCGAGCAGATGGAGCCGGGCTTTGAAAACGACGAAGCCAAGGACTTTGGGTTCTACCTGCAAAAAGGTCTGTTCGAAGAGTACGCCCAGTTCGGCCGGGGGCATGGTCATGACCTGGCGCCATTCGATCGGTATCACACCGAACGCGGCCTGCGCTGGCCAGTGGTGGACGGCAAGGAAACCCGCTGGCGCTTTCGCGAAGGCCATGATCCCTACGTGGAGAAAGGCAGTGGCGTGCAGTTCTATGGCTACCCCGACAAGAAAGCGATCATCTTCGCGCTGCCCTACGAGCCGCCGGCGGAATCCCCTGACCAGGAGTTCCCGTTCTGGCTGAGCACCGGACGGGTGCTTGAGCACTGGCACACCGGGACCATGACCCAGCGCGTTGAAGAGCTCTACAAGGCGGTACCCGATGCCCTGGTGTACATGCACCCGGCCGATGCCAAGGCGCTCAATGCCAGGCGCGGCAGTGAGGTCAAGGTGATCAGCCGACGCGGGGAAATGCGCGCGCGCATCGAAACCCGTGGGCGCAACAAGCCGCCCCAGGGGCTGGTGTTCGTGCCGTTCTTCGACGCCAACCGGTTGATCAACAAGGTCACCCTCGATGCGACGGACCCGATCTCGAAGCAGACGGACTATAAAAAGTGCGCGGTCAGGATCGAGCTGATCAAGACTGCCTGAGGAGAGCTGTGATGAATGCTCGTACGCTGTCCTTGCTGTTTGCACTGCTGCTTGGCATGCCTGCGGCCTTTGCCGCAGAACCTGGGTATCCGCTGGATGCGCCCGCCCCCGATGGCAGGCGTGTCGGCGGGACCCTGACCCAGGAACTGCCGGCGCCGCCCATCGCCGAGGAGGAGAACAAGGACCTCAAGCGCGAGCGCAATTATCCCGAACAGCCGCCGACCATTCCCCACAGCATCCGCGGTTATCACATCGACAAGAACAGCAACAAATGCCTGTCCTGCCACAGTCGGGCCAACAGCGCGCTGACCCAGGCGCCGATGATCAGCATCACCCACTACATGGACCGCGACGGCCAGGCGCTGGCCGCCGTTTCGCCACGGCGCTACTTCTGTAATCAGTGCCACGTACCGCAGCGAGACGTGAAGCCGTTGGTCAACAACGACTTCAAGAATATTGACCAGGTGCTGCAAGACGAAATCAACCGCAAGCAGAAACCCTGAGGAGTGGTCATGAAGTCATTGTGGGTAGTGTTCAAAGACTACTGGCAGATCTTGCGTCGCCCCAGTGTCCACTACAGCCTGGGTTTCCTGACGCTCGGCGGGTTCATTGCCGGGGTGATTTTCTGGGGTGGATTCAACACGGCGCTGGAAGCGACCAATACCGAAAAGTTCTGCATCTCCTGCCATGAAATGCGCGACAACGTGTTTGTCGAATTGCAGGAAACCATCCACTACACCAACCGCTCGGGGGTGCGCGCAACCTGTCCCGATTGCCACGTACCGCATGAGTGGACCCACAAGATCGCGCGCAAGATGCAGGCGTCCAAAGAGGTCTGGGGCAAGGTGTTCGGCACCATCAACACCCGCGAGAAGTTTCTCGGCATGCGCCGCGAACTGGCGGAGCACGAGTGGGCCCGGCTCAAGGCCAACGACTCTCGCGAGTGCCGTAATTGTCACAACTTCGAGTTCATGGATTTCACCCGCCAGGGCAAGCGCGCCGCCAACATGCACTCGACTTCCCTGGCCAACGGCGAGGCGACCTGCATCGACTGCCACAAAGGCATCGCCCACAAGCTGCCCGACATGAGCGGCGTCAAGGGCTGGTAGCCGTGCTGTCCGGCCGATTGCCGTAAAGCGGCATAAGCGCGCCGGTTTTTCGTCTCTGCCATCCTCCACCTCTCTCCTCTGAATTGTCCCAAGTCCTGTGTTTAAAGGACCTGGGGCCTTTGCGCGCAAGTTGGTCTGCAAATTGCTAAAGCCTTGCCAGTACAGCAGTGGGCGGCAAACGTCCGGCATGCAGAGGAAAGACTGTGGACAAGTACCTTTATGTGGCCATGACCGGCGCCAGCCAGAACGCGCTGGCGCAAAAGGCCCATGCCAACAACCTGGCCAACATCTCCACCAACGGTTTCCAGAAAGACCTGGAGCAGGCGCGGTCGATGCCGGTGTTTGGCGACAGCTTTCCGGCGCGGGCCTTTGCCCTGTCCGAACGTCCGGCCACCGACTTCAGTCCGGGCTCGCTGGTGGAAACCGGGCGTGACCTCGACGTGGCGGTCAGCGGCAACGGCTGGATTGCCGTGCAGAACCCCGACGGCAAGGAAAGTTACGTGCGCACCGGCAGCCTGAATGTCGACGCCCTGGGTGTGCTGCGTGCCGGCAATGGCATGCCGGTGATGGGCAATGGCGGGCCGATTGCCGTGCCACCCGAGCAGAAGATCGAAGTCGGCCAGGACGGCACCATCAGTATCCGCGCCATGGGTGAAGGCCCGCGCGTGATGGCGGAAGTCGACCGCATCAAGCTGGTCAACCCGGACCTGAAGAACATGACCAAGGGCCTCGACGGTTCGATCCACACCAAGGACGGCCAGCCCGCACCGGCCGATGCCAACGTGCAACTGGTCTCGGGTTTCCTCGAGTCGAGCAACGTCAACGCGGTGGAAGAAATGACCTCGGTGCTGGCCCTGGCCAAGCAGTTCGAGCTGCACGTCAAGATGATGAACACCGCCAAAGAAGACGACCAGGCCATGGCTCGGGTCTTGCAGATCAGCTAATTATCAGAACGTCGCGCCGTAAAACAGGCGCACGAGGAGAATCGAATGCTTCCGGCTCTATGGGTTGCCAAAACAGGCCTGTCCGCCCAGGACACCAACCTGACGACCATTTCCAACAACCTGGCCAACGTCTCGACTACGGGTTTCAAGCGTGACCGTGCCGAGTTCCAGGACCTGCTGTACCAGATCAAGCGCCAGCCGGGTGCCCAGTCGACCCAGGACAGCGAACTGCCGTCGGGCCTGCAACTGGGTACCGGTGTGCGCATCGTCGGCACCCAGAAGAACTTCACCGCCGGCAGCCTGCAAACCACCGAGCAGCCGCTGGACATGGCCATCGACGGTCGTGGCTTTTTTCAGGTCCTGCAGCCGGACGGGACTACGTCCTACACCCGTGACGGGACCTTTCACCTGGACTCCAACGGCCAGATCGTGACCGCCAGTGGTTATGCCCTGGAGCCGGCCATTGTCATCCCCGCCGAAGCCCAGACCTTCACCGTGGGTCGCGATGGCACCGTGTCGATCACCATTGCCGGCAACCCGGCCGCCCAGGTGATCGGCAACCTGCAAACCGCCGACTTCATCAACCCGGCCGGCCTGCAGGCCACCGGCAACAACCTGTTCCTGGAAACTGCCGCCAGTGGTGCGCCACAGATCGGCACCCCAGGCCTGAACGGTTTTGGTACCACCCTGCAAAGCACCCTGGAAACCTCCAACGTCAGCACCGTGGAAGAGATGGTCAACATGATCACCACGCAACGTGCCTACGAGATGAACTCCAAAGTCATCTCCACCGCCGACCAGATGCTTTCGTTCGTCACGCAGAATCTGTAATCAAGTCTATGGGGCGGCTTGAGGCCGCCTGCAACACCGTGAGGTTAGGGTCATGAATCGCTTTGTATCTGTTCTCGCATTGAGTGGGATCGCCGTGCTCGCGGGCTGCGTCGGGCCGACGCCAAAACCCAATGACCCTTACTACGCCCCGGTGTTGCCACGCACGCCCTTGCCGGCGGCAGCCAACAATGGCTCGATCTACCAGGCTGGTTTCGAGCAGAACCTGTACAGCGACCGCAAGGCGTTCCGGGTCGGTGACATCATCACCATCACCCTCAACGAAAAAACCCAGGCCAGCAAAAACGCCAACTCGCAAGTGGGCAAGACCAGCAAGGCCAACATCGGCCTGACCTCGTTGTTCGGCGCGGTGCCCAACACCAATAATCCGTTCGGCAGTGGCGACCTGAGCCTGGACGCCGGCTACAGCGGTGACCGCGCGACCAAGGGTGACAGCAAGGCCGGGCAGGGCAACAGCCTGACCGGCTCGATCACGGTGACCGTGGCCGACGTGTTGCCCAACGGCATCATCGCCGTGCGCGGCGAGAAGTGGATGACCCTCAACACGGGTGACGAATTGGTGCGCATTGCCGGCCTGGTGCGCGCCGACGACATATCCACCGACAACACCGTGTCTTCGACCCGGGTCGCCGACGCGCGCATTACCTACTCGGGTACCGGCTCGTTTGCCGATGCGAGTCAGCCAGGCTGGTTCGACCGTTTTTTCCTAAGCCCGCTGTTCCCTTTCTAGGTGATGACCCTCTCCATGCTGAACTTCAAGCACCTGCTGGCGGCCGCGTTGTTGCTGGGCACCTCCCTGGGCGTGCAGGCCGAGCGGTTGAAGGACATCGCCAGTATCTCCGGCGTGCGTTCCAACCAGTTGATCGGCTATGGCCTGGTCGTCGGTCTCAATGGCACGGGTGACCAGACCACCCAGACCCCGTTCACCCTGCAGACCTTCAACAACATGCTCTCGCAGTTCGGCATCAAGGTGCCGCCGGGCTCGGGCAACGTGCAGTTGAAGAACGTCGCTGCCGTGTCGATCAGTGCCGATTTGCCGGCGTTTGCCAAGCCGGGGCAGCAGGTCGACATCACCGTGTCTTCTATCGGCAACTCCAAGAGCCTGCGTGGCGGCACCTTGCTGCTGACCCCGCTCAAGGGCATCGATGGCAACGTCTATGCGGTGGCCCAGGGCAACCTGGTGGTGGGTGGTTTTGACGCCGAAGGTCGTGACGGTTCGAAGATCACCGTCAACGTGCCGTCGGCCGGTCGTATCCCTGGCGGTGCCTCGGTGGAGCGCGCGGTCCCGAGCGGGTTCAACCAGGGCAACAGCCTGACCCTCAACCTCAACCGTTCGGACTTCACCACGGCCAAGCGCATCGTCGACAAGATCAACAGCCTGCTCGGCCCGGGTGTCGCCCAGGCCATCGATGGCGGTTCGGTTCGCGTCAGCGCGCCACTGGATCCGAGCCAGCGGGTCGACTACCTGTCGATCCTCGAAAACCTCGAAGTCGACCCCGGCCAGGCGGTGGCCAAGGTCATCATCAACTCGCGCACCGGCACCATCGTGATCGGCCAGAACGTCAAGGTGTCGCCGGCGGCGGTGACCCACGGCAGCCTGACCGTGACCATTACCGAAGACCCGATCGTCAGCCAGCCAGGGGCGTTCTCCAACGGCCAGACGGCGGTGGTGCCACGTTCCAATGTCAACGCGCAGCAGGAAGCCAAGCCGATGTTCAAGTTCGGCCCGGGCACCACCCTCGACGAAATCGTGCGTGCGGTGAACCAGGTCGGCGCGGCACCGGGTGACCTGATGGCAATCCTCGAAGCCTTGAAGCAGGCCGGCGCCCTGCAAGCCGACCTGATCGTGATCTAAGGTGACGAACATGGATATGCGCAAGGGCGGGCTGGTTGGCAGCAGCGATTCGGCGGCCTACTCGGACCTCAACCGGCTGAACCAGCTCAAGGTCGGCGACAAGAACAGCGACGGCAACATGCGCAAGGTGGCGCAGGAGTTCGAATCGCTGTTCCTCAATGAAATGCTCAAGTCGATGCGCTCGGCCACCGACGCGCTGGGCCAGGACAACCCGCTGAACACCGCGGCGGCCAAGCAGTACCAGGAAATGTACGACCAGCAACTGGCGGTTTCCATGTCCCGCGAGGGCGGCGGCATTGGCCTGGCCGATGTGCTGATGCGCCAGATGTCGAAGAACACACCACTGGCCCCCGGCGAGGCGGCCGCGTTGTCGGCGGCTAAGCAGGAGGCCGCGAAAGCAGCGGTGCAGACACCGATTGCCGCTGGCACGGTGGCCACTGATGGGCCGTTGTCGCGCCTCAATGGCCAGCGTCCGTTGTGGGCCTCGCGCTCGATCAATCCACCGCAGGCAGCGGAGCAGGGCGTGCACGGCAATGACATGGCGCTGATCAACCAGCGGCGCCTGGCGCTGCCGCCGAAACTGGCGGACCGCTTGTTGGCAGGCCTGGTGCCTTCGGCCAGCGGGACGGCGGCCACCACCGCTACCAGCACCTTGCCCAACCGTGCGACCCGTGACGGCAACGCGCTGGTCAAGGGTGACTGGCAGCCGGCGCAGAGCTATTCCGCCGAGCGCGGACGCCTGCAGGTCTATGGCCGTGCGATGGCGCAGCCGCCCCTGGCGCCGGCGCCAAAAGCCTTCAACTCGCCAGACCAGTTCATCACCACCATGCTGCCGATGGCGCAGCAGGCGGCCGACCGTATCGGCGTCGATCCGCGTTACCTGGTGGCCCAGGCCGCCCTGGAAACTGGCTACGGCAAGTCGGTGATGCGCGCCGCCGATGGCAGCAGCAGCCACAACCTGTTCGGGATCAAGACCGGCAGCACCTGGAAGGGCGCGCAGGCCCGCGCCATCACCAGCGAATTCCGCAATGGCGAGATGGTCAAGGAGACGGCCGAGTTCCGTTCGTACGCGTCCTACCAGGACAGTTTCCATGACCTGGTGACCCTGCTGCAGAGCAACAATCGTTATCAAGAAGTGCTGAAGTCGGCCGATAACCCCGAACAGTTTGTGCGTGAGCTGCAAAAGGCCGGGTACGCCACCGACCCCAACTACGCCAGCAAGATTTCGCAGATTGCCAAACAAATGAAGAGCTATGAGAACTACGCCTCGGCTGGCTCTTCCACGAATTTATAAGGTCTGAACCATGAGCTTGATCAATATCGGGATGTCGGGTCTGAATGCGAGCCAGGCGGCGTTGGCCACGGTCGGCAATAACATTGCCAACGCCAACGCTGCGGGCTACTCGCGTCAACAACTCATCCAGACTAGTGCAGGCTCGCAGCAGGTCGGTGGCGTGTTCATCGGGTCCGGCACCACCCTGGCCGATGTGCGCCGGGTGTACAACGCCTACATCGATGCGCAGTTGCAGACCACCACCTCGCTCAATGGCGATGCCCAGGCCTATCTCGATCAGATCGGTGCGGTCGACAAGTTGCTGTCGGACAAAAATACCGGGGTTTCGGCCGCCCTCGGCAGCTTCTTCGCCTCGCTGCAGACCGCGGCCGGTGCCCCCGGCGACATGTCGGCGCGGCAACTGCTGCTGACCAATGCGCAGACCCTGAGCAATCGCTTCAATGCGATCTCCAGCCAGCTTACGCAGCAGAATGACGGCATCAACAGCCAGTTGACCACCCTGGCCTCGATGGTCAACCAGCACACCGCAACCATTGCCTCGCTCAACCAGCAGATCACCCAGGCAAGCACTTCCGGCAGCACCCCGAACAACCTGCTGGATGCGCGCAACGAAGCGGTGCGTTCGTTGAACGAGCTGGTGGGGGTCAAGGTGCAGGAGCACGACGGGGTCTACGACATCTCGCTGGGCACCGGCCAGACGCTGGTCACGGGCAACACCTCCAACACCTTGTCGGCGGTCCCGGGCAAGACCGACAAAAGCCAGTACAGCCTGCAGATCGACTACCCGCAATCGAGCATCGAGGTGACCTCGGTTGTCACGGGCGGCAAGATGGGCGGCCTGCTCCGCTATCGCAACGACGTGCTGGCGCCGGCCATCAACGACCTGGGGCGCACCGCGCTGGTGGTCTCCGATGCGTTCAACAAGCAACTGGGCCAGGGCCTGGATGCCAATGGCGAGTTCGGTTCTTCGTTGTTCAACAATATCAACAGCCCGCAGGCCATCAGCCAGCGCAGCCTGGCCACCACCGGTAACAGCGCCGGTTCCGGCAACCTCGACGTGACCATCGGCGACAGCAGTGCGTTGACCGCGTATGACTATCAAGTGACGTTCACCAGCGACAAGAACTACAGCGTCAAGCGTTCCGACGGCACCACCCTGGGACCGTTCGACGTCACCAAGACTCCGCCGGACATGATTGATGGCTTCACCCTCAAGCTCAATGGCGGCGGACTGAGTGCCGGCGACAGCTTCAAGGTCAGCCCGACCCGCTCCGGCGCCAGCGACCTCAGCGTGCAGTTGAAAGATCCCAACAAACTGGCGTTCGCCGGGCCGTTGCTCGCGGACAAAGGCAGCTCCAACTCCGGCACGGGCGCCTTGAGCAGCCCGAACCTGTCATCGATGCTGGATATCTACGGCGGCGCCGAACTGGGCCAGTTGCAGAGCCAGATCGAAGGCGCGATGCCGGTGCGCATCGCCTTCGACGAAGCCAAGGACGGGACCCAGACCTATCGCGTGCTGAACGAGGCGGGCGCCGAAATCGGCAAGGGCAGTATTGTGCCGGGCCAGGACAACAAGCTGACGATCAACGTGCCGGTACTCGATGCGGCCGGCAATCCTGTGAAGAACGCCGATGGCACGGCCAAGACCGTTGGTTTCAATACCACGGTCAGCGGCTCGCCGGGCAAGGGCGACAGCTTCGATATCAAGTTCAACCAGGACGGCAAGGCGGACAACCGCAACGCCAATGAAATGCTCGCCCTGCAGACCAAGGCCACCGTTGGCGTCGGGGGCGGCAATGCCGGCGTCAGCATGGGGCAGGCCTACAGCCAGTTGGTTTCCACCGTTGGGGGCAAGGCCAGCCAAGCCAGCGTCGACGGCACGGCCAACAATGCTGCGCTGGCCTACGCCAAGTCCAGCCGCAGTTCGGTTTCGCAGGTCAACCTGGATGAAGAAGCCAGTGACCTGATCAAGTTCCAGCAGTACTACACCGCGTCGTCGCAGATCATCAAGGTTGCGCAGGACACGTTCTCGACACTGATCAACAGTCTTTAAGGGAGTCCTTGACGATGCGTATTTCTACCGCTCAGTTCTTTGAGACCAGCACGGCCAAGTACCAGAACAACTTCACCTCGGTGGTCAAGACCCAGGAGCAGATCGACTCCGGTGTGCGCATCCAGACCGCCGCGGATGATCCTGTCGGGGCTGGCCGCTTGCTGCAATTGCAGCAGCAGAAAGACATGCTGCTGCAGTACGCCGGCAACATGAACAGCATCAAGTCGTCGCTGACCAACCAGGAAAGCGTGCTCGACAGCATCAACACGGCCTTGCAGAAAGTCAGCGAGCTGGCCTTGCAGTCGGGTGGCGGGGTTATCAGCGACGCGGACCGCAAGTCGATCGCCGACGAACTGGGCAATATCGAAGAACAAGTGTTCAGCCTGCTCAACAGCAAGGACGAGTCGGGCAACTATATGTTCTCCGGCTCCAAGACCGACGTCCCGCCTTATGTGCGCAACAACGACGGCACCTACACCTACCAGGGTGACGATACCCAGCTCAACCTGCAGGTCTCGGACACCCTGAGCCTGGCGGCCAGCAACACCGCCAAGAGCATCATGGAAGGGTCGGTGAATACCGGTCGCACCCAGGCGGTCCTGCAGCCGCCGTCGGTCAACGATGGTAAGGTCGCGGTCTCCGATGGCCTGATCAGCTCCAACCAGACCTACAACAAGAGTTTCGCCGAAGGCCAGCCGTACACGCTGGAGTTCACCAGCAGCACCCAGTACATCCTCAAGGACGCGACCGGCAAGGATGTGACTGCAGAAGTGCCGGGCAATGGCCAATTCGACTCGACGAAGGAGGGCGCCCACAGCGTCAACCTGCGCGGGGTGAAGTTCGACATCAACCTGAATCTGGCGGACGTACCTGCGGCCGACCTGGATGCGGCGGTCAAGGGGCACGTGTTCACCCTGCAAGCCAAGCCGGACAGCTTCAATGCCTCCCGCAGCCCCGGCAACCCGTCGACGGCCCAGGTCACTGGCGCCACCGTGACCGATGCCAAGGCCTATGGCGACAGCTTTCCGGGCAATGGTGCGGTGATCAAGTTCACCAGCGATACCGAGTACGAGGTCTATGCCCAGCCGTTGAGTGCCAACAGCAAGTCCATCGGCAAGGGCAGCCTGAACGCCGCTGGCGACTCCCTGACGGCGGTAGGGGTCAAGTTCGATCTCAGTGGTGCGGTGAAGTCCGGCGATCAGTTCGTGGTCGGCGCCAACAACCATCAGACCCAGAGCGCGCTGGACACCATCAGCCAGTTGCGCCAGGCCCTGGCAACCCCGAGCGATGGCGACCTGGTTGCCCAGCAGAAGCAGAAGAATGCGATCAACTCGGCCATTGGCAACCTGCAGAACGCCAGTGCCGGGATCGACAACGCCCGTGGTTCCATTGGTGCGCGCTTGAAGGCGATCGACATCCAGGCCGGCGAAAACGTCAGCATGGGCCTGGCCAACGACTCGACCATGGCCGCCATTGGCAACACCGACATGGCCAGCGCCTCGATTGAGCTGAGCTTCCAGAAAGCCATGCTCGAAGCTTCCCAGCTGGCCTTTGTGAAAATCTCCCAGTTGAGCCTGTTCAACAAGCTTTGATCCCCGCCTGAATACCGGCCCACCCTGATTCCGGGAGTGGGCCGGTGCAGCTTGAATTCCGCGCTTTTTCCCGCCTCATCCCCACCTGTTTGCCGGCGTTCGCCTGGCTAACGCGCTGTGCGCGGTTTTTTTCGTGGCGGATTGTTTTGGCCAATGCACACAAAATAGAGTGACCTATGAGTCATAAAGCGCATCTTCACTGTATCGTGTGAAAAGGGTGGGATGGGTGCCCGCTGTTCGCTGGGTTTATTTTGATGATTTTGGCACCCGCGTCTGGCGCAGTTTTGTCGGCAAAACCCCTTTGTTATCAGTGCCTCTCGATCCTGCGAGCGGTGATCTCCAGTTATTCTGTTTTGGGAAGCCACAATGATTGGCATAAAAAGCATCGCCAGTTACGTGCCAGTGAGCGGGCTTGATAACTACGCTCAGGGCGCGAAATTCGCCAAGGATGAAGAGTTCATTTTGGGCAAGATTGGCTCGGCCTTTCTGCCGCGCATGGATGCCGGCCAGGAAACCTCCGATCTGTGCGTGGAGGCTGCCAATGCGTTGTTCGCCAATAACCCGCAACTGGACCGTCAAGCCATCGACGTGCTGATTGTGGTCACGCAGAACGGCGACGAAGAAGGTTTGCCCCACACCTCTGCCATCGTCCAGGACAAGCTTGGCCTGTCGACCCGGGTTGCCGCGTTCGACGTCTCCCTGGGCTGCTCCGGCTACGTGTATGGCCTGTACGCGATCAAGGGCTTCATGGAGGCGGCGGGCTTGAAGAACGGCCTGCTGATCACCGCTGATCCCTACTCGAAGATTGTTGACCCGGAAGACCGCAACACCACCATGCTGTTCGGCGACGCGGCCACCGCGACCTGGATGGGCGAAGACGCTGCCTGGCAACTGGGCAAGGCCAAGTTCGGCACCGACGGTTCCGGCGCGCCGCACCTGAAGGTCAGCGACGGCGTGTTCTACATGAACGGTCGCCAGGTGTTCAACTTCGCCTTGCTCAAGGTCCCGGCGCACTTGCACGAACTGCTGGATGACTCGGGCCTCAAGTCCGAAGACATCGACGCCTTCTGCATCCACCAGGGCAGCGCGGCGATTGTCGATGCCGTGGCGCGCCGTTTCGAAGGCGAGCCGGAGAAGTTCATCAAGGACATGGTCGAGACCGGCAACACCGTGTCTTCGAGCATCCCGCTGCTGCTGGAAAAACACATGCTCGACTCCACCTGGAAGCGTGTGGCGATCAGTGGTTTTGGCGTAGGCCTGTCCTGGGGCTCGGCGATTATCCACCGCCCGTGACCTGCTAGCGCCCGCTAATAAAAAACGCCCATGGCCGAGAGGTCATGGGCGTTTTTTATTGTCTGGGATTTGCCGCTGTCGAGGCTCGCCTCAATGCCAGGTATGACTCGTGCCAGGCGGCCTAAGGCCTTGAAACATTGGGGGGTGGCACGTTGCTAGTAAAAAATTTGAAAAAAGCCCTCAAGCAACCTGCGTTGACGACGATAACTATTACGAAGGTTCTCTAGGCCACACCCGGCGGTTGCCAGGGCCGGAAGCCGCAGTATCCAACTCACGAGGATTTCGTCATGGCAATGTCCGTAAACACCAACATCACTTCTCTGGGCGTCCAGAAGAACCTGAACAAAGCTTCCGACGCTTTGAGCCAGTCGATGAACCGTCTGTCTTCCGGCCTGAAAATCAACAGCGCCAAAGACGACGCCGCTGGCATGCAGATCGCCAACCGTCTGAACAATCAGGTCAAAGGCCTGAACGTTGCGATCGCCAACGCCAACAACGGTGTTTCCATCGCCCAGACCGCTGAAGGCGCGATGCAAGAATCCACCAACACCCTGCAACGTCTGCGTGAGCTGGCCCTGCAGGCAGCGAACGGTGATAAAAGCGACGCTGACCGTGTTTCCCTGCAACAAGAGTTCACCGCTAAAGTGGGTGAGCTGAACCGTATCGCCAGCACCACCACCTTCGGTGGTCGTAACCTGCTGGACGGTTCGTTCCAGAACATTCAGTTCCAGATCGGCGCCAGCGCCAACGAAACCATTTCCTTCGGTATGACTGACATCGGTTCTACCGCGCTGAAAGGCAACTACAGAGAAGCCTCTGTAGATGGCACTGCAATGGAAGGCCTGGCGGCTACTGCTACCGGTACCAACATTGGTGGGATGAAAGCTTCCGTGACTGGTGGTGCGCCTCCGGCGGCAGGCACTGCTGCAGGCGATAAAATCAGCATCAATGGTGTTGATATCACCCTGACAGCGACTACGAGTGCTGCGACAGCTGGTTCCGCTGCTGCAACAGAGATCAACAAGCAAACCGCAAAAACCGGTGTAACAGCTACTGCGGCCACCGATGGCAAGTTGACCCTGACTTCCAAGTCGGACTTCACGGTTGAAGAGTCGGGTGGCACCGTACTGACGAAACTCGGCTTGACTGCAGCAGATGCTACGGCGCCAGTTGCAGCTGAAGCTATTGATAAAGATACCGTTCTGGGTACCGCCGGCAGCATTACTGTCAATGGTACCGCTGTGACTTGGGACGATACTAATACAATCACCGAAGTTCTCGACCTGGTTAAGGCGCAAGCAGGAACCGGTGCCACCGCAGAATTCACCGACGGTCGTGTTGTTCTGACTTCCGGCGACGGCAAGGACATCAAGCTGGCCAATACCGCCAGCGGTTCGCTGTCGCAGTTGGGTCTGTCCGCTGGGACCTCCCAGGCGAAGCTCAAGGAAGACACTTCGATCGACGTGAACGGCGTTGAAGTCAAGTTCAAGAAAGGTGATACCACCGACTCGATCGTGGCGTCGATCAACAGCGCAAGCACCGGTGTACAAGCCAGCAAAAACGCTGACGGCACCTTGAACCTGTTCGCCGACAAAGACATCACCATCAAGGATGGCAGCGCCGGTACTGGCTTGAAGGCGCTGGGTCTGAAAGATGTTTCCGATGCTGGCACCAAAACCGCCGTGACCATGGAAACCACCGTTTCTGACCTGAGCATCCTGAGCGCCGCTTCTTCCCAGCAGGCCATCCAGGCTCTGGATGACGCCATGCAGCAGATCGACAGCCAGCGTTCGCAGTTGGGTGCGGTGCAAAACCGTTTCGCCAGCACCGTGGCCAACCTGCAGAGCATTTCGCAGAACTCCTCGGCTGCCAAAGGCCGTGTAGAAGACGCTGACTTCGCTTCCGAAGCTGCTGAACTGACCAAGCAACAAACCCTGCAACAGGCTTCCACTGCAATCCTGTCCCAGGCCAACCAACTGCCATCCGCTGTACTGAAGCTGCTTCAGTAATCTCGGCTAGCGGTTGATCAACGGAAGGGCGCGTATTCGTGCCCTTCCGTTTTTTCAGTTTTGAGGTGATGACATGGACATGAGCGTCAAGCTGAACACGTCTTATCCAGCTAACGTAGCCCAGGCTTCAGGTGTTTCCGTGACGCAGGCCAAGCCTGTTGCGCCGGCTGATACGCCGGCTGCTGAAGAGCCGCAGCGCGTGGCGCTGGAAAAAGCAGTAACCGATATGCGTGAGTTTGTGCAAGCTTCCCAGCGTAACCTGGATTTTTCCATCGATGACTCCACCGGCCAGGTGGTCGTCAAGGTAATCGCCACCGACAGTGGTGAAGTGATTCGACAGCTGCCATCGGAGACCGCGCTGAAGTTGGCGCAGAATTTGAACGATGCCAGCAGCCTGCTGTTCCAGACTCAGGCTTGAGCTGGCACGAAATGTGTTTCTGACTGCTGCTCAGGGGTGTGTACGCCAATAAAGCGGCAGATGCAGGACAAGGAGATAGTGTAAATGGCGAGTTCAACGATTTCCGGCCCGGGTTCGGGCTACGACACGCAAGCAATCGTCAAGGCTTTGGTGGGGGCTGAAAAAGCGCCCAAGCAAATCCAGATCACCGATCAGCAAAAAGACACGACCATTAAGCTGTCGGCTGTCGGCACGGTGAAGACGGCATTGGAGACCTACCAGTCGGCGATCACCAAGTTGAACAACGTGGCCTCCTTCAATGGCCTGGCCGCCACTACCTCCGAAGAGAAAAACGTCAAGGTCACGCTGGGTGATGGCGCGTCCAGCGGAAAATATACCCTGGTGGTGGATGAGCTGGCGACGTCCTCGAAAGTCACCAGCAAAGTGATTGCAGATGGTGCGTCGGGCAAAGCTAACTCCAGCGATGAAGACCAGACCTTGACCATTACCCAGTCGGGTAAAAGTTATGACGTATTGGTTCCCGGTGGAGCGACCCTGAAAGAGGTGCGCGAATCGATCAATACCCAATTGTCTGCCCAAGGCATCAGCGCCAACGTATTGAGTGATGCTAACGGTGCACGCTTGGTTATCGGCTCCACCACCAGTGGTGTCGGTACCGATATAACCCTCAGCGGCGATTCAGAGCTGGCGGCGGGTTACGATGCCGGCCAGCCTGCGCAAAACGCCAAGTACTCCATCGACGGTATTGCCATGGAGTCCACCAGCAACAAAGTGACGTCCGCTATCAGTGGCGTGACCTTGGATCTGCTGGCTGCCGACGACAAAAAGCCGGTGACCATCACTGTTGCCAGCAACACCGACACTCTGAAGACCTCGGTGCAGTCATTCGTTACCGCTTACAACGCGCTGATGACCGCCATCAACGCCCAGACCAAGGTCACTGCGACCGGCGATGCCTCCACTACCACCGCGGGCGCATTGACCGGCGATGCGTCGATGCGACAGCTGGTGACCAGCCTGCGCTCCGAACTGGTCAACGGTTCGGGGGCCGGCAGCATGACCAGCCTGGCCCAGATGGGCATCACCACTGACCAGAAAACCGGTTTGCTGAGCCTGGACGACAAGGCGTGGGACAAGGCTGTAGTCAAGGGGGCAGGGGACATCGCCAAGATGTTCACCGGTGACACCGGTTTGATTTCTCGCATGAACAAAGCGACCTCTAGCTATGTGGGTTCCACTGGCACGCTGGCCACTCGTGCGACGGACCTCAATACCAAGTTGACCGACCTGACCACCCAGCAGGCTGAACTGGACCGGCGCATGGAGGCCTTGCAGAAGTCCTTGTCCGCCAAGTACACGGCCATGGACACCATGATCGCCCAGATCAACGCCAGCAGCTCCAGCATCATGACCACCCTCAACTCGCTGAACAATCCAAAGTCGAGCTGATAAACGGTGCGCCGAGGGCCCTGGAAAAGGGTCCGGGCAACCGGTCGTGGATTAAAGTTTTTGTCGACACAGTCGAAAAGCTGATTAGAGCAAACCTATTCGCCTGTGGCCTGTACCGAGGTAGCAACATGAATCCTATGAAAGCCCTGCGTGCGTACCAGAAAGTCAATTCCCACGCGCAGATCTCCGAAGCCAGCCCGCACCGTCTGGTGCAGATGCTGATGGAAGGCGGCCTTGATCGCATGGCGCAGGCCAAAGGTGCATTGAGCCGGGGTGATATTGCCCAGAAGGGGTTGATGCTGGGCAAGGCGATTGAAATTATCTCCGGTCTGCGAGATGGCTTGGAGCCAGAGAAGGCCGAGGATCCAGCTGCGGTGCAACGCCTGGATGCTTTGTATGCGTACATGGGTAACCGCTTGGTAGAGGCCAACGGTACCAATGATGTCGAGATGATCGACGAAGTCGCCCGCCTGCTGATCACCCTGAAAAGCGGCTGGGACGCGATCGCGGCACAAGAGCTAGCGCAATAGGCCCGTGGGCCTGAGGATGATGTCATGAGCCAAGCCCTGCAACGCATCGAGCAAACCCGCGAGGCCCTGGTCGAGGCGCTGGCTGAACGCAACTGGGAGGCCATCGGCGAGCTCGACGTCGCCTGCCGCACCTGTGTCGACGATGTGCTCAGTGAGGTGCCGGTGGATGAGCAGGCGCTGCGCGAGAACCTGCAGGCCCTGCTGGTGGTCTACAAGCGGCTGCTGGACGTGGCGATGGACGAGCGTCAGGCGATAGTCAACGAGATGGCTCAGATCAGGCAAGCGAAGGGTGCGGCAAAGGTTTACCATCTGTTCGGTTGACGCTTTGGTTAATCAGCTTGTCCGGGTATATGCGCCATAAATTTGACTATGCACGGTTTTTTGACTTAACTAGTGGCTGTTTGCAGATTTCAGACGTCTATCAGGCTTAACGTGCCTGCAGGCGTCTAGCTTGCCTTTTTCTTTCGGGCACTGAGTTGACTAGGGAAGTTGCTATTGCATGTGGCGTGAAACCAAAATTCTGCTGATTGATGACGATAGCGTCCGCCGCCGCGACCTGGCGGTGATTTTAAATTTTCTCGGTGAAGAAAACTTACCCTGCGCAAGCTATGACTGGCAGCAGGCTGTCGGCTCTTTATCGTCTAGTCGTGAAGTCATCTGTGTCCTGATCGGGACGGTCAATGCACCTGGTTCGTTGTCGGCTCTGTTAAAGACACTCGCAACCTGGGATGAGTTCCTTCCCGTTTTGCTGATGGGCGATAATTGTGCCCAGGATCTGCCCGACGACCAGCGTCGTCGGGTGTTGTCGACCCTGGAAATGCCCCCCAGCTACAGCAAATTGCTCGATTCGCTGCACCGTGCCCAGGTCTATCGCGAGATGTACGACCAGGCCCGCGAGCGCGGTCGCCATCGTGAACCCAATCTGTTCCGCAGCCTCGTCGGCACCAGCCGGGCGATCCAGCACGTGCGCCAGATGATGCAGCAAGTGGCCGACACCGACGCCAGCGTGCTGATCCTCGGCGAGTCGGGCACTGGCAAGGAAGTGGTTGCGCGCAACTTGCACTATCACTCCAAGCGCCGTGACGCGCCGTTCGTGCCGGTCAACTGTGGCGCGATTCCGGCCGAGTTGCTGGAAAGCGAATTGTTCGGCCACGAGAAGGGCGCCTTTACCGGGGCGATCACCAGTCGTGCCGGGCGTTTTGAGCTGGCCAACGGCGGCACCCTGTTCCTCGACGAGATCGGCGACATGCCGCTGCCGATGCAGGTCAAGCTGCTGCGGGTATTGCAGGAGCGCACCTTCGAACGCGTGGGCAGTAACAAGACCCAGAGCGTCGACGTGCGGATCATTGCCGCGACCCACAAGAACCTCGAAAGCATGATTGAGGTCGGCAGCTTCCGCGAAGACCTGTACTACCGCTTGAACGTGTTCCCGATCGAAATGGCACCGCTGCGTGAGCGCGTCGAAGATATCCCGTTGCTGATGAACGAGCTGATCTCGCGCATGGAGCACGAAAAACGCGGTTCGATCCGCTTCAACTCGGCGGCGATCATGTCGCTGTGTCGCCACGGCTGGCCGGGCAACGTCCGCGAGCTGGCCAACCTGGTGGAGCGCATGGCGATCATGCACCCGTACGGGGTGATCGGCGTGGTCGAGCTGCCGAAGAAATTCCGCTACGTCGACGACGAAGACGAACAACTGGTCGACAGCCTGCGCAGTGACCTCGAAGAGCGGGTGGCCATCAACGGCCATACCCCGGACTTCACCGCCAATGCCTTGCTGCCGCCTGAAGGCCTGGACCTCAAGGACTACCTCGGTGGCCTGGAGCAGGGCTTGATCCAGCAGGCCCTGGATGATGCCAACGGCATCGTCGCCCGTGCGGCCGAGCGCCTGCGCATTCGCCGTACCACCCTGGTGGAGAAGATGCGCAAGTACGGCATGAGCCGGCGCGAAGGCGACGAACAGGCGGACGATTGACGCCTGTTTTTCAAGCCCTTGAATAATGGGCGGTTTTTTTTAGGCACGGGTATTGCTACATCCCTCGCAACGTTCCGTTTAACTGACGGTCAGCCAAGCGAGAGTGCACGATGCCCCACGCCGCCCAGATGTCTCCAGTCCCCGATGCGCCCGGCGTAGAGCCGGCAAACCGGCCTGGCCTTGAGCAGGCGTTCGCCCTGTTCAATCAGATGTCGAGCCAACTTACTGACTCCTACAGCCGTCTCGAAGCCCGGGTCTGTGAACTCAAGGGTGAGCTGGAAGTGGTCAGTGCCCAGCGCCTGCAAGAGCTGGCGGAAAAAGAACGCTTGGCCAATCGCCTGCAGAACCTGCTCGACCTGTTGCCGGGTGGTGTCATCGTGATCGACGCCCAGGGCATCGTCAGCGAAGCCAACCCGGCGGCATGCGAGCTGCTGGGGCTGCCGCTGCAAGGTGAGCTGTGGCGCCAGGTCATCGGCCGCTGCTTTGCTCCCCGTGAAGACGACGGTCATGAAATTTCCCTGAAGGATGGTCGGCGCCTGTCGATTGCCACCCGTTCGCTGGATGCCGAGCCGGGGCAACTGGTGCTGCTCAACGACCTGACCGAAACCCGCCACCTGCAGGATCAACTGGCGCGCCACGAGCGCCTGTCGTCCCTGGGGCGGATGGTCGCGTCCCTGGCCCATCAGATCCGCACGCCCTTGTCCGCGGCCTTGCTCTACGCCAGTCACCTGACTGAGCAGGCGTTGCCGGTGGCGACCCAGCAGCGATTTGCCGGACGCCTGAAGGAGCGCCTGCACGAGCTTGAGCATCAGGTGCGCGACATGCTGGTGTTCGCCCGTGGTGAGTTGCCGCTGACCGATCGGGTCAGCCCCAGGCTGCTGCTGCAATCGCTGCAAGCGGCGGCGCAGACCCATGTTCAGGACGTGCCGATCCGTTGGCAGTGCGATGCCCATGCCGGTGAGTTGCTGTGCAACCGCGACACCCTGGTGGGGGCGCTGCTGAACCTGATTGAAAACGCGATCCAGGCCAGTGCCGGCACGGTGCGCCTGAAAGTGCACCTGTATGCCCGGCAGAACACCTTGCGCCTGTGCGTCAGTGACAGCGGTGCCGGGATCGGAGCCGCGGTGCTGGAGCGCCTGGGCGAACCTTTTTTCACCACCAAGACCAACGGCACTGGCCTGGGCCTGACCGTGGTCAAGGCGGTGGCACGGGCTCATCAGGGACACTTGCAACTGCGCTCGCGCCCGGGCCGTGGCACCTGCGCGGTGCTTGAGCTGCCGTTGTTTGGCAGCGCGCAGGAAACGGAGTGAGGTCAATGCTAATCAAGGTTCTGCTGGTTGAAGACGATCGTGCGTTGCGCGAAGCGTTGGCCGATACGCTGCTGCTTGCCGGTCACGACTACCGTGCCGTCGGTAGCGCCGAAGAAGCGCTGGAGGCGGCGGCGCGCGAGCCGTTCAACCTGGTGGTCAGCGACGTCAACATGCCCGGCATGGACGGTCATCAGTTGTTGAGTCTGTTGCGGGTGCGCCATCCCCAGTTACCGGTGTTGCTGATGACGGCCCACGGGGCGGTGGAGCGCGCAGTGGATGCGATGCGCCAGGGAGCGGCGGACTATCTGGTCAAGCCATTCGAGCCCAAGGCGCTGCTGGATCTGGTGGCACGCCATGCCCAGGGGTGCCTGGGCGGTGGCGAAGGTGAAGGACCGGTGGCGTTCGAACCGGCCAGTGCCCAGTTGCTGGAACTGGCGGCACGGGTGGCGCGCAGTGATTCGACGGTATTGATTTCCGGTGAGTCGGGCACCGGCAAGGAAGTGCTGGCGCGCTACATCCATCAGCACTCGCGGCGTGCCAGCCAGCCGTTCATTGCGATCAACTGCGCGGCGATCCCGGACAACATGCTCGAGGCCACGCTGTTCGGTCATGAGAAGGGCGCCTTCACTGGAGCGATCGCCGCCCAGGCGGGCAAGTTCGAGCAAGCGGATGGCGGCACCATCCTGCTCGACGAGATTTCCGAAATGCCCCTGGGGCTGCAGGCCAAGCTGCTGCGGGTGCTGCAGGAACGTGAAGTCGAGCGGGTCGGCGCACGCAAGCCGATCGTGCTGGATATCCGCGTGGTAGCCACCACCAACCGCGACCTGGCCGCAGAAGTGGCGGCGGGGCGGTTTCGCGAAGACTTGTACTATCGGCTGTCGGTATTCCCCCTGGCCTGGCGTCCGCTGCGCGAACGCACTGCCGATATTCTGCCGCTGGCCGAGCGCCTGCTGGCCAAGCACGTCAATAAAATGCACCACGCGGCTGCGCGGTTATCGCCACAGGCCCAGGCCTGTCTGGTGGGGTATCCGTGGCCGGGCAACGTGCGCGAACTGGACAACGCGATCCAGCGTGCACTGATCCTGCAGCATGGTGGGGTCATCGAGCCGCAGGACTTCTGCTTGTCGGGACCAGTGGCCTGCGCACCGCTGCCGAGCCTGGCGCCAAAGGCCCCGACGCCACGCACGGTGGAGGTCGAGGCTGCGCCCGGCGAGTCGGCCGGCGCCCTGGGTGACGACCTGCGTCGCCGGGAGTTCCAGATGATCATCGACACCCTGCGCGCCGAGCGCGGTCGCCGCAAGGAAGCCGCTGAACGCCTGGGCATCAGCCCCCGCACCCTGCGTTACAAACTGGCGCAAATGCGCGATGCCGGGATGGACGTGGAAGGGCAGCTGTTCGCCACCTGAGCAATGCTTGCTCGGCAATTGTTGCGGGGGGCTTTTATCAGTGGGCCCGGGCGGAGCTGGCACCCTTGTTGCTAACACCAGTCTATCCGCCGAGTGAGCGTCAAAAAATTGCGGGTCGTCAGAGAGAGCAGTCATGAGCCAAGGAATTGAATTTAACCGGTTGATGCTGGACATGCGCGCCATGCAAATGGACGCCATGGCCGCACCCAAGGCCGTTGCCGCGCCGCAGGAAGCCGGCAGCAGCTTTGCCGACATGCTGGGCCAGGCCGTGAACAAGGTCAACGACACCCAGCAGGCGTCGACCCAGCTGTCCACCGCGTTCGAAATCGGCAAAAGTGGAGTCGACCTGACCGACGTGATGATCGCCAAGGAAAAAGCCGGCGTCTCCTTCCAGGCACTGACCCAGGTGCGCAACAAGCTGGTTCAGGCTTACCAAGACATCATGCAGATGCCGGTTTAAGGACACATTGAGTCATGGCAGAAGCAGTCGCCAATAACGTTCCGGCCAAGGCCGCCGCTGCAGATGGCAAACCGCCGCTGTTCGGCCTGTCCTTCCTGGAAAACCTCTCCGAGATGACCATGCTGCGGCAGGTGGGCCTGCTGGTTGGCCTGGCTGCGAGTGTGGCGATTGGTTTTGCCGTGGTCCTCTGGTCGCAGCAACCGGACTACCGGCCGTTGTACGGCAGCCTGGCCGGGATGGACGCCAAGCAGGTGATGGAGACCCTGGCCACCGCCGACATTCCCTACACCGTCGAACCCAATTCCGGCGCCTTGTTGGTCAAGGCCGATGACCTGTCGCGTGCGCGGCTCAAGCTGGCCGCCGCCGGGGTAACCCCGACCGACGGCAACATCGGTTTTGAGATTCTCGACAAGGACCAGGGCCTGGGCACCAGTCAGTTCATGGAAGCGACTCGTTACCGTCGCGGCCTCGAAGGCGAGCTGGCGCGAACCATTGCCAGCCTGAACAACGTCAAGGGTGCCCGCGTGCACCTGGCCATTCCGAAAAGCTCGGTGTTCGTGCGTGACGAACGCAAGCCTAGCGCCTCGGTGCTGGTGGAGCTGTACTCCGGCCGTTCGCTGGAGCCGAGCCAGGTGGTGGCCATCGTCAACCTGGTGGCGACCAGCGTCCCGGAACTGAGCAAGTCGCAGATTACCGTGGTCGACCAGAAGGGCACCCTGCTGTCCGATCAGGCGGAGAACTCCGCACTGACCATGGCCGGCAAGCAGTTCGACTACAGCCGCCGCATGGAAAGCATGCTCACCCAGCGCGTGCACAACATCCTGCAGCCGGTGCTGGGCAATGACCGCTACAAGGCCGAAGTGTCCGCCGACGTCGACTTCAGTGCGGTCGAGTCGACCTCCGAGCAGTTCAACCCGGATCAACCGGCCCTGCGCAGCGAGCAGTCGACCTCCGAACAGCGTACCGCCAGCAATGGCCCGCAAGGCGTACCGGGGGCACTGAGCAACCAGCCGCCGGCACCGGCTTCGGCACCGCAGAGCACCGGCAATGCCACGGCCTCGGCCGGCATGGTGCAGCCCGGCCAACCTCTGCTGGATGCCAACGGCCAGCAGATCATGGACCCGGCCACCGGCCAGCCGATGCTCGCCCCATACCCGGCGGACAAGCGTCAGCAATCGACCAAGAACTTCGAACTCGACCGCTCCATCAGCCACACCAAGCAGCAGCAAGGCCGCTTGAACCGGTTGTCGGTGGCGGTGGTGGTCGATGACCAGGTCAAGGTCAATCCCGCCAATGGCGAAACCTCCCGCGCGCCGTGGACCGCCGATGAATTGGCACGCTTCACCCGCCTGGTGCAGGACGCTGTCGGCTTCGACGCCAGCCGTGGCGACAGCGTCAGCGTAATCAACGTGCCGTTCTCGGCTGAACGCGGCGAAGTGATTGCCGAGATCCCGTTCTATTCCCAGCCCTGGTTCTGGGATGTGGTGAAACAAGTGGTCGGCGTGCTGTTCATCCTGGTGCTGGTATTCGGCGTGCTGCGTCCGGTACTCAACAACATCACCGGTGGCGGCAAAGGCCGGCAACTGGCGGGGATCGGCAGCGATGCCGAGCTCGGCGGCATGGGTGGGCTGGATGGTGAGCTGGGCAATGACCGGGTCAGCCTCGGCGGCCCGCAAAGCATCCTGCTGCCAAGCCCGAGCGAAGGCTATGACGCCCAGTTGAACGCAATCAAGAGCCTGGTGGCCGAAGATCCGGGCCGTGTGGCTCAGGTCGTGAAAGAGTGGATTAACGCAGATGAGTGATAACCGAGCCTCGATCGCCAAACTCAGCCGGGTCGACAAAGCCGCGATCCTGCTGCTGTCCCTGGGCGAAACCGACGCCGCGCAAGTGCTGCGCCACATGGGGCCCAAAGAGGTCCAGCGCGTCGGCGTGGCCATGGCGCAGATGGGCAACGTGCATCGTGAGCAGGTCGAGCAGGTGATGAGCGAGTTCGTCGACATCGTCGGCGACCAGACCAGCCTGGGCGTGGGCTCCGATGGCTACATCCGCAAAATGCTCACCCAGGCCCTGGGTGAAGACAAGGCCAATGGCCTGATCGACCGGATCCTGTTGGGCGGCAACACCAGCGGCCTGGACAGCCTCAAGTGGATGGAGCCGCGCGCGGTGGCGGATGTGATCCGCTATGAGCACCCGCAGATCCAGGCCATTGTGGTGGCGTACCTGGACCCCGACCAGGCCGGTGAAGTGCTGGGCAACTTCGACCACAAGGTGCGCCTGGACATCATCCTGCGCGTGTCGTCGTTGAACACCGTGCAACCGGCGGCGCTCAAGGAACTCAACCAGATTCTCGAGAAACAGTTCTCCGGCAATTCCAACGCCTCGCGCACCACCCTGGGTGGGATCAAGCGTGCCGCCGACATCATGAACTTCCTCGACAGTTCGATCGAAGGCCAGCTCATGGACTCGATCCGCGAAGTCGACGAAGACCTGTCCGGCCAGATCGAAGACCTGATGTTCGTGTTCAACAACCTGGCCGATGTCGACGACCGCGGGATCCAGGCGTTGCTGCGCGAAGTCTCCTCCGACGTGCTGGTGCTGGCCCTCAAGGGCTCGGACGAAGGGGTCAAGGAGAAGATCTTCAAGAACATGTCCAAGCGCGCTGCCGAACTGCTGCGCGACGACCTCGAGGCCAAGGGCCCGGTGCGCGTCAGCGATGTCGAGACGGCACAAAAGGAAATCCTCACCATTGCCCGCCGTATGGCCGAAGCCGGAGAAATCGTTCTCGGCGGGAAGGGCGGCGAAGAAATGATCTGACCCTATGGCTGCCAAGAGTGATGAGTCGCCCAGCGACCTGATTCGTGCGCGTGATGTCAGCGGGCTCGACATCTGGGCGCTGCCCAGTTTTGACCCGTACGTCCCGGAACCTGAGCCTGAGCCCGAGCCAGAACCGCCGGAAATGGAAGAAGTGCCGCTGGAGGAAGTCCAGCCACTGACCCTGGAAGAACTCGAGAGCATTCGCCAGGAAGCCTGGAACGAAGGGTTTGCCACCGGTGAAAAAGAGGGCTTTCACAGCGCCACGCTCAAGGTTCGCCAGGAAGCCGAAGTGGCCCTCAATGGCAAGTTGGCCAGCCTGGAACGGCTGATGGTCAACCTGTTCGAGCCCATCGCCGAGCAGGACACGCAGATTGAAAAGAGCCTGGTAGCGCTGGTCCAGCACGTGACCCGGCAGGTGATCCAGCGCGAGCTGGCCATCGACTCGAGCCAACTCGAACACGTCATGCGCGAAGCCCTCAAGCTGCTGCCGCTGGGGGTTGCGAACGTGCGCCTGTACGTCAATCCGCAGGATTTTGCCCAGGTCAAAGCCCTGCGCGAACGCCACGAGGAAACCTGGCGCATCGTCGAGGACGAGGCGCTGCTGCCCGGTGGTTGCCGGGTCGAGACCGAACACAGCCGGATCGACGCGACGGTGGAAACCCGCATCGCCCAGGCCACGGCCCAGTTGCTCGACCAACTGCACGAGCAGGCGCTGCACCCGGCGCCAGCGGATTTGCAGTTGGACCTGTCAGTCGTTGCGCCGCCGGTCAGCCCTGATGCGCCTTGATCGCACCAGCTTTGCCAAGCGCCTGGGCAGCTACGCCGCTGCGGTGGAGTTGCCGGGCCAGCCGGTCCTCGAAGGGCGCCTGTTGCGCATGGTCGGCCTGACGCTCGAGGCCGAAGGCTTGCGCGCAGCCATGGGCAGCCGCTGTCGGGTGATCAACGACGACAGCTACCACCCGGTCGAAGTCGAAGCCGAGGTCATGGGGTTTTCCGGCAACAAAGTATTCCTGATGCCGGTGGGCAGCGTCGCCGGGATCGCTCCGGGCGCGCGGGTCGTGCCGCTGGCGGACAATGGCCGCCTGCCGATGGGCATGAGCATGCTCGGGCGGGTGCTCGACGGTGCCGGTCGGGCGCTGGACGGCAAGGGCGGGATGAAGGCCGAAGACTGGGTGCCAATGGACGGCCCGACCATCAACCCGCTCAATCGCGACCCCATCAGCGTGCCGCTGGACGTCGGCATTCGTTCGATCAACGGCTTGCTCACAGTCGGCCGCGGCCAGCGCCTGGGCCTGTTCGCCGGTACCGGGGTGGGTAAGAGTGTGCTGCTGGGCATGATGACCCGCTTTACCGAAGCCGACATCATCGTGGTTGGGCTGATCGGGGAGCGGGGCCGGGAGGTCAAGGAGTTCATCGAGCACATCCTCGGTGAAGAGGGCCTCAAGCGCTCGGTGGTGGTGGCGTCGCCGGCCGATGATGCGCCGCTGATGCGTATGCGCGCGGCAATGTACTGCACGCGCATCGCCGAATATTTTCGCGACAAGGGCAAGAATGTCCTGTTGCTGATGGACTCGCTGACCCGTTTTGCCCAGGCCCAGCGGGAAATCGCCCTGGCCATCGGCGAGCCGCCAGCGACCAAGGGTTATCCACCCTCGGTATTCGCCAAGTTGCCGAAACTGGTGGAGCGCGCGGGCAATGCCGAGGCGGGCGGCGGTTCGATCACGGCGTTCTATACCGTACTGTCGGAAGGCGACGACCAGCAGGACCCGATCGCCGACTCGGCGCGGGGTGTGCTCGACGGCCACATCGTGTTGTCCCGGCGCCTGGCCGAGGAGGGACACTATCCGGCCATCGACATCGAAGCGTCCATCAGCCGGGTCATGCCCTCGGTGGTTTCGCCGGAGCACATGCGCCGCGCCCAATACTTCAAGCAGCTCTGGTCGCGTTATCAACAGAGTCGCGACCTGATCAGCGTCGGCGCCTATGTGGCCGGGGGCGATCGCGAGACCGACACGGCCATTGCCCTGCAGCCGACCATGGTCAGCTACCTGCGCCAGGGTCTCAACGACAACATCAGCTTGGGCGAAAGCCACGCCCACCTGGAAACCATCTTCGCTCCGGCAGCCGGAGGCTAAGCGGCCATGGCCCAGAGCCGAGCAGCGCGCCTGGCGCCGGTGGTCGATATGGCCGAAAAAGCCGAGAAGACCGCCGCCCAGCGCCTGGGCTACTTCCAGGGCCAGGTGCGGCTCGCCGAAAACAAGCTGGCTGACCTTGACGGATTTCGCCTCGAATACCTGGAGCGCTGGGTCGAGCGCGGCCGCGAAGGGGTATCTGGGCAATGGCTGCTGGGTTACCAGGGCTTCCTCGCGCAACTGGGCACGGCCATCGACCAGCAGCGGCAAAGCCTGGCCTGGCATCAGAACAACCTCAACCAGGCGCGCGACGGCTGGCAACAGGCCTACGCCCGGGTCGAAGGCTTGCGCAAGCTGGTGCAGCGCTACATTGACGAGGCCCGGCAACTGGAAGACAAGCGTGAGCAGAAGCTGCTCGATGAGTTGTCCCAGCGCCTGCCCCGGGAGAGTCCGTATCGTTGATTGATGCGGGCCGATGGGCGAATGGGAGCGGCTGCAGGCTGTGATCTTTTGATCTTGGCTTTGTGGGCATATCCGTTGCTGCGGTAGCGGCGGCTTATGGTTTCGCCCTTACGGCGACTCCCTTTTGCAGACGCCCAAAAGGAAGCAAAACGCTTTGCCCCTGCGTTCGGCCCCTCGCTTAGGCTCGGGGTCCCTTCGCTACGGTATCCATCAGGGGGCATCGCCTACGGTTTGCTTCGCTGCACCTCCTCTCGATGCATGCGGCTTCGCCGCACGGCGCTACGCGCCTCCCCCCTGATGGACACCTTCGCTCAGCCTGCCGAAGGGGCAGGTGGATCAAGATCAAGAGCAAGAGCACGGCGACCTGACAGTCGGCCTGAGTGGTAAAAGCGGGCGAGGCGGCCTACCGGCCGGCCTGTTTTTTTGATGTTCTTCTCTCCCCTGTGGGAGCGAGCGCCCGCTTGCGGACTGCTCGCGATGAACTTGACGGTACCGCGTGTTCATCGGATTCACGCGTGATTGTTCACGTGCATCGCAAGCTCGCAAGGATTGGCGTTCTGAACCGGCTGGCAGTAGGCCGATGGGCTGCCTTGCTGATGCCCTGTACAGGTGCTAAACCTTGTACACGATTGCCAAAGACAAGGAAGCTCTAGCATGTCAGTCAATACGCAAGTCTCAGCGGATGGGCAAAAGCTGACGATCTCGATCAAGGGTCGCTTCGACTTTGCCAAGCACCAGGCATTTCGCGATTCCTTCGAGCAGATCGACAATCAGCGGCCCAACTCGGTGGTAGTCGATCTCAAGGAGGCCACCTACCTCGACAGTTCGGCGTTGGGCATGCTGCTGTTGCTGCGCGATCATGCCGGCGGCGACGAGTCCGATGTGCGGCTGGTCAACAGCAGTTCCGACGTGCGAAAAATCCTCGCCATCTCCAATTTCGACAAGCTGTTCGACATCAGTTGAGCGACCTGATCCCGTCGTTCGAGCCCCTGACGGTGCTGATCGCCGAAGACAGTGCGGCTGATCGCCTGCTGCTCTCGGGGATCGTCCGGCGCCAGGGCCACGCGGTGCTGCTGGCGGCGAACGGCGCCGAAGCGGTGGAGCTGTACCGTCAGGCATGCCCGCACCTGGTGTTGATGGACGCTCTGATGCCGGTGATGGACGGCTTTGACGCGGCGCGACAGATCAAGCAGTTGGCCGGGGAAACCCTGGTACCGATCATCTTCCTCACGTCCCTGAGCGAGGACGAAGGCCTGGCCCGCTGCCTGGAGGCGGGCGGTGATGACTTTCTGGCCAAGCCGTATAACCAGGTGGTGCTGGCGGCCAAGATCAAGGCCATGGATCGCCTGCGGCGTTTGCAGGCAACGGTGCTGGAGCAGCGCGACCAGATCGTCCGCCACCATCAGTACTTGCTTAACGAGCAGCGTGTGGCCAAGGCGGTGTTCGACAAGGTCGCCCACTCGGGCTGCCTGAGCGCGCCGAACATCCGCTACCGGCAATCGCCCTATGCGCTGTTCAACGGCGATCTGCTGCTGGCGGCGTTCACTCCGGCTGGCGACATGCATGTGCTGCTCGGTGACTTCACCGGTCACGGCTTGCCGGCGGCCGTGGGCGCCATGCCCCTGGCCGAGGTGTTCTACGGGATGACGGCCAAGGGGTTTGGCCTGGCGCAGATCCTGCGAGAGATGAATGCCAAGCTCAAGCGCATCCTGCCGGTGGACATGTTTTGCTGCGCGACCCTGCTGTCCCTGAGTTTCCAGCGCCGTTCGGCCGAGGTCTGGAACGGCGGGATGCCCGACGGCTACCTGCATGACATCGCCAGTGGCGAGCGCCGGCCGCTGAAGTCACGGCATTTGCCGCTGGGCGTGTTGACTGCCCAGGCGTTCGACGACCGCACGGAAGTGTTTCCGATGGCCCTGGGCGATCGGGTAATGCTGTTGACGGATGGGGTGATCGATACCTGCGACAGTGCCGAGCAGTTGTTTGGAGTCGAGCGTTTGTTGCAGGTGTTTGCCGATAACCTTGAGCCCGAGCAATTGTTCGAGGAGATCGAACAAGCGCTGCGCGATTTTGGCGGTCAGGCCCGGGATGACGTGAGCCTGCTGGAAATCAGTCTGGTGGAGCCGGCCCAGCTCACACCGCCAGCCCTGGTCTATTCCGACAGTGGCCAGTCGAGCCCGCTGGACTGGTCGTTGAGCTTCGAATTTCGCGCCGAGTCGCTCAAGCGCTTCGACCCGCTGCCCTATCTGCTGCAGTTGTTGCTGGAGGTGCATGGCCTGCGGGCGCAAAGCGCGGCGCTGCACAGTGTGCTGGCCGAGTTGTACTCCAATGCCCTGGAGCATGGCGTGCTGGGCCTGGATTCGAGCCTCAAGCGCGATGTCCGCGGATTTGCGCGCTACTATCAGTTGCGCAACGCCCGCCTGGAGCAATTGGAGGAGGGCTACCTGCGGGTGCACGTGCAGGTTGCGCCGCAAGGCTTGGGCGGTTGCCTGGTGATTGAAGTGGAAGACAGTGGGCATGGCTTTGATGCGCAGCGTGTGATGGATCGGCCGCTGGACATCGGGCGTTTATCGGGTCGCGGTGTCAGCCTGATCCGTCAATTGAGCCGTAATGCCAGTTGGTCCGACGATGGCCGACGGGCGCGCGTGGAGTTTTCCTGGGAGGCTCTGGCATAATCCCGTGCATTCTTGATCAAGGAGCGAACAAGTGACCGATACACATCTGGATCGCGACGTACTCAGTGCGTTGCAGGAAGTCATGGAAGGGGATTACCCGGTGTTGCTGGACACCTTCCTGGCGGATTCCGAAGAGCGTCTGCAAATCCTGCGCGAGGCGCACGATGCGGCGCAGCTGATCAGCGCGGCCCATAGTTTCAAGGGCAGCAGCAGCAACATGGGTGCGTTTCGCCTGGCCAGGCTGTGCCACGAGCTGGAACAGCGCGCCAAGGAAAAAGCCCCCAAGGGCCTGGCCAAGCTGGTGGGTGAAATCGATGGCGAATTTGCCTTGGTGCGCCCCCTGTACGAAGCCGAACGGCTGCGTTCGCTGGCGTCTGAATCTTCCAATCGCAGCTGTTAGCCTTCTCTCGGGCAATCTGGCTCGACCCTTGCAGTCTCTTGCTCAACTGTATCGACGATTCCAGTGCAGCGGAGACCGCTATGCCCCTTTCCCCCAACATCCTGCTTCAGGCTGGCGCGCAGGCCAAGACTCAGTCCGCGTCGGCCAATGCCCCGGCGGCGCCTGTGGACAAGGCGTCCGGCTTCGCCCGGGTGTTTGCTGGCCAGGGTGCAGGCAAGTCCTTGGCAGCGGCCGATATGGGGGCCAAGCCGTTGCGTGACAAAACCCCGGACCACCCGGTCCGTGCGGACAAACCTGCCGCCCAGGCTCCAGCGGTTGCCGCTAGCGGCAAAACCTTGCCCGCCGAAAAAGTGGCGCCTGAAGAGGTAACCGACACCGAGCCTGGCGCAGTGGCTGAAGACGCCACGGTAGATCCGGCGCAGGCTCAGGCAGCGACCCAGCCGGCGCCGGTTACCGTGGTCGAGACGCCAGCCAGCGTGGATCCGGCCATTGAGGCGGCGCTGCTGGCCACCACGCAGGCGATCAGCGATCCGGCGTTCGATCCTGAGGCCGATCCACTGGATGGCTTGCCGGCGGTGCGCCTGGCGATGGAGCAAAGTGGCCATCTGTCCGCCTCCAGTCAGGCTCAAGCCAAGACTCCGCCAGCGGCCGCCCAGGTCGACGGCGAACCGAACACGACGCAGACCTTCGCCGCGGGCATGGCCAGCATGCTCGGCCTGCAAGCGGAGCAGGACGGTGCCGGTGAGGGCGGCGAGAAGGCCTTCAGTGGCTTGATCGACGAAGGCCTCAAGGACCTCAAGGCTGCCAGCAGCGACACCCGCGTTGAAGGTTTTGCCGACCGCCTGGCCGCGCTGACCCAGGCTGCCACGGCAAAAACCGCCAATGCGCTGCCGGTCAATCAGCCGATCGCCATGCACCAGAGTGGCTGGACCGAAGAGGTGGTCAACCGGGTCATGTACCTGTCGAGCGCCAACCTCAAGGCGGCGGACATTCAGTTGCAGCCGGCTGAACTGGGGCGCCTGGATATCCGCGTCAACATGATTCCCGACCAGCAGACCCAGGTCACCTTCATGAGCGCCCACGTTGGTGTGCGCGAAGCGCTGGACGGGCAGATGCACCGCCTGCGCGAGATGTTCGCGCAGCAGGGTATGGGGCAGGTCGACGTCAATGTCTCCGACCAGTCCCGTGGCTCCCAGGAGCAGGCGCAGCAGGGGCAGGGCGCCCGCACCTCGGCCACTGGCAGCCGCCTGGAGCCGATGGCGGATGAGTCGCCGGCCGGGATCGCCGAAGTTGCCGCCAGCGCTACCCGCGTGATTGGTTCGAGCGTGGTCGACTATTACGCCTGATTGAACGCGGTGGCGATCTGCGCCACCTCAAGATCACGAGCTGCAGGCGAGCTAACGCTTTGCCGGTTTTTTCCTGGTGTATGAATTTCCCCTGTGGGAGCGCTGTCATCGCGAGCAAGCCGCAAGCGGGCGCTCGCTCCCACGGGATCTATGCAAACCGGGGTGCCCCGACACTTCTGGCATAACACTTGCTCTTGCCTTGCCGTGCGACTGTGAAAACCCGAATAGTGACGGATTATTGGCATGGCGAAGAGCGACGCAGCAGTAAAAGATCCCGCCGGCAAAGGCAAACTCAAGCTGATCCTGGTGATTGCCGCGGCCTTGTTGCTGGCGATCGGCTTGTCCGTGGGGGCGACTTGGTACTTCATGCACAGTGCCCAGAGCAAGCCTGAGCCTGCGGCCGATGCGGCTGGCAATGCCAAGCCTGCGGCCATCTACGAAGCCATGGCCCCGGCCTTTATCGCCAATTACAACCAGAACGGCCGCCAGCGCTACATGCAGGTGAGCATTACCCTGCAGGCCCGCAACCAGGCCGATCTGGACGCTCTGAAAGTGCACATGCCGGTGATCCGCAACAACCTGGTGATGCTGTTCTCCGGGCAGACTTTCGACAACCTGGCCACCCCGGTCGGCCAGGAAATGCTGCGCCAGAAAGCCACTGCCAGCGTGCAGGAAGTAGCGCAGAAAGAAGTCGGCAAAGTTGTAGTCGAGCAGTTGCTCTTTACTAATTTCGTACTGCAGTAGGAACACGACATGGCCGTGCAGGACCTGCTGTCCCAGGATGAGATCGATGCGCTGCTGCATGGCGTCGACGATGGTCTGGTACAGACCGACACCGCTGCCGAACCGGGCAGCGTCAAAAGCTATGACCTGACCAGTCAGGACCGGATTGTCCGGGGGCGCATGCCGACCCTGGAAATGATCAACGAGCGTTTCGCCCGCTACACCCGCATCAGCATGTTCAACATGCTTAGGCGTTCGGCCGATGTGGCCGTGGGCGGGGTGCAGGTGATGAAGTTCGGCGAGTACGTGCATTCGCTGTACGTGCCTACCAGCCTCAATCTGGTCAAGATCAAACCCCTGCGCGGCACCGCCCTGTTCATTCTCGACGCCAAGCTGGTGTTCAAGCTGGTGGATAACTTCTTCGGCGGCGACGGACGTCACGCCAAGATCGAAGGGCGTGAATTCACCCCTACCGAATTGCGCGTGGTGCGCATGGTGCTGGAGCAGGCCTTCACTGACTTGAAGGAAGCCTGGCAGGCGATCATGGAAGTCAATTTCGAGTACATCAATTCGGAAGTGAACCCGGCCATGGCCAACATCGTTGGCCCCAGTGAGGCGGTGGTGGTGTCCACTTTCCACATCGAACTCGACGGTGGCGGCGGCGATCTGCACGTGACCATGCCGTACTCGATGATCGAGCCGGTGCGGGAAATGCTCGATGCCGGTTTCCAGTCCGACCTCGACGACCAGGACGAGCGTTGGGTCAACGCCCTGCGCCAGGACGTGATGGACGTCGATGTGCCCTTGAGTGCCACCGTCGCCCGCCGCCAACTTCGCCTGCGCGACATCCTGCACATGCAGCCGGGCGACGTGATTCCGGTGGACATGCCTGAAGACATGATCATGCGCGCCAACGGCGTGCCGGCTTTCAAGGTCAAGATGGGGTCCCACAAGGGCAACCTGGCGTTGCAAGTGATCGAACCCATCGAGCGCCGCTGAGCGGCGTTGCTCTCCCCCCGTTTTTAAATGCTTGCTGCCCGCCGAGGACAAATGATGGTTAACGATATGAATGCCCAGGACGACCAGGCCCTGGCTGATGAATGGGCCGCCGCGCTGGAAGAATCCGGTGATGTCGGACAGGACGATATCGATGCCCTGCTGGCGGCCGATGCGGCCAGCTCGCCGTCCAACCGTCTGCCGATGGAAGAGTTCGGCAGCGTGCCGAAAAACAACGGCCCGGTGACACTGGACGGTCCGAACCTGGACGTGATCCTCGACATCCCGGTATCGATCTCGATGGAAGTCGGCAGTACCGACATCAACATCCGTAACCTGTTGCAGCTCAACCAGGGGTCGGTGATCGAGCTCGATCGCCTGGCGGGTGAGCCCCTCGACGTGCTGGTCAATGGCACGCTGATCGCCCATGGCGAAGTGGTGGTGGTCAACGAGAAGTTCGGCATCCGCCTGACGGACGTGATCAGCCCAAGCGAACGCATCAAGAAGCTGCGCTAAGTGAACAGGTTCCTCGGTGGGTTGCTGGCCTTGCCTGGCAGCGTGATGGCAGCCGAGCCGGTGGCAGCAGTCGCTGCGCCGGCGGTCGGTAGCGGGGTGGCCGGGCAGTTGACGCAACTGGTGCTGGGCCTGCTGCTGGTGCTGGGCCTGATCTTTTTCCTCGCCTGGCTGTTGCGCCGGGTGCAGCAGGCAGGGCCTGCGGGCAAAGGCCAGGTGATCGAGTTGATCGGCTCGCGTGCCCTCGGCCCGCGGGACCGGCTGGTCCTGGTGCAGGTCGGCAACGAGCAGATTCTGCTGGGCCTGACGCCGGGCACCATCAGCGCGCTGCATGTCCTCAAAGAGCCGGTGCAGGTGCCCGGCACCGAGCAGGCTACCCCCGAGTTTGCCCAGCGCCTGATGGAGTTGCTGGGTAAAGACAAGGATAAGAAGTAATGCCGTTGCGTTTCCTCCTGACGCTGCTCCTGCTGCTGGCGGCGCCCCTGGCGCTGGCCACCGACCCGCTGTCGATCCCGGCGATCACCTTGGGCACCAATGCCGATGGCGCCCAGGAATATTCGGTCAGCCTGCAGATCCTGCTGATCATGACCGCGCTGAGTTTCATCCCGGCGTTCGTCATGCTGATGACCAGCTTCACCCGGATCATCATTGTCTTCTCGATTCTGCGCCAGGCCCTGGGCCTGCAGCAGACACCGTCGAACCAGATCCTCACCGGCATGGCGCTGTTCCTGACCCTGTTCATCATGGCGCCGGTGTTCGACCGGGTGAACCAGGACGCCTTGCAGCCGTATCTCGCGGAAAAAATGACCGCCCAGGATGCGGTGGCCAAGGCCCAGGTGCCGATCAAGGACTTCATGCTGGCCCAGACTCGCAGCAGTGATCTGGAGCTGTTCATGCGCCTGTCCAAGCGCACTGACATCGCGTCGCCGGATCAGGCCCCTTTGACCATCCTGGTGCCGGCCTTCGTCACCTCGGAGCTCAAGACCGCGTTCCAGATTGGTTTCATGATCTTCATCCCGTTCCTGATCATCGACCTGGTGGTGGCGAGTGTGCTGATGGCGATGGGCATGATGATGCTCTCGCCGCTGATCATTTCGCTGCCGTTCAAGATCATGCTGTTTGTGCTGGTGGACGGCTGGGCGCTGATCATCGGCACCCTGGCCGGCAGTTTCGGCGGTGTTTAGCCTGGTGCGAGCGAGTGGCCCGATATGACGCCTGAAGTAGCGGTAGACCTGTTCCGGGAAGCGCTCTGGCTGACCACCGTGATGGTCGCGGTGCTGGTGGTGCCGAGCCTGTTGGTCGGCCTGTTGGTGGCGATGTTCCAGGCGGCGACCCAGATCAACGAACAGACCCTCAGCTTCCTGCCGCGCCTTTTGGTGATGCTGGTCACGCTGATCGTTGCCGGCCCGTGGCTGGTGCAGACCTTCATGGAATACATCCTGCGCCTGTACGGCAGTATTCCGCAGTTGATCGGCTAGGCCATGTCGCTGCTGGCGCTGACCGACGCGCAGATCAGTACCTGGGTGGCCAGCTTCATGCTGCCGCTGTTCCGGGTGACGGCACTGCTGATGACCATGCCGATCATCGGCACCACCCTGGTGTCCAAGCGCATTCGCCTGTACTTCGCCCTGGCGATCACCGTGGTGATCACCCCCAGCCTGCCGCCGATGCCCACGGTCAACGCGCTGGACTTGAGCGGCCTGCTGCTGATTGCCGAGCAGATCCTGATTGGCGGGTTGTTGGGTTTCTCCCTGCAGCTGTTTTTCCAGGCCTTCGTGATTGCCGGGCAGATTGTTTCGATCCAGATGGGCATGGGTTTCGCCTCCATGGTCGACCCCACCAATGGCGTGTCGGCGGCGGTGATCGGGCAGTTCCTGACCATGCTGGTAACCCTGTTGTTTCTCGGGATGAACGGCCACCTGGTGGTGTTCGAAGTGCTCACCGAGAGCTTCACCACCTTGCCGGTGGGCAGCGCCATGTTGGTCAATCACTTCTGGGATATCGCCAACAAGCTCGGCTGGGTGCTGGGTGCGGCCATGCTGCTGGTGCTGCCGGCGATCACCGCACTGCTGGTGGTCAACATTGCCTTTGGCATCATGACCCGCGCGGCGCCGCAACTGAACATTTTCTCCATCGGCTTTCCGCTGACCCTGGTGCTGGGCCTGGTGATCTTCTGGATCAGCCTGGGTGACATTCTCAATCAGTATCAACCGCTGGCCACCGAGGCTTTGCAGTTGCTGCGCGATATGGCTCAGGCGCGCTAAGCCATGGCCGAAAGCGAGAGTGGCCAGGACAAGACCGAAGAGCCCACGGACAAAAAGAAAAAGGACGCCCGCGAGAAGGGTGAAATCGCCCGCTCCAAGGAGCTCAACACCCTGGCGGTGATGCTCGCCGGGGCCGGCGGCTTGCTGGTCTATGGCGGTGGCCTGGCCCTGGATCTGCTGGACATCATGCGGCTGAATTTCAGCTTGCCCCGCGAGGTACTGCTCAGCCCCGGTGCCATGGGCCAGTACCTGTTGCACTCGGGCAAGATTGCGATCATCGCCGTGCAACCGGTGTTGATCACCTTGCTCCTGGCCGCGCTGATCGGCCCGATTTCCCTGGGTGGTTGGTTGTTTGCTGGCAGCAGCCTGGCACCCAAATTCAGCCGAATGAACCCGGCCAATGGCCTCAAGCGCATGTTCTCCTCGACCGCGGTGATCGAGCTGCTCAAGGCGCTGGCCAAGTTCTTGTTGATCCTGTTCGTCGCGTTGACGGTGTTGAAGTCAGACATCGACGACCTGCTGCGCATCGCCCATGAACCGCTGGAGCAGGCGATTATCCACAGCGTGCAGCTGGTGGGCTGGAGCACGCTGTGGATGGCTTGCGGGCTAATCCTGATTGCCGCCGTCGACGTGCCGGTGCAGCTGTACCAGAGCCACAAGAAGTTGCTGATGACCAAGCAGGAGATCCGCGACGAGCACAAGGACCAGGAAGGCCGCCCCGAGGTCAAGCAGCGCATCCGCCAGTTGCAGCACGACATGTCCCAGCGGCGGATGATGGCGGCCATTCCCGACGCCGACGTGGTCATCACCAACCCGACCCACTATGCGGTGGCGCTCAAGTACGATCCGGACAAAGGTGGCGCGCCAATGCTCGTCGCCAAGGGCAGCGACTTCCTGGCCCTGAAAATCCGCGAAATCGCCGTGAGCAACAATGTCCTGCTGCTGGAGTCACCGGCGTTGGCGCGTTCGATCTACTACTCCACCGAGATGGATCAGGAAATTCCGGGCGGGCTGTACCTGGCAGTGGCCCAGGTGCTGGCGTACGTCTATCAGATTCGCCAGTACCAGGCGGGCAAAGGCAAGCGGCCGGAGCCGTTCAAGGATGAAGTGCCGATTCCGGAGGAGTTGCGGCGCGATTCCTGATGGCGGATGTACGCCGATCCCACAGGGTGTTGCGCTTTCCTCGATACCACCAAGAAATGACTGAGAGTGAGGGGCTCTTTCCTGCTACTTCGCCCGCCGTTTAATTCTGGGCAGCATTGAGGTCAGGATGTTGTCCTTGTCGATAAAATGATGTTTTAGCGCTGCCAACAAATGCCCGCCAACCAATGCGCCGCAGAACCACGACGTCCAGGTATGAATGTACTTGGCAAGGTCGTAGAGATCGGGATCGGCATCGACCAATGGCGGCAGAAGGAACAGGCCTGCCACCAGAATGGGTTTGTCCGCAACCGAACTCCAATACCAGCCTGAAAGGGGTAAGGCAATCAGGGCAATGATGTAGAGCAAAACATGTCCGGTTATTGCTGCGCGCTTCATTCGCGCAGACATGCTTTCGGGGAGGGATGGTGGACGGTTTTTTAACCGCCAGGCAACGCGCGCTACGATGACAAACAGCAGCGTACTTGCCAGTGCCTTGTGCAAGAAGGTCAGTTCATGCTGAGGGTTTAGCTCATCTCGCCAATGCGCGGCCAGTATGCCCAGGCCCCAACTGGTTAGCCACGCCAGCGCCATGCCCCAGTGCAGCCACTTGGCGGTACTTGTGTATTCAATTGTTTCTGTTTTCTGCATTGCCGCTTTCTTCATGTTTTTCAAAGCTCGATGTGCTGAGACGTGTAGTGAATCCGTTTGGCGATTCGTTATCGAGTTGCAAACTGAAGGCGCTTTATTAAGTCAGCATTAGGTGCTCGCTGGGTTGTCCTTGCTGAGGGCAGTAATGCGCTTAAGGCTTGCCCGCAATCGGGATGGCTGTATTCAAGATCTCTTGCATTGGCGAAAGGGACTTGACGGTTGTGATTTTGCTGTAGAGCACGCTGATGGAAAAATAGATCTGTCCCCTTTTCTGCTTTTCTGAAAATGTCTCCTTTCCTGGTATCAGAGGCCTTCTCTTATTTCCTTCGCGAAATTCGGATGAACTCCCATGACGTTGCCTTTTTCAATTTCGTCGTTAAATAGCTTAAAAAGTTCAAGGCGTTTTCTATCTAGCTCAGCTATTGATAGATTCGGGAGCCTGTGCTGGTGGGTGAGTTTGGCGAAGCCAGTTAAATTGTTTAATGCATTGTTCAAAGGGTCAATTGCCTTGATGATGGGCTTTGGTAGGTTTTTTATTATGGTGCCAGGGATCTTTGAGTAACTTAGCTCTTGCAGGGTTGCATTATTTTTGTAGTATCTTGCTGGCTGCCAAGTCTCATAAACTGCTGTGTCATCAATTCCTGAATACACACTTTTTAACAGTCTGTCATTTTCATAGGTGCGCTCCTGCCAGGTGCCGTTGGCGTTGCGTGTGTTTTTAGTTGTTAGGGTGTGAAGTGTTCGGTAGGTTGTGATTTCTTTAGTGGTCTCTGGGCCGCTCTTGAATATGATTTTGCGAAATATCGTTGGAGATGTAGGTGAGTGACCGTTTTGATCTGATAGGTTTATCGGGTCTCCGAAGCAATACGAATAACAGTTCAATCCTCCTTCTCCAAACGGACTCCAGCTGTCCGGACTATTAAACCGCATCAGCACCGGATTAAACGCCCGATAGCCATTCCCCAGTAAATAATGCCCGGTCACCGGATCCGGCCGTTCGCCGTTGAAACCCAGCAAGCTGGTCAAGCCGCTTTCAGCGTGATGGTGGCCGTAGGATGAATAGGCGATGGGTTGTCGCTGGTTGCCAGCCTTGAGTGTGGACAGCACGGAGCGCTGCTGATCGGTGGACAGCAGAGTGCTTGTGATTTCCTTGTTTTGATTCTGCAATTGCGCAAGCAGCAGACCGTCTTTCTGAAGAATGGTGTTGGCGATCGTCCCTTGTATTTCAGTGGCCAGGCGACTTTTGCAATAAAAGCGTTGGCGGTTGGATGCGTCTGGTTGACGTTGGCTGATCAGACGATCCAGTGGGTCGTACCCATAGCTGCAAAGAATTACAGGTTGTTGAGTCCCCATGGCAGGCGCTCCAGCTAACTCGGATTGAGCGCTTGAGTATCTGCGCAAGCATCGCAGACAGGTACTAGCAGAACTGCTAGGTCCGGCAGCCTGTACGGCTCGGTCAGGTACGAGTCTAAGCACCGCAAACCCTGTGGGAGCGGGCTTGCCCGCGAAAGCGGTGGGTTGGCCAACATCAATGGTTGCTGTGCCGACGTCATCGCGGGCAAGCCGGCTCCCACAGGGATCTCCTCGCGCCACACAGCCAACCGCTGCACCCTCTGTTCCCAGCCTCGGCAAAAGTTGGAAGGCTTCTTGCAGTAGCCGCCCTGCGCCCGCTTCTGGCGTCAAAAGTTTGCTTCAAAGGAACGGGGAATACCGGTGGATCGCTCTCAATTTATCAACAATGCCCGCAGCAACATGGCAGACCTCAGTCGAGGCAATCTGGGCGTGCCGCTGTTGCTGCTGGTCATGTTGGCAATGATGATGTTGCCGATCCCGCCGTTCCTGCTCGACGTGTTCTTTACCTTCAACATTGCCCTGTCGATCGTGGTGCTGCTGGTCTGTGTGTACGCGTTGCGGCCGCTGGATTTTGCGGTGTTCCCGACCATTCTGCTGGTGGCGACGCTGCTGCGTCTGGCGCTCAACGTGGCGTCGACGAGGGTAGTGATGCTCCACGGCCAGGACGGGCACGCCGCCGCCGGCAAGGTGATCCAGGCCTTTGGCGAGGTGGTGATCGGCGGTAACTACGTGGTCGGTATCGTGGTGTTTGCGATCCTGATGATCATCAACTTCGTGGTGGTGACCAAGGGCGCCGGGCGGATTTCCGAGGTCAGCGCACGTTTCACCCTCGATGCGATGCCCGGTAAGCAGATGGCGATCGACGCCGACCTTAACGCCGGCCTGATCGACCAGGGCCAGGCCAAGACCCGTCGTACCGAAGTCGCCCAGGAAGCCGAGTTCTACGGCTCGATGGACGGTGCCAGCAAGTTTGTGCGCGGCGACGCCATCGCTGGCCTGTTGATCTTGTTTATCAACCTGATCGGCGGCATGGCGGTGGGGATCTTCCAGCACGGCATGACCTTTGGCGATGCCGGCCGGGTATACGCCTTGTTGACCATCGGTGACGGTTTGGTGGCGCAATTGCCATCACTGCTGTTGTCCACCGCTGCGGCGATCATGGTGACCCGTGCCTCGGGCTCCGAAGACATGGGCAAGCAGATCAATCGGCAGATGTTCGCCTCGCCCAAGGCCCTGGCCGTTTCGGCCGGCCTGATGGCGGTGATGGGTATTGTCCCGGGCATGCCACACTTCGCCTTCCTCAGCATGGCGGCCCTCGCCGCGGGCGGCGCCTACCTGTTCTGGAAGAAGCAGAACACCCTCAAGGTCAAGGCCCTGGAAGAGGTCCAGCGCCAGCAGGAGCTGCTGCCTTCGCCGGCGCGGGCCATGGAAACCAAGGAGCTGGGCTGGGACGACGTGACGCCGATCGACATGATTGGCCTGGAAGTCGGCTACCGCCTGATTCCCCTGGTGGATCGCAACCAGGGTGGGCAGTTGCTGGCGCGGATCAAGGGCGTGCGCAAGAAGTTGTCCCAGGACCTGGGCTTCCTGATGCCCACCGTGCACATTCGCGACAACCTCGACCTGGCGCCCAGCGCCTATCGCTTGACCCTGATGGGGGTGATCCTGGCCGAGGCGGAGATTTATCCGGATCGCGAGTTGGCGATCAACCCGGGGCAGGTGTTCGGTACCCTCAACGGGATTACCGCCAAAGATCCGGCCTTTGGCCTGGAGGCGGTGTGGATCGAAGTCAGCCAGCGTTCCCAGGCGCAATCGCTGGGTTACACCGTGGTCGATGCCAGTACGGTGGTGGCAACGCACCTGAACCAGATTCTGTACAAGCACTCCAGTGAGCTGATCGGTCACGAGGAAGTCCAGCAACTCATGCAATTGCTGGCCAAAAGCTCGCCAAAACTGGCTGAGGAGCTGGTGCCAGGCGTGCTGTCGCTGTCGCAATTGCTCAAGGTGCTGCAGGCGCTGCTGGCCGAACAGGTGCCGGTACGCGACATCCGCAGCATCGCCGAGGCGATCGCTAACAATGCCGCCAAGAGTCAAGATACTGCCGCTTTGGTCGCGGCCGTGCGCGTCGGCTTGTCCCGAGCTATCGTGCAAAGCATTGTAGGCACTGAGTCCGAGCTGCCTGTGATCACCTTGGAACCAAGGTTGGAACAAATATTGCTCAATAGTATTCAAAAGGCCGGGCAGGGCGCCGATGAGGGTGTCTTGCTCGAGCCAAGCATGGCCGAGAAGCTGCAGCGTTCGTTGATCGACGCGGCCCAGCGTCAGGAAATGCAAGGTCACCCGGTGATTCTGCTGGTCGCAAGTCCGGTCCGCGCGATGCTCTCGCGGTTCGGCCGCCTGGCAGTCCCGGGGTTGCATGTGTTGGCCTATCAGGAAATTCCTGACAACAAGCAAGTGACCATCGTTGCGACAGTAGGGCCCAACGGCTGAGGTAGTGGTTTATGCAAGTTAAGCGTTTTTTCGCCGCCGATATGCGTCAGGCCATGAAGCTGGTTCGTGATGAGCTGGGCGCCGATGCCGCGATCATCGGCAACCGCCGCATCGCCGGCGGTGTCGAGCTGATGGCGGCCCTGGATTACAAGCTGTCGGCCCTGGCGCCGCGGGTGCCGAACATTGAGCTCGAGGACGAGCTGCGCAAGACCCAGTCGCGCATTGTCACCGCCCAGGCCGAACTGAGCTTGCGTGGCGAAGGCGAAGCGGGCGAGCACGCCAGTCGCCAGCTGTTTGCCGGCCTGCCACTGACCGCCGCCGAACCCTTGATCGAACCGACCCTGTCCGAGCCGCCGCGTCCCGCCCCGGCACCAGCGCCAGCGGCCGCCATCGACCCGCGTGCCTACGATTCGATGCGCTCGGAACTCAATGGCTTGCGCGAGTTGCTCGAAGTGCAACTCGGCTCCCTGGCCTGGAACCAGCTGCAGGGCCGCCATCCGCAGCAGGCCAACCTCTGGCGCCGGCTGCAACGCATCGGCCTGTCCGGTCCGTTGTCCCGCGACCTGCTGGAGCTGACCACCAGTATTGAAGAACCTCGCCAGGCCTGGCGCATGCTGTTGGCCCACTTGGCGCGGATGATCGTCACCCCCGAGATCGAACCCCTGGAAGAGGGCGGAGTGATTGCCATGGTCGGCCCGGCCGGCATGGGCAAGACCACCACCCTGGCCAAGCTGGCGGCACGTTATGTGCTCAAGTACGGCGCGCAGAACATCGCCCTGGTGAGCATGGACAGCTACCGCATCGGCGCCCAGGAGCAACTCAAGACCCTGGGGCGGATCCTCAACGTGTCGGTGACGCATCTGGATCCGGGTCAGTCCCTGGCCCAGGCCCTGGACCCACTGCTGCGCAAGCGTGTGGTGTTGATCGACACCGCGGGCCTGCAGGCCAGCGACCCGGCCTTGCGCATGCAGCTGGAAAGCCTGGCGGGACGCGGGATCAAATCGAAGAATTATCTGGTCCTGGCCACCACCAGCCAGAAGCAGGTGCTGACGGCCGCCTATCACAGTTATAAACGTTGCGGGCTGGCCGGCTGCATCCTGACTAAACTGGACGAAACGGCAAGTCTGGGCGAGGTCTTGAGCCTGGCGATCAGTCACGAATTACCGGTGGCCTATCTGACCGATGGACCGCGTATCCCGGATGACCTGCATCTGCCGCGCCGCCATCAGTTGGTCAGTCGCGCCGTGAGTGTACAAATGCAGGAAGAACCCAGCGAAGAAGCCATGGCTGATATGTTCGCTGATCTCTACCACAGCCCGACCAAACGGGTCGGCTGAGGTATTAATGACTAGATTTGTATCTACATCGATGGCCTGCCGTGCATTGTTCCCCAGGGAACGCGCAGCCAGTCATGTAGCCCGCGTCTAAGCAAGACAAGGTATAGAAAGCACATGGGCAGCATGCATCCCGTACAGGTGATCGCGGTGACCGGCGGCAAGGGTGGCGTCGGTAAGACTAACGTTTCAGTGAACTTGTCCCTGGCTCTGGCAGAGCTCGGCCGGCGCGTTATGTTGCTGGACGCCGACCTGGGGCTGGCGAACGTCGATGTGTTGCTGGGGCTGACGCCCAAGCGCACGCTGGCCGACGTGATCGAGGGTCGCTGCGAATTGCGCGACGTGCTGCTGCAGGGGCCCGGCGGGATTCGTATCGTGCCGGCCGCCTCCGGTACCCAGAGCATGGTGCACCTGAGCCCGGCCCAGCACGCGGGCCTGATCCAGGCGTTCAGCGATATCGGCGACAACCTCGATGTGCTGGTGATCGACACCGCGGCCGGGATCGGCGAGTCGGTGGTCAGTTTTGTCCGCGCCGCGCAGGAAGTGCTGCTGGTGGTCTGCGACGAGCCGACTTCGATCACCGACGCCTACGCCCTGATCAAGCTGCTCAACCGTGACTACGGCATGAACCGCTTCCGCGTGCTGGCCAACATGGCGCAAAGCCCGCAGGAAGGGCGCAACCTGTTCGCCAAGTTGACCAAGGTCACGGACCGCTTCCTGGATGTCGCCCTACAATACGTCGGCGCGGTGCCCTACGACGAAAGCGTGCGCAAGGCAGTGCAGAAGCAGCGCGCGGTGTACGAAGCCTTTCCTCGTTCCAAGTGCGCCCTGGCCTTCCGCGCCATTGCGCAGAAAGTCGATACCTGGCCATTGCCCGCCAATCCGCGTGGGCATCTGGAGTTTTTTGTGGAGCGCCTGGTGCAACAGACTGCGGGTCCGGTGCTATGACAGCCAGCGGTTACAACCTGTACAAGCAATCGGCGCGTGACGCGCAGTACGAGCTGATCGAGCGTTACGCGCCACTGGTAAAACGCATTGCCTATCACTTGCTGGCGCGTCTGCCGGCCAGTGTCCAGGTCGAAGACCTGATCCAGGCCGGGATGATCGGCCTGCTGGAAGTCTCGACCAAGTACGACGCCAGCAAAGGCGCGAGTTTCGAAACCTACGCCGGGATCCGCATCCGCGGGGCAATGCTCGACGAGGTCCGTAAAGGTGACTGGGCGCCACGCTCGGTGCACCGCAATACCCGCATGGTCAGCGACGCGATTCGCTCAATTGAAGCTAAAACCGGACGTGACGCTAAAGATCACGAGGTTGCGGCCGAACTCCAATTGAGTCTCGACGATTATTACGGGATTTTGAATGACACCTTGGGCAGTCGCCTGTTCAGTTTCGACGACCTGTTGCAGGACGGCGAGCATGAAGGGCTGCATGAGGATGGCGCGAGTGCTCATCTCGAGCCGTCGCGTGACCTGGAGGATGAACGCTTCCAGGCTGCGCTGGCGGACGCGATTGCCAATTTGCCGGAGCGTGAGCGACTGGTCTTGGCGCTGTACTACGACGAGGAGCTGAACCTCAAGGAAATCGGTGAGGTCCTGGGGGTCAGCGAATCGCGGGTCAGCCAGTTACACAGCCAGTGCGCAGCCCGTTTGCGGGGGCGTTTGGGAGAGTGGCGAGCGCGCTGACAGCAGTGTGGGGACACTGCGAACGACACCGCTACAGCCTCGCGCTGGCGCGGTCATCATCCGTTGTGCTCCAAACCGTCGTTGAGTGCTCTGCCTGTTGATTGAATGGCGTGCCCAGGTGCTGGGCGCGTTTAAGACTGCTTGGAGGTCGAATTGGACAAGAACATGAAAATCCTCATCGTTGATGACTTCTCAACGATGCGGCGGATCATCAAAAACCTGTTGCGTGACCTCGGGTTCACCAACACGGTCGAGGCAGACGACGGCACTACAGCCATCCCAATGCTCAACAGTGGCAGCATCGATTTTCTGGTCACGGACTGGAACATGCCGGGCATGACCGGTATCGATCTGCTGCGCCACGTGCGCGCCAACGAAAAGCTCAAGCACTTGCCAGTGTTGATGGTGACCGCTGAAGCCAAGCGCGAGCAGATCATCGAAGCGGCCCAGGCCGGCGTCAACGGCTATGTGGTCAAGCCGTTCACCGCCCAGGCGTTGAAAGAAAAGATCGAGAAGATCTTCGAACGCATCGGTTGATGTCTGGCGCCACGGGGGAGCTATGGAACAACGAGAGATTTCACAGGGCGATTTTGAATCGACCCTGAAAAAACACGCGGTCGAATTGGTCGACAGCCTGGAAAAGGGCAAGTTCGGCGAGGCCGTGCAACTGATCCATGAGCTCAACCAGACCCGTGACCGTGGCCTGTACCAGGAAGTGGGCAAGCTCACCCGTGAGCTGCATAGCGCGATCGTCAATTTCCAGATTGACCCGAACATGCCGCAAGCCGAGGAAGTCTCGCAGATCACCGACGCCACCGAGCGCCTGGGGTATGTGGTCAAGCTGACCGAGGCGGCGGCCAATCGCACCATGGACCTGGTGGAGAACAGCACGCCGCTGGTCAATGCCCTGGGGACCGATGCCCAGGCGTTGAGCGCAGACTGGGGGCGTTTCATGCGCCGTGAAGTCGGGGCTGAAGAGTTCCGTGAGCTGGCCCGGCGCGTCGATGGTTTCCTGAGCCGCAGCGCCAGCCACAGCCAGGTCGTGGCGGGCAACCTCAACGACATTCTGCTGGCCCAGGATTACCAGGATCTGACCGGCCAGGTGATCAAGCGCGTGACGCAACTGGTCACGGAAGTGGAAAGCAATCTGCTGAAACTGGTGCTGATGGCTAGCCAGGTCGACCGCTTTGCCGGCATCGAACATGACCGTGCAGCGATCCTCGCGGAAAAAAATCCGCAAAAACATCTGGCGCAGGGTGAAGGTCCGCAGATTCATGCCGATAAACGTGATGACGTGATGTCCGGTCAGGACGATGTCGACGATTTGCTTTCCAGCCTTGGATTCTAGGAGCACCCCTACACATGAGCTTCGGCGCCGATGAAGAGATCCTTCAGGATTTTCTGGTTGAGGCCGGCGAGATTCTGGAGCAACTGTCCGAACAACTGGTCGAGCTGGAAAGCCGACCGGATGATGCGGACCTGCTCAATGCAATTTTTCGCGGTTTTCACACTGTAAAAGGGGGCGCCGGCTTCCTCCAGCTCAACGAACTGGTGGAGTGCTGCCACATCGCCGAGAACGTCTTCGACATCCTGCGCAAGGGTGAGCGGCGCGTCGACTCGGAGCTGATGGACGTGGTGCTCGAAGCGTTGGATGCGGTCAACGGCATGTTCAGCGAAGTGCGCGAGCGCGCACCGGTCACTGCTGCCACGGCCGAGCTGCTGGCGGCCCTGGCGCGCCTGGCGGAACCGCAATCGGCCGACGAGGTGGCAGCGCTCGCGCCAGCACCCGCGGCGCCGGTTGTCGCCAGCGACAGCGGCGATATCACCGATAACGAATTTGAACTGCTGCTCGACTCGCTGAATGCGGTCAAGGCGCAAGCCGAGGCACCTGTGATCCAGGCGCCAGCGGCGGCGAACGGCAGTGATGAAATCAGCGATGCCGAGTTCGAGTCGTTGCTCGATCAGTTGCACGGCAAAGGCCAGTTCGCCGTGGACAACCTGGCGACCCCGGTCGAGCCGGTCGCCCCGGTGGTCGCGGCTGAAAGCAGCGACATAACCGACGACGAATTCGAAGCCTTGCTCGACCAGTTGCACGGCAAGGGCAACTTTGCCGTTGAAGCGCTCGAGTCGGCGATTGCCTCGGTGCCGGCCGCCATCGTTGCCGAAGCGGCGGCGGTTGGCGGCGACCTGATCTCCGATCACGAGTTCGAATCGCTGCTCGACGAGCTGCACGGCAAGGGCAAGTTCAGCCACGTCGCCGGCAATGCCGAGACCGCTGCGGTCAGCGCCGCGCCAGTCGCGGCCAAAGCCGTGGCCCCGGTCGCCAAGCCGGCTGTCGCCAAACCGGTCCCGGCCCCGGCCCGTGCCCAGTCGGCGCCACCAGCGGAAAAACCGGCCAGCGAAGCCGAGACCACCGTACGGGTAGATACCGCGCGCCTGGACGAAATCATGAACATGGTGGGCGAGCTGGTACTGGTGCGTAACCGCCTGGTACGCCTGGGGCTCAACAGCGGCGACGAGGCCATGTCCAAGGCCGTGTCGAACCTCGACGTGGTCACCGCGGACTTGCAGACCGCGGTCATGAAGACCCGCATGCAGCCGATCAAGAAGGTCTTCGGGCGCTTCCCGCGCCTGGTTCGCGACCTGGCCCGCCAGCTCAAGAAAGAGATCAACCTGGAGCTGGTCGGCGAAGAAACCGATCTGGACAAGAACCTCGTCGAGGCCCTGGCCGACCCGCTGGTGCACTTGGTGCGCAACGCGGTCGACCACGGCATCGAATCGCCGCAGGAGCGTGAAGACGCGGGCAAGTCCCGGGGCGGCAAAGTGGTGCTGGCGGCCGAACAGGAGGGTGATCACATCCTGCTGTCGATCTCCGATGACGGCAAAGGCATGGACCCCAACGTCCTGCGCGCCATCGCGGTGAAACGCGGGGTGATGGACAAGGATGCAGCCGAGCGCCTGAGCGACACCGAATGCTACAACCTGATCTTCGCTCCGGGTTTCTCGACCAAGACCGAGATCTCCGATGTGTCCGGGCGTGGCGTGGGCATGGACGTGGTGAAAACCAAGATTTCCCAGCTCAATGGCTCGATCAACATCTACTCGACCAAGGGCCAGGGTTCGAAGATCGTGATCAAGGTGCCGTTGACCCTGGCGATCATGCCGACCCTGATGGTGATGCTGGGCAACCAGGCCTTTGCGTTCCCACTGGTCAACGTCAACGAGATCTTCCACCTCGACCTGTCGCGCACCAACGTGGTCGACGGCCAGGAAGTGGTGATCGTGCGGGACAAGGCCTTGCCGCTGTTTTATCTCAAGCGCTGGCTGGTCGCCTCCGCCGCTCATGAAGAGCAGCGCGAGGGCCATGTGGTGATCCTTTCGGTGGGCACCCAGCGGATCGGCTTTGTCGTCGATCAACTGGTTGGCCAGGAAGAAGTGGTCATCAAGCCATTGGGCAAAATGCTCCAGGGAACGCCGGGCATGTCGGGCGCCACCATTACCGGTGACGGTCGCATCGCGTTGATTCTCGATGTCCCGAGCATGCTCAAGCGTTACGCCACGCGGCGTATTTGATTCTGGTGGAGCGGGGCGCCTGGCGCCCTGTTGCGCCTATATGGAGTGTTTATGGCAGTCAAAGTCCTGGTGGTGGATGATTCCGGTTTTTTCCGCCGCCGCGTCTCGGAAATCCTTTCGGCGGACCCGAATATCCAGGTGGTCGGGACCGCGACCAATGGCAAGGAGGCGATTGATCAGGCGCTGGCCCTCAAGCCCGACGTGATCACCATGGACTACGAGATGCCGATGATGGATGGCATCACGGCGGTGCGGCATATCATGCAGCGCTGCCCAACCCCGGTGTTGATGTTCTCCTCGCTGACTCATGAAGGCGCGCGGGTCACCCTCGACGCGCTGGACGCCGGTGCGGTGGACTTCCTGCCGAAGAATTTCGAAGACATCTCGCGCAACCCGGAGAAGGTCAAGCAACTGCTGTGCGAGAAGGTCCACAGCATTTCGCGCAGTAACCGGCGCTTCAGTGCCTATCGGGCACCGGCACCAGCAGCGGCGCCGACCCCGACCCCGACCCCAGCCCCTGCACCGGTCAGCAATTTTGCCGGCAGCAGCCCGACACCACGTCCGGCGGTGGCACCTGTGCCAACCCGTGCTGCGCCGTCCTCGCCGGCACCCAAGCGCAAGGCCTACAAGCTGGTCGCCATCGGTACCTCCACGGGTGGCCCGGTCGCCCTGCAGCGCGTGCTGACCCAATTGCCGGCCAACTTCCCGGCGCCCATCGTGCTGGTCCAGCACATGCCGGCGGCCTTTACCAAGGCATTCGCCGAGCGCCTGGACAAGCTGTGCCGGATCAGAGTCAAGGAAGCCGAGGACGGCGACATCCTGCGTCCGGGCCTGGCCTTGCTGGCGCCGGGTGGCAAACAAATGATGATCGACGGCCGTGGCGCGGTGAAAATCCTCCCGGGCGACGAACGTTTGAACTACAAGCCGTGCGTGGATATCACTTTCGGTTCGGCGGCCAAGTCCTACGGCGACAAAGTTCTGGCGGTGGTACTCACCGGCATGGGCGCCGATGGTCGGGAAGGTGCGCGCCTGCTCAAGCAGAGCGGCAGTGCCATCTGGGCCCAGGATGAAGCCAGCTGCGTGATCTACGGCATGCCGATGGCCATCGTCAAAGCCAACCTGGCCGATGCCATCTACGACCTCGACGAGATCGGCAAACACCTGGCCGAGGCGTGCCTCTGATGGATGTGCTGAGTCTTATCGGGATCATCATGGCGTTTGTCGCCATTATCGGTGGCAACTACCTGGAAGGCGGCCACCTGGGCGCCCTGGCCAACGGCCCGGCCGCCCTGATCGTGCTCGGCGGAACCATCGGTGCGGCGCTGCTGCAGTCGCCGATGAGCGCCTTCAAGCGTGCCATGCAGATTCTGGTATGGATTCTGTTTCCGCCACGGGTCGACCTGGCTGGCGGGATTGATCGGGTGGTCAACTGGAGCCTGACCGCGCGCAAGGAAGGCCTGCTGGGCCTCGAAGGCGTGGCGGATGCGGAGCCCGACAACTATTCGCGCAAGGGCCTGCAATTGCTGGTCGATGGCGCCGAGCCGGAAGCGATCCGCAGCATCCTCGAAGTGGATTTCTACACTCAGGAAAGCCGCGACATCGAAGCCGCCAAAGTCTTTGAAAGCATGGGCGGCTACGCCCCGACCATCGGCATCATCGGCGCGGTGATGGGCCTGATTCACGTCATGGGCAACCTGGCCGATCCGTCGCAACTGGGCAGCGGCATTGCCGTGGCCTTCGTCGCGACGATCTACGGGGTGGCCAGTGCCAACCTGGTGCTGCTGCCCATCGCCAGCAAACTCAAGGCGATTGCCTTGCGTCAGTCGCGGTACCGGGAAATGTTGCTCGAAGGCATCCTGTCGATCGCCGAAGGTGAAAACCCTCGTTCCATCGAACTCAAGCTTCAGGGCTTCATGGACTGATGGGGGGCATGGAGCATGGCACGTCGGCGCTACACTGAAGAACCCGTCAACCATGAACGCTGGCTGGTGTCCTACGCCGACTTCATTACCTTGCTGTTCGCCTTTTTTGTGGTGATGTATTCGATTTCCTCGATCAACGAAGGCAAGTACAAGGTGATCTCCGAGGCGCTGATCGGCGTGTTCACCGACTCCGATCGGGCGCTCAAGCCGATTCCCATCGGCGATGAACGGCCACAGACCGTGACCCCGGCCCAGCCGCTGGTCAAGGACCGCGAGCAGCTCGACGCGGGCATTGCCCAGGCCGCTGACGACCCGCTCAAGCGTATCGCCGATGACATCAGCGCGGCATTCGGCGACCTGCTCAGTGCCAACCAGATGACGATCCGCGGCAACGAGTTGTGGGTCGAGATCGAACTCAACTCCAGCCTGTTGTTCGGCAGCGGCGATGCCATGCCCAGCGATATCGCGTTCAACATCATCGATAAGGTCGCGGCCATCCTCAAGCCGTTCGATAACCCGATTCACGTCGAAGGTTTTACCGACGACCTGCCGATCCGCACCGCGCAGTACCCGACCAACTGGGAGCTGTCCTCGGCCCGCTCGGCGAGTATCGTGCGCATGCTCGCGATGCAGGGCGTCAATCCGCAGCGCCTGGCGTCGGTGGGGTATGGCGAGTTCCAGCCGGTGGCCAATAACGCCACCGCCGAGGGGCGGGCGCGCAACCGGCGGGTGGTGCTGGTGATCTCGCGTAACCTCGATGTGCGACGCAGCCTGACCGGTACGGGTACCGCCCATGCACAACCGGATGCGGCATTGAAGCGGGCTGGCACACAAACTGCACCGACCCAGGTCAAGTCGCCGGGACCGCAGAGTGCCGTCAATTCTCCGTCACCCGGCTTGCCACGTTGAGCTATTTCTCGGTTGCCCCATACGACCGGGAGGAACGAACTGAATGAGAGTCTGGGCAGTTGCCAATCAAAAGGGTGGTGTTGGTAAAACCACTTCCTCCATCGCTTTAGCCGGATTGCTGGCTGAGGCGGGCAAGCGCGTGGTCGTGGTCGATCTCGACCCCCACGGCTCCATGACCAGTTACTTCGGTTACGACCCGGACAGCCTGGAACACAGCTGTTACGACCTGTTTTTGCATGGCGGCAGCGTGCCGCAAGGCCTGCCCGGGCAGTTGTTATTGCCCACCAGCGACGAACGTATTTCCCTGTTGCCGTCGAGCACCGCGCTGGCCACCCTGGAGCGCCAGTCGCCGGGCAAGAGCGGCCTGGGCCTGGTGATTGCCAAGAGCCTGGCGCAGTTGTGGCAGGATTTCGATTACGCCCTGATCGACAGCCCGCCGTTGCTCGGCGTGCTGATGGTCAATGCCTTGGCGGCAAGCCAGCAACTGGTGATCCCGGTGCAGACCGAGCACCTGGCGGTCAAAGGCCTGGAGCGCATGGTCAACACCCTGGCGATGATCAATCGCTCGCGCAAGCAGGCGTTGCCGTTCAGCATCGTGCCGACCCTGTTCGACCGTCGCACCCAGGCCTCCCTGAGCACCTTACGGGTGCTGCGCGATATGTACCCGGATGACATCTGGCAGGGCTATATCCCGGTCGACACAAGGCTGCGCGATGCCAGCCGCGCCGGCCTCACGCCTTCGCAGTTCGACGGCAAGAGCCGTGGCGTGCTGGCCTATCGTTCGTTGCTCAAGCACCTGCTGGCGCAACAACTTGTCGCGCAGGTGGCTTGAGATGAACCGGCCGCTGAAAACCACCTCACGCCCGCAACTGGCGCTGCAATCCTACCTCGACGCCTTGCTGCAGGACGCCACCGAAGAGCAGCCGGTGGAGGTGAGCGAGGTCATCGAAGTGCTCGAGGTGATCGAAACCCAAGGGGCGCTGGACGAGTTCCAGGCGGCGGTGCTGCAAGAGCAGGCGCGCGATGCCCAGCCTCCTGTGGTCGAGTTGCCGCAAGTGAGCTTGGTCGAGGCGGTGGTCCCGGCACCGGCTGCCCCGGTGTTGCCGTTGCTGCACACGCTGGTCGAGCCGGTGGCCGACGTGCACCTGCCGCCGAGCGCCACACCACCGCCCGTGGACAGCGATGGTCGGCCGAGCTGGGCCGCCGAGCCGTTCGAATGCCTGTTGTTCGATGTCGCAGGTTTGACCCTGGCGGTGCCGCTGGTGTGCCTGGGTTCGATCTATCCCCTGGCCGGGCATGAGCTGACGCCTTTGTTCGGCCAGCCGGAGTGGTTCCTGGGGATCCTGCCGAGCCAGGCCGGCAACCTCAAGGTGCTGGATACCGCACGCTGGGTGATGCCCGATCGCTACCGCGACGACTTTCGCCAGGGCCTGCAATACGTGATCTCGGTGCAGGGCTACGAGTGGGGGCTGGCGGTGCATCAGGTCAGCCGCTCGTTGCGCCTGAACCCCAACGAAATCAAATGGCGCAGTCATCGCGGGCAACGGCCATGGTTGGCCGGCACCGTGATCGAACACATGTGCGCCTTGCTCGATGTCGCGCAACTGGCCGAGTTGATCGCCAGCGGCGGGGCCAAACACATGGGCACGCGCAAGCCGCTGCACTCACTGACATAACAAGCCACTGGCCGCCCGTCGTGGCGGCCAGGCAGAACACACACCGCCATCGGCGGTTTTTTTAAGGGGTCAGGGTATGAATGATAAGGCGTCGTCAGCAAAGGGTTCCGAAGATCCGATCCTGCAATGGGTAACCTTCAAGCTGGACAATGAAACCTACGGGATCAACGTGATGCGCGTCCAGGAAGTCCTGCGCTACACCGAGATCGCGCCGGTGCCGGGTGCACCCAGCTACGTGCTGGGCATCATCAACCTGCGCGGCAACGTAGTCACCGTGATCGACACCCGCCAGCGCTTCGGCCTGATGAATGCCGAGATCAGCGACAACACCCGGATCGTGATCATCGAGGCCGACAAGCAAGTGGTCGGGATCATGGTCGACAGCGTGGCGGAAGTGGTTTACCTGCGTCAGTCGGAAATCGAGACCGCGCCCAACGTCGGCAACGACGAGTCGGCCAAGTTCATCCAGGGCGTGTGCAACAAGAACAACGAACTGCTGATCCTGGTCGAGCTGGACAAGATGATGAGCGAGGAAGAGTGGTCGGACCTGGAGAGTATCTGATTGATTCTCGAAGCGGCTGTTACTGTCCTGGGGCTGCTGTGGATCGGCAGCCTGGCGATTTTTCTCGCCTATACCCGCAAGCAGCGAGCACTGGCCGTGGTCGCGGCACAAGCCGATGCGCAGCGTGACCAACGGATCAAGGAACTGGCCCGGCGCGTCGATCATTACCAGGACGGTACGGTGCGCATGGGTGAAGAACTGCAAGAGTTGCGCGTGCTGGTCGAGCCGTTGCCGGACAAACTGACCCGGATCGAACAGCGCGACCCGACCAGCCTGTCATTCGCCCAGGCCGCGCGCCTGGTGGGCATGGGCGCCAGCGTCGACGAACTGACCCACTCCTGCGGCTTGACCCAGGCCGAGGCGGAGTTGATGAGCAAGATGCACAAGGGCTGATTGCCAGGCGCTATGCATGTTGCCGGCCCCGGCCCCATCGCGGGCAAGCCCGCTCCCACAGTAATTTCCGGTGCGTGCAGATCTCGCATACACCGACTGAACCTGTGGGAGCGGGCTTGCCCGCGAAAGGCCTGAGGGCGCTGCTGGGTGTCAGGCTGTATGCGTCATCGTTGACGACCATCGCGGGCAAGCCCGCTCCCACAGTAATTTGCGGTGCGTGCAGATCTCGCATACACCAACTGAACCTGTGGGAGCGGGCTTGCCCGCGATAGCGGCATGCCAGGCGCCACCATTGTCGGCTTTGCCAGCCCCCATCCAATCTGTGGGCGCTGACACTTCAATAATCATCCCCGCGATGGGTGATGTCTTTCTCCAGCTGCGTCGTGTCCAGGTCCTGTGTCTGGGCAAACTTGCCCTTCAGGTTCCAGGCAAACGCAATGATCTCGGCAATGGTCCGATACAGCTCTTCGGGGATGCTATCGCCCAATTCCATCCGCGCCAGCAGCCGCACCAGCTCGGCGTTTTCGTAGATCGGTACCTCATGCTCACGGGCGATTTTCAGGATGGCTTCGGCCAGGGCATCGTCGCCTTTGCCGGTGAGCGTGGGGGCGTGCTGGCCGTCGTATTTGAGGGCGATGGCCTGGCGGGGCAGGTTGTGGTGGTTCATGCGGTGTCGTCCACCCAGCGTTGTTCGAGACGGGTTTGTGGGCCTTGGGGGGGAATGCCGAGGTGACAGTCGAGGTCGCCGACGTTCAGGCCGCAGGCATGCAGTTGCGCGCGCAAATGGTCCAGGTGCTGTTCAATCAGGCTGGCGGTGTAGGGGCGTTCGGCCCAAAGCTGGCTGGACAGGCTGCCGCGTACCAGTTGTGCCTGTACCTGCAGTGGCCCCAGGGGCTCAAGGTCGAATGCCAGGTCGACCCGCCACAAGTGTTGGCGGGCTTCGCGTTCGGTGGGTTTTTCCTTGGGATCCCTGGGCGGAGGGTCTTCGCGCTGCACCTTGACCTGCAGTGGCACGATGTCTTGCAGGTTGCGCATGGGGATTTCCAGCTGCCAGGTGGTTTGCAGGCGGCCGTCCTCGGTCATGCCGGTCTGTTCCAGGCTCGACAATTGGTGGCTTTGCAGGCGCGAGATCGCGGCGGCGGCCAGGCGCAGCAGGTGTTCCAGGTCGCCTTCCTCGGTCAGCTTCTGCAGCAGCCGCGAGGGCAGGGGAAAGCCACCCGGGGCCGGTTTGGCGCTGACCTGGCCAAGGGTGCCGAGGGCATTGCGCACAAAGCTCGGCAGGGCCTGGGCCAGGGTGTTGGCGGCCAACGCGGCATTGAAGCTGGGATTGGCCGGCAGGCCGGGGGCCAGTTGGGCGATCAGACGCAACAGGTTGCCCTTGAGGTCGTCTGCCGGCGCCGGATTCTGTCCGGCGAGCAATCGGCTTTCGAGAAACAGCCCGCTGTTGGCCAGCGCTTGCGCCAGCCCCTTGGCGCTGCTCAGGTGCTGGACCTCGGGCAGGCTGGCAAGCAGTTTGTCGACGCTGGCGCGAACCTCAGGGGATTGCCCATCGGCCGGCAGGTTCTGCAAGGCCTTGAACACCGCGTCCAGGGAACCCTGGCGACTCTGCTGGGTGTGCAATTGTTGGCTGATCGCCAATTGTTCCTGGCGAGTGCTCAGGGGCACGAAGCTGAGGGTGTGTGCATCCTGGACCTGGGCACTGAGCAGGGTGCCGATGCGCAGTGGCCGCGGGCTGTCGATGTTCAGAGCGGTGCCGCTGAGCGCGCTGTTGAGCAGGCTGACCATCGAGCGGTACACCGCCGGTTGCCCCGGTGCCTGCGGCTGTAACTGGGTGGTCAGCACCTTGCCCTGCAACAGCGTGCCGACCGGCAGTTGTGTGGTGTCAATGCGCGACAGGGCTGCGGCGTTGCCAGCCAGGCTGGATTGCGGACTGATCGCCAGGCTGCCGGCCGAGGGCTGGGTAATGGCCAGGCTGGCACCCAGGGCCAATGGCAGGCTGCTGGTGGCCGATACGGTGGTCTGGCGCCCACCCGCCAGGGTGATCTTGAGCAGCAGCTGGAACATCTGCTGGTCCTGCTTGAGTGACAGGACTTCGGCCTTGGCGCTCTGCCCGGCACCGATCAGGCCGTCCACCGGGGTCAGCAGCTTGAGCAACTCGCCACTGGCCTGCACGCGCGGCGTGGCAGGTGCCGCGGGGGGCAGGGGAGGAAGGTTGATCTCAGCGGTCATCGGTCACACCCTGTCGAAATTGCCCTCTTGAGAGTAGGACATGACATGTATAATGCCGCCCGTCTCCAAGGACGCGCGGCGCCATCGCGCAGCAAAACCAGCATAAATATTGACCCAGCTCTCTGGAACAGGCCGTCAATGCATCTATGCTGCACCACTTTAACGGCCGATCCACTGCCGACTTGAACCGTAAAGGCCCGCGATCTCTTGACCATCCCTCTACTAGAAGCCGTAGCGCTCGCCTGTGAGCGAGACTGGCGGATGCTCTTCGAAAACCTCGCATTGCGTCTGGATCGCGGCGACATGCTGCAGATCAGCGGCCCCAACGGCAGCGGCAAGACCAGCCTGCTGCGCCTGCTGGCCGGCCTGATGCAGCCGACCAGCGGCCAGGTGTTGCTCAATGGCGAGCCGCTGCACAGCCAGCGGATAGAGTTGGCCCATAACTTGTTGTGGATCGGCCATGCCGCCGGCATCAAGGACCTGCTGAGCGCCGAAGAGAACCTCAGTTGGCTCTGCGCCCTGCACCAGCCGGCCAACCGCGAGGCTATCTGGCAGGCGCTGGCGGCCGTCGGGTTGCGCGGTTTTGAAGATGTGCCGTGCCATACCCTGTCCGCCGGCCAGCAACGCCGGGTCGCTCTGGCGCGGTTGTACCTCGAGAGTCCAGCGCTGTGGATCCTCGACGAGCCGTTCACCGCCCTGGACAAGCAAGGTGTCGCCCAGTTGGAAGAGCACCTGGCCGCCCATTGTGAACAGGGCGGCATGGTGATCCTGACCACCCACCACACCATGACCCGGATGCCGGCCGGTTACCGTGATATCGACCTGGGGCAGTGGGCCGTATGAGTGTTTTTGCGCTGTTGGTGGCCCGCGAGGCCCGGTTGTTGTGTCGCCGTCCGGCGGAGCTGGCCAACCCCTTGGTATTTTTCGCAATTGTTGTCGCATTGTTTCCATTGGCAGTGGGACCTGAGACTCAATTGTTGCAAACCTTGTCTCCGGGCCTGGTCTGGGTAGCTGCCCTTTTATCGGTTTTGCTCTCGCTGGACGGGCTTTTCCGCAGTGATTTCGAGGACGGATCCCTTGAGCAGTGGGTCCTTTCGTCGCACCCCCTGGCTCTTCTGGTTTTGGCCAAGGTACTGGCACACTGGGCGTTTTCCGGCCTGGCATTGGTATTGCTTGCGCCGTTGCTGGCCTTGATGCTCGGTTTGCCTGCCGCCTGTCTGCCGGTTTTGCTCTTGTCGCTGTTGCTGGGTACACCGGTGCTGAGCCTGCTCGGTGCGGTCGGCGCGGCGCTGACGGTGGGTTTGAAGCGTGGCGGCTTGCTGCTGGCGCTGTTGATTCTGCCGTTGTATATCCCGGTGTTGATCCTGGGCAGTGGCGCCTTGCAGGCGGCACTTCAGGGCATGCCGGCGACCGGGTATCTGCTGTGGCTTGGGAGCCTGACCGCCCTGGCAGTTACCCTGACACCCTTTGCAATAGCTGCTGGCCTGAAGATCAGCGTCGGCGAATAATGAGGTCTGGTCAAAAAACGACCAGTAAAGACCCTGGCTTTTCGTGTTGACGAAAAGCAACCGTGATGGAAACAGCAATGAACTGGACCTGGTTTCACAAGCTCGGCTCGCCCAAGTGGTTTTACGGCATCAGCGGCAAAATGTTGCCCTGGCTGAGTATCGCCGCCGTGTTGCTGATCGGCATTGGAGTGGTCTGGGGCCTGGCGTTCGCACCGCCGGACTACCAGCAAGGCAACAGCTTCAGGATCATCTACATCCACGTGCCGGCGGCCATGCTGGCGCAGTCGGTGTATGTGATGCTGGCGGTCTGCGGCATCGTCGGGCTGGTGTGGAAGATGAAGCTGGCCGACGTCGCCCTGCAATGCGCGGCTCCAATTGGTGCCTGGATGACCGCCGTGGCGCTGGTCACCGGGGCGATCTGGGGCAAGCCGACCTGGGGTTCGTGGTGGGTCTGGGATGCGCGACTAACGTCGATGCTGATCCTGCTGTTCCTGTACTTCGGTCTCATTGCGCTGGGCAACGCCATCAGCAATCGTGACAGCGCCGCCAAGGCGTGCGCGGTGCTGGCGATTGTCGGGGTGATCAACATCCCGATCATCAAGTATTCGGTGGAGTGGTGGAACACCCTGCACCAGGGCGCGACCTTCACCCTCACCGAAAAACCGGCGATGCCGGTGGAGATGTGGCTGCCATTGCTGCTGACGGTGTTGGGTTTCTACTGTTTCTTCGGCGCGGTGCTGTTGCTGCGCATGCGCCTTGAAGTGCTCAAGCGCGAAGCCCGGGCCAGTTGGGTCAAAGCCGAAGTGCAAAACAGCCTGGAGGCCGCCTCATGAGTTTTGCTTCATTGGGCGACTTCCTCGCCATGGGCCATCACGGTCTATATGTCTGGTCGGCCTATGGCATCTGCCTGGCGGTACTGGCCCTCAACGTGGTCGCGCCGATCCTGGCCCGCAAGCGTTATCTGCAACAAGAGGCGCGTCGTCTGCGCCGGGAGAACAGCAAGTGAATCCGCTGCGTAAAAAACGTCTGCTCATCATTCTCGCGATCCTGGTGGGGGTTGGCGCTGCTGTCGGCCTGGCCTTGAGTGCCTTGCAGCAAAACATCAACCTGTTCTACACCCCGACCCAGATCGCCAATGGCGAAGCCCCGCAAGATACGCGCATCCGCGCCGGTGGCATGGTCGAGGCCGGTTCCCTGAAACGTTCCGGCGATTCGCTGGACGTGAAATTCGTCGTCACCGACTTCAACAAATCCGTGACCATCACCTACCGTGGCATCCTTCCGGACCTGTTCCGCGAAGGGCAGGGCATCGTCGCCCTGGGCAAGTTGAATGCCGAGGGCGTGGTGGTGGCTGACGAAGTGCTGGCCAAGCACGACGAGAAGTACATGCCGCCGGAAGTGACCAAGGCGCTCAAAGACAGTGGTCAATCCGCCCCGACACCCGTGAAGGAGGGTTGATCCATGACGTCCGGCATCTTTATTCCCGAGTTGGGCCACCTGGCGATGATCCTCGCCCTGTGTTTTGCCATCGTCCAGGCGATCGTGCCGTTGTTCGGTGCCTGGCGCGGTGACCGCATGTGGATGAGCTTGGCCCAGCCTGCCGCCTGGGGGCAGTTCGCCTTCCTGGCATTCTCCTTCGGCTGCCTGACCTACGCCTTCATGGTCGACGACTTCTCCGTCGCCTATGTGGCCAACAACTCCAACAGCGCCTTGCCGTGGTACTACAAGTTCAGCGCCGTGTGGGGCGCCCACGAAGGTTCGCTGCTGTTGTGGGCGATGATTCTGGGTGGCTGGACCTTCGCCGTGTCGGTGTTCTCGCGGCAATTGCCGCAGGTCATGCTGGCGCGGGTGCTGTCGGTGATGGGGATGATCAGCATCGGCTTCCTGCTGTTCCTGATCCTCACCTCGAACCCGTTCGAGCGCATCCTGCCGCAGATGCCTACCGATGGCGCCGACCTCAACCCGTTGCTGCAGGACATCGGCCTGATCGTTCACCCGCCGATGCTGTACATGGGCTACGTCGGCTTCTCGGTGGCCTTCGCCTTCGCCATCGCCGCCTTGATGGGCGGTCGCCTGGATGCCGCATGGGCCCGTTGGTCACGTCCGTGGACCATCGTCGCCTGGGCGTTCCTGGGCATCGGCATCACCCTCGGTTCGTGGTGGGCCTACTACGAACTCGGCTGGGGCGGCTGGTGGTTCTGGGACCCGGTAGAAAATGCCTCGTTCATGCCTTGGCTGGTCGGCACGGCGCTGATTCACTCGCTGGCAGTCACCGAAAAACGTGGCGTGTTCAAAAGCTGGACCGTACTGCTGGCGATCGCTGCCTTCTCGCTGAGCCTGCTGGGGACCTTCCTCGTGCGTTCCGGGGTCCTGACTTCGGTCCACGCCTTTGCCTCGGACCCTGAGCGTGGCGTGTTCATCCTGATCTTCCTGCTGTTTGTGGTGGGTGGCTCGCTGACCCTGTTCGCCCTGCGCGCGCCGGTGGTCAAGAGCCATGTGGGCTTCAACCTGTGGTCGCGGGAAACCCTGCTGCTGGGCAACAACCTGGTGCTGGTGGTGGCGGCCTCGATGATCCTGCTCGGTACCCTGTACCCGCTGATCCTCGACGCCATGACCGGGGCCAAGCTGTCGGTCGGCCCGCCGTACTTCAACGCCCTGTTCATTCCGTTGATGGCGTTGTTGATGGTGGTGATGGCCGTCGGCGTGCTGGTGCGCTGGAAGGACACCCCGGTGAAGTGGCTGGTGGGCATGCTCACGCCGGTCTTGCTGGGCAGTGCTGCGCTGGCAGTGGTGGCCGGGATCGCCTATGGCGACTTCAACTGGGCCGTGCTGGCGACCTTCATGCTCGCCGCCTGGGTGCTGTTGGCCGGGGTCCGCGACATCCTCGACAAGACCCGCCACAAAGGCCTGATCAAGGGCCTGCCGACTCTGACCCGCAGTTACTGGGGCATGCAGGTCGCGCACCTGGGGATTGCCGTGTGCGCCCTGGGCGTGGTCCTTTCCAGCCAGAACAGCGCTGAGCGCGACCTGCGTCTGGAGCCGGGCGAGTCGATGGAACTGGCCGGCTATCACTTTGTGTTCGAGGGGGCCAAGCATTACGAAGGGCCGAACTTCACCTCCGACAAGGGCACCGTGCGGGTGATCAAGGGCGGCAAGGAAGTCAGCGTGCTGCACCCGGAAAAACGCCTGTACACCGTGCAGAACTCGGTGATGACCGAGGCCGGGATCGACGCTGGTTTCACCCGTGATATCTACGTCGCCCTTGGCGAGCCATTGGGCGAAGGTGCCTGGGCCGTGCGGGTGCACGTCAAGCCGTTCGTACGCTGGATCTGGTTCGGCGGCCTGCTGACCGGCTTTGGCGGGTTGCTGGCAGCGATGGATCGGCGCTATCGGGTCAAGGTGAAAAGCCGGGTGCGTGAAGCGCTGGGCATGTCGGGAGCGGCTGCATGAGACGTTGGTTGATGGTGTTGCCACTGGCGCTGTTTCTGCTGGTGGCGGTGTTTCTGTACCGCGGGTTGTACCTCAATCCGTCCGAGTTGCCTTCGGCAATGATCGGCAAGCCGTTCCCGGAGTTCAGTCTGGTCAACGTGCAGGGTGACAAGACCCTGACCCGCGCTGATCTGCTGGGCAAGCCGGCGCTGGTCAACGTCTGGGGCACCTGGTGCATTTCCTGCCGGGTCGAGCACCCGGTGTTGAACAAGCTGGCCGAGCAGGGCGTGGTGATCTACGGGGTGAACTACAAGGACGTGAATGCCGATGCCTTGAAGTGGCTGGCCGAGTTCCACAATCCGTACCTGCTGGACATCCGTGACGAGGAGGGCTCCCTGGGCCTGAACCTGGGCGTCTACGGGGCGCCGGAAACCTTCTTCATCGACGCCAAGGGGATCATCCGCGACAAGTACGTGGGGGTGATCGACGAGGTGGTCTGGCGTGAACAACTGGCGGCCAAGTATCAGGCGCTGGTGGATGAGGCCAAACCATGAAGCGCTGGTTTGCCGCTGTGGTCCTGGGCTTGAGCCTGGCCGGCGTGGCGCATGCCGCCATCGACACCTACGAGTTCGCCAAGGACGGGGATCGCGAGCGTTTTCGCGAACTGACCAAGGAACTGCGTTGCCCCAAGTGCCAGAATCAGGACATTGCCGATTCCAATGCACCGATTGCCGCTGACCTGCGCAAAGAGATTTTCCGCATGCTCGGCGAGGGCAAGGACAACCAGCAGATCATCGACTTCATGGTCGACCGTTATGGCGACTTCGTCCGCTACAAGCCCGCCCTGACCGGCAAGACCGCCCTGTTGTGGTTTGGTCCGGCCGGGCTGTTGCTGGGTGGCGTGGTGGTGATTGCCCTGATCGTCCGTCGTCGGCGCGTTGAACGCGCGGCTGGCAAGGACACGCTTTCTGCCGAGGAGCGCGAGCGCCTCGACCAACTGCTGGACAAAAACACTGATGATTGATTTCTGGCTTGCCGCAGGTCTGCTGCTCCTGGTTGCCCTGAGTTTTCTGTTGATCCCGGTTCTGCGTGGCCGTCGTGCCCAGCGTGAAGAGGATCGTACCGCGCTGAACGTGGCGCTTTATCAAGAGCGCGTGGCCGAGTTGCAGACGCAGCAGGCTGAAGGCGTGCTCGATGCTACACAAATGACCGCAGGGCGCGACGAAGCCGCTCGTGAGCTGCTGGCCGACACCGAAGGCGCCGACGCCGGCCGGGTATCCCGCCTGGGCAAGCCGTTGCCGCTGCTGGCGGCAATCCTGGTGCCGGTGCTGGGCCTGGGCCTGTACCTGCACTTTGGTGCCAGCGACAAGGTTGAGCTGACCCGCGAGTTCGCCCAGGCGCCGCAGTCGATGGAAGAAATGACCTTGCGCCTGGAGCGTGCCGTAGCGGCACAACCGGATTCCGCCGAGGGCCTGTACTTCCTTGGCCGTACCTACATGGCTCAGGACCGTCCAGCCGACGCGGCGAAGATCTTCGAGCGCACCGTGGCCCTGGCGGGTCGCCAGCCCGAGCTGCTGGGTCAATGGGCCCAGGCCCAGTACTTTGCCGACAACAAGAAATGGTCGGACAAGGTCCAGGCGCTGACCGACGAAGCACTCAAGGCCGATCCAAAGGAAGTCACCAGCCTGGGCCTGCTGGGTATCGCCGCCTTCGAAAGCGAGCGCTACCAGGACGCTATCGACTACTGGAACCGCCTGTTGGCCCAACTGCCGACCGAGGACGCTTCCCGTGCTGCGCTGCAAGGCGGTATTCAGCGGGCCACGGAAAAACTCCAGGAAAGCGGCGTGACTGTCGCCAAGGCCCCAGCCGTCGCGGTCAAGCCGGTGGCCTTGCTCAAGGTCTCGGTCGACCTGTCGGCCGAGGTCAAGGCCAAGGTCCTGCCAGGTGACAGCGTGTTCATCTTCGCTCGCGCCGTTTCCGGCCCGCCGGCCCCGCTGGCAGCCAAGCGCTTGACGGTTGCCGACCTGCCGGTGACCGTGGAACTGGGCGACGCGGATGCAATGATGCCGCAGTTGAAACTGTCGAACTTCCCTGAAGTCCAACTGGTTGCACGGGTATCCCGCGCCGGCCAACCGACTGCCGGCGAGTGGGTCGGGCGCAGCCAGCCAATGGCCAGCAGCACCACCGCGCCGCAATCGTTGACCATCGACAGCCCGGACCAATAATCAGGAAATGCCGCTATGACCGTACTCGCTCGAATTACCCTGCTCAGCCTGGTTCTAGGGTTAAGTGCCTGTACGGTCCAGCAGCCCACTCCAGACACCAGCCCGTTGCCACCGATCCCGCCGTCGGGCCCGACCACCAAGCCCAAGCCCACGACGGCTCCCGGCAAGCCGGTGACGCCGAACAAGCCGGCCAAACCCTTGCCACGCACCTCCGCCAGTTTCGCTCCGCCACCAGGTGGCAACAGTCATTGGGATGCGAAACTGGGGGTCTACGTCCTCGACGACCAGAGCAATGTTTTCTACCGCCAGCGCACCTATTACCGCTGGGATAACGGCTGGAGCCGCAGCATCAGCCCCCAAGGGCCGTGGGAAGACACCGATATCCACGGCGTGCCTTCGGGGTTGGGCAGGCAGTTCGGGCAGTAGATAAGACCCTTTCGGCTTGATTGGTGAGTTTCCGGATGTTGCGGTCACTGGAACCCTGCTGCCGGTTGATTTAGATTTCCCGGTCATTCCAGGGAGTCAGGAGTCTTCATGCACAAGTCGGTGTTAAATCCCTCCAGTGTTTTCAACTCGCTGCAGTACGGATTCAGCCAGGCGGTTGAGGTCAGTGGCGGACGTCGGTTGTTGTTGTCCGGTCAGGTCGGTGTCGACGAGCATGAGCGTACGGTAGCGCCTGGCTTGCGCGAGCAGACTGACAAGGCGTTCGATAACATCGAGGCGATATTGCGCGAGGCGGGCGGGGACCTGTCCCATGTGGTGGTGATGCGGATTTACATCGCCGAGACCGCGCGCGATGAACAAGAGCAGATCACCCAGGTGTTGCTGGAGCGCTTCCCAACCAATCCGCCAGCGTCTTCCTGGGTGATTGTCAGTGGGCTTTCGTTGCCGCAGTGGCTGATCGAAGTGGAAGTGGAAGCGATGTTGCCCTAGGACGGGCAGCGACAAAAAGAAGGCGACCCGCAGGTCGCCTTTTTTCGTTTCAGTGCAGCTTATTGGCCGCTGTAGATCTTGTCGAAAATCCCACCGTCGTTGAAGTGGGTCTTCTGCACGGTGCGCCAGTCACCAAAGGTTTTTTCTACCGACAGGAAGTCGACTTTCGGGAAACGGTCGGTGTACTTGGCCAGCACCGCCGGGTCACGTGGGCGCAGGTAGTTGGCCGCCGCAATTTCCTGACCTTCTGGGGACCACAGGTACTTCAGGTATTCCTCGGCAGCGGCACGGCTGCCTTTCCTGTCGACGACTTTGTCGACCACGCTGACCGGTGGCTCGGCTTCGGCGGAGACGCTTGGGTAGATCACTTCGAACTGGTCGCGACCGAACTCGCGGGCAATCATTTCCGCTTCGTTCTCGAAGGTCACCAGCACGTCACCGATCTGGTTGGTCATGAAAGTGGTGGTGGCCGCACGGCCGCCGGTGTCGAGGACTGGGGCTTGTTTGAACAGTTTGCCGACGAAGTCCTTGGCCTTGTTCTCATCGCCGCCGTTTTTCAGCACGTAGCCCCAGGCAGACAGGTAGGTGTAGCGGCCGTTACCCGAGGTTTTCGGGTTGGGCACAATCACCTGCACGCCGTCCTTGAGCAGGTCGGGCCAGTCTTTCAGGGCCTTGGGGTTGCCCTTGCGGACGATGAATACGGTGGCCGAGGTGAACGGTGCGCTGTTGTTCGGCAGGCGGGTAACCCAGTTTTCCGGGACCAGTTTGCCGTTGTCGGCCAGGGCATTGATATCGGTGGCCATGTTCATGGTAATGACGTCAGCCGGCAGGCCGTCGATCACCGAACGTGCCTGTTTGCTGGAGCCGCCGAAAGACATCTGCAGGGTGATGGTTTCGTTGTGCTCGGCTTGCCAGTGTTTCTGGAAGGCAGTGTTGTAGTCCTTGTAGAAATCGCGCATCACGTCGTAGGAAACGTTAAGCAGGGTTGGTGCTGCTTGAGCCACGCTAGCGAGGGTCAGGCCTGCGGCCAGGAGTGAGGCGCCAAAGATCTTTTTCACTGCACATTCCTTTTGTTCGAGAGAGTGAAGGCATTTTGCCGTCGACTATAGCCGGGGCTCTATAGCTCTTTAAAGATTAAAAAGTACTTTGCTTATTCGATTTTCTTAAATAGCGCATTACCGCAACGTGAGCAGAACGCTGCGCCGTGCTCATGGCTGTTTTTCTTGCACACCGGGCAGTCGTGTTGCAGTTGCTCGCCGCGCATGGCGTTGGCCAGTTCTGCGGTAAAGATGCCCGTCGGCACGGCAATGATCGAGTAACCAGTGATCATTACCAGCGATGAGATCACCTGGCCCAGGGGTGTCTTGGGCACGATATCGCCGAAGCCCACGGTGGTCAGGGTGACGATCGCCCAGTAGATGCCCTTGGGGATGCTGGTGAAGCCGTTCTGCGGGCCTTCGATCACGTACATGAGGGTGCCGAACACCGTCACCAGGGTGCACACGCTGACCAGGAACACCACGATCTTCTGCTTGCTGCCGCGCAGCGCCGCCATCAGGTAGTTGGCTTGCTTGAGGTAGGGGCTGAGCTTGAGTACGCGGAAGATCCGCAGCATACGGATGATGCGGATAATCAGCAGGTACTGGGCGTCGCTGTAGTACAGGGCGAGTATCCCCGGCACGATCGCCAGCAGGTCGACCAGTCCATAGAAGCTGAACGCATAGCGCAACGGCTTGGGCGAGCAGTACAGGCGCAAGCCGTACTCGATGGCGAAGATCAAGGTGAAGCCCCACTCGATGTAGGCCAGCACGTTGGCATAGTCGCGGTGGATGCTGTCGATGCTGTCGAGCATCACGATCACCAGGCTGGCGAGGATGATCAACAGCAGGATGCCGTCGAAGCGCCTTCCGGCCTGGGTGTCGCTCTGGAACACGATGACGTGAAGTTCTTCGCGCCAGTTTTTGCTGCTGTCCATGGAAAACGCCTGAATCGATGATCAGCGCAGCCTAGGTTGATTCTCCTCCAGAGTGCAAGGCGTATGGGCGACAGCGGTCTTCGCGGACATTTGCACGGCGCTGCGCAGCAGCCAGCAGGCAACAATGAACGGCGCGGTCAACGTGGGCAGGCCGATGGCGGCAAACAGCGGTGTCAGCAACAAGGCCAAGGTTATGCCGAGCAGCGGCAGCCACGGTTGCTGGCGTTGCGAGCTGAGGGCGAGGGCGGCGAGCACGGCGTTGTAGCCACCGAGGCCGAGCAATGCGCTGTAAAAGTCGTGATGCAGCATGCTCCAGCCCATGCCCGCGACAGAGGCCAGCAACGCCCAGCAGAAGGCGCGGCGGTCGGCGATCAGCAATCCGCCGGCAATCAGCGCACCGGCCAGCGGATGCCCGAGGAACATCACCTGGCCGATTCCTTTGAAGGGGGCTGCGAGCATGTTCAGCGAGTTGACTTCGATCAAGTGCGCGGTTGTCGGGGGCGTGGCGAAACACAGCAGCAGCCAGCTCAGCACGACGAAGGGTGTGGTGTAGGCCGGCAGGTATTGGCTGACCCGCACGCGTTTGAGCCACTGTTGCGTGATCATTGCGCTTAGGCCGCCGGCGGCCAGGATTAGCGGGGGCAGCAGCGCCGACCAGGGGAAGTACAGGCTCAGCAGCAAGCCGAGCAAGACCCCGTTGTAGCTGAAAAGCCCGGCCTGGCGATCGGCCTTGGCATAGTTGCGGCGTTGCGCGGTGAGCAGTCCCGCGACCCCGCCCAGTAGCGCGCCGCCCAGCAAGGCCGGTGCGGTAAACAGGATGGCGCAGAGGCACAGCAGGCCGCACAGCGGATTGCGCTGGAGGAAGATCTGGCTGAAGCCGTTGAGCAGCGCAGTCGCCCAGTCGGGGCAGTGGCTGTTGAAGTGGTTGGCAGGCATGGCAGTTCTGCAAGGTCAAAGGGAGCGAATTGGTCGAGCGTGACCCCGGCTGATCGCCAGCAGGCTGGCTCCCACACTGAATCGTGGGAGCCAGCCTGCTGGCGATGGGGCCGGTATGGGCGCTCTAGATCAACGTCTCGATACGCAACGAGTTAGTCGATCCCGGCTGGCCGAAAGGCACACCGGCGGTGATCAACAAGGTGTCGCCGCGCTGAGCCATGCCTTGGGCCTGGGCGATTTCCAGGGCGGTGGAGCAGACCTCGTCGACTTGGCGCAAGCGGTCGTTGACCACCGAGTGCACGCCCCAGGCCACGCTCAGGCGCCGTGCAGTCGACAGGTTCGGGGTCAGGTTGAGGATCGGCACCGCCGGCCGCTCCCGGGCCGCGCGCAAGCTCGAGCTGCCCGACTCGCTGTAGTTCACCAGCACCGCCACCGGCAGGATGTTGCTGATGCGGCGGATGGCGCAGCTGATGGCGTCCGAGGTGGTGGCTTCGGCTTTCGGTCGGCTGACGTCGAGTTGCGCCTGATAGTCCGGGCCGGCTTCGACCTGACGGATGATCTTGCTCATCATCTGCACGGCTTCGAGCGGGTATTCACCGGAGGCGGTTTCCGCCGACAGCATCACCGCGTCGGTGCCTTCGGCCACGGCGGTGGCGACATCGGTGACTTCGGCGCGGGTCGGTGCCGGGGAGAAGCGCATGGACTCGAGCATCTGGGTCGCCACCACCACCGGCTTGCCCAACTGGCGGCAGGTGCTGATGATGTCTTTCTGGATCTGCGGCACGCTTTCGGCCGGCACTTCCACTCCCAGGTCGCCGCGGGCGACCATGATCGCGTCACTCAGCTCGGCGATTTCGCGCAGTTGCTCGACTGCCGAAGGCTTCTCGATTTTCGCCATCAGGAACGCCTTGTCGCCGATCAGGGCGCGGGCCTCGCGGATGTCCTCGGGACGCTGGACAAAGGAAAGGGCCACCCAGTCCACCCCCAGTTCCAGGCCGAAGCTCAGGTCACGACGGTCCTTGGCGGTCAGCGGGCTGAGGTCGAGCACCGCTTGCGGCACGTTGACGCCTTTGCGATCCGACAGCTCGCCGCCGTTGAGCACCGTGGTGTCGATGGCGTCGGCGTATTTACTGACCACCCGCAGGCGCAGTTTGCCGTCGTCCAGCAGCAGGTCCATGCCCGGCTCCAGCGCCGCGATGATTTCCGGGTGGGGCAGGTTGACCCGGCGTGCATCGCCCGGCGTCGGATCGAGATCCAGGCGCAGGGCCTGGCCTCGCACCAGTTGCACCTTGCCTTCGGCGAACTTGCCGACCCGCAGTTTCGGACCTTGCAGGTCCATCAGGATCCCCAGTGGGTAATTGAGCTGGCGCTCGACTTCGCGGATCCACTGGTAGCGCTGGGCGTGGTCGGCATGATCGCCATGGCTGAAGTTCAGGCGAAAGATGTTGACCCCAGCCAGTACCAGTTCGCGGATGTCTTCGATGCCGTCGGTGGCAGGCCCCAGGGTGGCGAGGATTTTGACCTTTTTGTCAGGCGTCATGTTTTGGGTTCTCGAGGATCAGGATGGCGCGGAAGTCATTGACGTTGGTGCGCGTCGGCTCGGTGACGATCAGGGCGTCGAGCGCGGCGAAGTAACCGTAGCCATTGTTGTTGTCCAGCTCGGCGCTGGCGCTCAGGCCGAGGGCGGCGGCGCGGGCGTAGCTGTCCGGGGTCATCAGGGCGCCGGCGTTGTCTTCGGAGCCGTCGATGCCGTCGGTATCACCGGCCAGTGCGTAGACGCCTGGCAGGCCCTTGAGGCTGTCGGTCAGGCTCAGCAGGAATTCGGCGTTGCGCCCGCCACGGCCATTGCCGCGCACGGTCACGGTGGTTTCGCCACCGGACAGGATCACGCACGGCGCGGCCAGCGGCTGGCCGTGCAGCACCACTTGGCGGGCGATGCCGGCGTGGACCTTTGCCACCTCGCGCGACTCGCCTTCCAGGTCTCCGAGGATCAGTGGGCTGAAACCGGCCTGGCGGGCTTTCACTGCCGCGGCTTCAAGGGATTGCTGGGGGCGGGCGATCAGTTGGAAATGGCTGCGGGCCAGGCTCGGATCACCGGGTTTTACCGTTTCCGATTCGGGGCTTTGCAACCAGCTGCGCACCGAAGCCGGAACCTCGATGGCGTAACGCTTGAGAATGTCCAGGGCCTGGCCGGAGGTGCTCGGGTCGGCCACGGTCGGGCCGGAGGCGATCACGGTGGCGAGGTCGCCCGGGACATCGGAAATGGCATAGGTGTACACCGTGGCCGGCCAGCAGGCTTTGCCCAGGCGGCCACCCTTGATGGCGGAGAGGTGCTTGCGCACGCAGTTCATCTCGCCAATGGTCGCGCCGCACTTGAGCAGGGCCTTGTTGATGGCCTGCTTGTCGGCGAGGGTGATGCCGGCTGCGGGCAATGCCAGCAATGCCGAGCCGCCGCCGGAGAGCAGGAAGATCACCCGGTCGTCTTCATTCAGGTTGCTGACCAGTTCGAGTACACGCTTGGCCACGGCCAGGCCGGCGGCATCGGGCACCGGGTGGGCGGCTTCGACCACTTCGATTTTTTCGCAGGGCGCGCCGTGACCGTAGCGGGTGACGACCAGCCCGGACACTTCACCCTGCCAGCAGCGCTCGACCACCTGGGCCATGGCGGCCGCGGCTTTGCCGGCACCGATGACGATGACTCGACCGCTGCGGTCTTTGGGTAGATGAGCTTCGAGGACCTGTTGCGGATGGGCCGCGTCGATGGCGGTGGCGAACAGGTCGCGCAGGAATTGTTGCGGATCGACCGACATGGCGGGCTCCCGGAATTCTTGTTATTGGGATAGAGCGAACATGTGTGGGCAACTCGGGCCCTGGTGGGAGCTGGCTTGCCTGCGATTCAGGCGACGCGGTTTATCAGGTACACCGCGGCGATTCGATCGCGGGCAAGCCCGCTCCCACAGGGAGAGCGGGTGGCACCAAAGGCTTATTTATCGCGAATCGAGAAATTCGCCATGTGCTCTAGGCCCTTGATCAGCGCCGAGTGGTCCCAGTTGCTGCCACCGATGGCCGCGCAGGTGCTGAACACTTGCTGGGTATTGGCGGTGTTGGGCAGGTTGATGTTCAGTTCCTTGGCGCCTTGCAGGGCCAGGTTCAGGTCCTTCTGGTGCAGGCTGATGCGGAAGCCTGGATCGAAGGTGCCCTTGATCATGCGATCGCCGTGGACCTCAAGGATCTTCGAGGAGGCAAAGCCACCCATCAGTGCTTCGCGAACCTTGGCTGGGTCGGCGCCGTTCTTCGAGGCGAACAGCAGGGCCTCGGCCACTGCCTGGATGTTCAGCGCCACGATGATCTGGTTCGCTACCTTGGCGGTTTGACCGTCGCCATTGCCGCCGACCAGGGTGATGTTCTTGCCCATGGCCTGGAACAGCGCGAGGGCGCGTTCAAAGGCATCGGCATCGCCACCGACCATGATGCTCAGGGTCGCAGCCTTGGCACCCACTTCACCACCGGACACCGGGGCGTCGAGGTACTGCGCGCCTTTTTCATTGATCCGTGCAGCGAAGGCTTTGGTCGCGCTTGGCGAGATCGAGCTCATGTCGATCACTACTTTGCCTTTGCCAACACCGGCTGCGACGCCATCGGCGCGGAACAGCACGTCCTCGACCTGAGGGGTATCGGGGACCATGACGATGATGAATTCAGCTTCCTGGGCGACTTCTTTCGGGTTCGCCAGGGCGACGGCGCCAGCAGCGATCAGATCGGCAGGGGCGGCGTCGTGGTGTTGCGAAAGGAACAGGCTGTGCCCGGCTTTCTGCAGGTTTGCCGCCATTGGGTGGCCCATGATGCCGGTGCCGATAAATCCGATTTTAGCCATGAGAAAATCCTCTTGTTTTGTCTTGCTCAAGCAAATATGGGGCGTAACTTTTTGTAGGAGCGAGTGCCCGCTTGCGGCTTGCTCGCGATAGCGGTATGTCAGGCAACATCAATGTCGAATGTGCTGGCCTCATCGCGAGCAGGCTCACTCCTACAGGGTTCAGTGTCAGATCGCGTTGTGGGTTTTCAGCCAACCCAGGCCTGCTTCAGTGGTGGTCAGCGGCTTGTATTCACAGCCAACCCAACCCTGGTAGCCGATGCGGTCCAGGTGTTCGAGCAGGAAGCGGTAGTTGATCTCACCGGTGCCCGGCTCGTTGCGGCCCGGGTTGTCGGCCAGCTGGATGTGGTTGATCTCGCCCAGGTGCGCCGCCATGGTGCGGGCCAGGTCGCCCTCCATGATTTGCATGTGATAGATGTCGTATTGCAGGAACAGGTTGGCACTGCCCACTTGTTCGCGAATCGACAACGCCTGCGCGGTGTTGTTCAGGTAGAAACCCGGGATGTCACGGGTGTTGATGGCTTCCATCACCAGCTTTAGGCCGGCTGCTTGCAGCTTGTCGGCGGCGAACTTGAGGTTGGCGACGAAGGTTGCTTGCACCGTGGCATCGTCGACGCCCTGTGGGCGAATGCCGGCCAGGCAGTTGACCTGGGTGTTGCCCAGCACTTTGGCGTAGGCGATGGCCAGGTCGACACCGGCGCGGAACTCTTCCACGCGATCGGGGTGGCAGGCGATCCCGCGTTCACCCTTGGCCCAGTCACCGGCGGGCAGGTTGAACAGCACTTGGGTCAGGCCGTGGGCCTCCAGCTGGGCCTTGATTTCGGCGGAGCTGAAGTCGTACGGGAACAGGTATTCGACGCCACTGAAACCGGCCTTGGCGGCCGCTTCGAAGCGGGCAAGAAAATCCTGTTCAGTGAACAGCATGGACAGGTTGGCTGCAAAACGCGGCATGGTGGACTCCTGTAAATCTCTGGTGAGCGTTCCCGGATCCCTGTGGGAGCGAGCTTGCTCGCGATAGCGGTGTGTCAGTCGACATGGATACTGAATGGCAGTACGCAATCGCGAGCGAGCTCGCTCCCACAGGATGCGAGAACGATCCTACAAATTAATCGAGCATCGAAATCGCGGTCGGCGCGTCGTTGCCGACCAGCGCCAGGTCTTCGAATTCGTTGACGGCGTTGATCTCGGTGCCCATGGAAATATTGGTCACGCGTTCCAGGATAATCTCGACGATCACCGGCACCTTGAACTCCTCGATCAGCGCTTGCGCCTTGCGCAGGGCAGGGGCGATTTCGGCGGGTTCGAAGACCCGCAGGGCCTTGCAACCCAGGCCTTCGGCAACCGCGACGTGGTCTACGCCGTAGCCGTTGAGCTCCGGTGCGTTGAGGTTATCGAAGGACAGCTGCACGCAGTAGTCCATGTCGAAACCGCGCTGCGCCTGACGGATCAGGCCCAGGTACGAGTTGTTCACCACGACGTGGATGTACGGCAGTTTGAACTGCGCGCCCACCGCCAGTTCTTCGATCATGAACTGGAAGTCGTAGTCGCCCGAGAGTGCCACAACCTTGCGGCTCGGGTCAGCCTTGACCACCCCCAGCGCTGCCGGAATGGTCCAGCCCAGTGGGCCGGCCTGGCCGCAGTTGATCCAGTGGCGCGGCTTGTAGACGTGCAGGAACTGCGCGCCGGCAATCTGCGACAGGCCAATGGTGCTGACGTAGCAGGTGTCTTTGCCGAACACCTGGTTCATCTCTTCGTAGACGCGCTGTGGCTTGACCGGCACGTTGTCGAAGTGAGTCTTGCGGTGCAGGCTGGCCTTGCGCTGCTGGCAGTCCTGCAGCCAGGCGCTGCGGTTTTTCAGTTTGCCGGCTGCGTGCCACTCACGAGCAACCTCGATGAACACGGTCAGCGCGGCGGCGGCGTCGGAGACGATGCCCAGGTCCGGGGTGAACACACGGCCGATCTGGGTCGGTTCGATGTCGACGTGAATGAACTTGCGACCTTCGGTGTACACGTCGACCGAACCGGTGTGGCGGTTGGCCCAACGGTTACCGACGCCCAGCACCACGTCGGACTTGAGCAGGGTGGCGTTGCCGTAGCGGTGCGACGTCTGCAGGCCAACCATGCCGACCATCAACGGGTGATCATCGGGGATCGTGCCCCAGCCCATCAGGGTCGGAATGACTGGAATACCGGTCAGTTCGGCGAACTCTACCAGCAGCTCGCTGGCGTCGGCATTGATGATGCCACCACCGGCCACCAACAATGGACGCTCGGCTTGATCGAGCATGGCCAGGGCTTTTTCCACCTGCACGCGGGTCGCGCTCGGCTTGGCCAATGGCAGCGGTTGGTAGGCATCGATGTCGAATTCGATCTCGGCCATCTGCACGTCGAACGGCAGGTCGATCAGCACTGGGCCTGGACGGCCGGAGCGCATTTCATAAAAGGCCTTCTGGAACGCGTAAGGCACCTGGCCCGGTTCCATGACGGTGGTCGACCATTTGGTCACCGGCTTGACGATGGTGGTGATGTCGACAGCCTGGAAGTCTTCCTTGTGCATGCGGGCGCGGGGTGCTTGCCCGGTGATGCACAGAATCGGGATCGAGTCGGCCGAGGCGCTGTAGAGCCCGGTGACCATGTCGGTACCGGCAGGGCCGGAGGTGCCGATGCACACGCCGATGTTGCCGGCCTTGGTGCGGGTGTAGCCCTCGGCCATGTGCGAGGCGCCTTCAACGTGGCGAGCGAGGACGTGATCGATGCCGCCGACCTTTTGCAAGGCGGAGTACAGCGGGTTGATTGCGGCTCCCGGGATGCCAAAAGCGGTATCAACCCCTTCACGGCGCATCACCAGAACGGCGGCTTCGATTGCTCTCATTTTGCTCATGGTTTTGTGCCTCTTTACGTTTTGTAATTGTATACAAGTGGCTTTGCGCAGAGTGTATTCACGGCGGATGGCGCAGGTCAATCCATTTTCTCAAGCGCTTGTTTCATTCGGTAAAAGCCCATAAACACTGTGGCGTTTCGTCGCATGAGACGCTTTTCGAAAATTATTGTATACAAAAAAATACTTCATTGTGTTCTATTTGTTGCATCGGACTGCGGCACCCACCCGCGTCCCACGGCTTCGTGAAAAACAATATGAGGACGGCACCATGAGCGCTCTAACCTTGAAAGTCGCAGTTAACCTGGCCAGTCAGGCCATTGCCGCGGGACGTGCCATTACGGCAGCACCCTTGACCATCGCAGTACTGGATGCCGGTGGGCATCTGATCACCCTGCAGCGTGAGGACGGCGCCAGCCTGCTGCGCCCGCAGATCGCCATCGGCAAGGCCTGGGGCGCGATCGCGCTGGGCAAGGGCTCGCGCCTGTTGGCACTGGACGCCCAGCAACGCCCGGCTTTCATCGCCGCGCTTAATAGCCTGGGGCAGGGCAGTGTGGTGCCGGCGCCGGGCGGGGTGCTGATTCGTGATCAGCAGGGCAATGTGCTGGGAGCCGTGGGCATCAGCGGGGATCTGTCGGATATCGACGAGCAGTGCGCGATCAATGCGATCGAGGCGCTGGGGTTGCGGGCGGATGCGGGGGTAGCGGCTTGACCTGCGGCGGCTGATCGATCGCTATCGCGGGCAAGCCCGCTCCCACAATGATCGAAGGTGCCCACATATTTTATGTACACCATCAGACCCTGTGGGAGCGGGCTTGCCCGCGATGGCTATCGACGGGACACATCCAGCTAAAGGTCCGCATGATCATCCAGCGCTTCCGGGGCTAGCCTTCTCATGACTTCATCATGAGAGTGGCAAAGGAATGCCTGATTCACCTGCTTCACATCGTCTACGCACGGGTCGCTATGCCGAACCCAATCGAATCTATTTACTGACCACCAATACGCTTGGCCGAGAACCGGTTTTCGCCGATTACGCTTTGGGCAGATTGGTAGTGCATCAATTTCGGAAGGCGCAAAGCCTGGGATTGGCAAACTCATTGGCTTGGGTTGTCATGCCTGACCATTTCCACTGGTTGGTGGAATTGGAGAAATGCTCACTCAGTAGTCTGATGCGGCAAACCAAATCACTGACTACGCGGGAGGTGAACCTTTCCACGGCCAGGCTCGGGCCACTCTGGCAGCAGGGCTATCACGATCGCGCACTGAGGCGAGATGAGGATCTGGTGAAGATGGCGCGGTATGTTGTTGCCAACCCGTTGCGCGCTGGGCTTGTAAAGCGTCTTGGCGACTATCCTTTGTGGGATGCGATTTGGGTCTGATCCACTCCCAGTTGCCGCCATCGCGGGCAAGCCCGCTCCCACATCTATGGTTACCCCCTTTTCTGCAATACTGTTTTTGATGTCGTGTTTGGCTTGCTTTCATCTATCCGGCGTCTGAGTGGGGCTGCTACCCCGCGCCTCGATGAGAATCGATGCCCAACGATCCTGATTAGTGAAACGGCCTTTCAGCCGTGTGGGAGCCCAGGGTTGTCGTCAGGCCGGTTGGCCGTTCACG
>NZ_FYEC01000058.1:0-2497 GCF_900187635.1 Pseudomonas sp. Irchel 3H3 | reverse complement strand
ACCACCGTCACCGACCAACCGTCGGGCGAAGGCGACAAGATCACCGTCACCATCGAAAGCAATGGCGACGTGCTGGAAAACGCTGCACCTAAGTTCACGGTGAAAGTCGATCAGGAACTCAAGCAAGACCTGACCGTGACCCTGAGCAACGGCGACACCGTGGTCATCAAGGCCGGCACCAACAGCACTCCGTACGAGCTGAAAGCCCAGGGCGATGACGTCTACAAAGACGGCGAAACCATCAAACTCGGCGTCACCGACGCTGCAGTCGACGGTAAATCCTTCGAAAACCTGGTCCTCGGCAACGAAGCCATCGTTACAGTCGGCGACACTACTTCTGAAGTGGTTGCCACTCTGTCTGTGGATAAGTCCACCGTCACCGAAGGCGGCTCCGTCACTTACACCGTGACCCTGACCAACGCTGCTGGCTTGCCAATGAGCAGCCACGGCCCGCTGGTCTTCACCCTGTCCGACGGCACCAAAATCACCGTTCCTGCGAATGGGACTTCGGCCAGCGCGACCGTCACCGCCAAAGACGACATCTTCGCTGGCGGCCAGACACCAATCGTCAACAAACTGGTTTCGGTTACTGGCGCAGAGAATTTCGAGAAGCTGACCCTGGGCGACACGACGTTGACCACTTCGGTCACTGACGAGCCAGGTACTGACGGCGACAAGATCACCGTCACCATCGAAAGCAACGGCGACGTGCTGGAAAACGCTGCACCGAAGTTCACCGTCAAGGTTGATCAAGTCCTCAAGCAGGACCTGACCGTCACCCTGAGCAACGGCGACACCGTCGTCATCAAAGCCGGCACCAGCAGCGTGCCGTACGAACTGAAAGCCCAAGGCGATGACGTCTACAAAGACGGCGAAAACATCAAACTCGGCGTCACCGACGCTGCAGTAGACGGCAAATCCTTCGAAAACCTGGTCCTCGGCAACGAAGCCATCGTTACAGTCGGCGACACTACTTCTGAAGTGGTTGCCACTCTGTCTGTGGATAAGTCCACCGTCACCGAAGGCGGCTCCGTCACTTACACCGTGACCCTGACCAACGCTGCTGGCTTGCCAATGAGCAGCCACGGCCCGCTGGTCTTCACCCTGTCCGACGGCACCAAAATCACCGTTCCTGCGAATGGGACTTCGGCCAGCGCGACCGTCACCGCCAAAGACGACATCTTCGCTGGCGGCCAGACACCAATCGTCAACAAACTGGTTTCGGTTACTGGCGCAGAGAATTTCGAGAAGCTGACCCTGGGCGACACGACGTTGACCACTTCGGTCACTGACGAGCCAGGTACTGACGGCGACAAGATCACCGTCACCATCGAAAGCAATGGCGACGTGCTGGAAAACGCTGCACCTAAGTTCACCGTCAAGGTCGATCAGGAACTGAAACAAGACCTGACCGTCACCTTGAGCAACGGCGATACCGTGGTCATCAAGGCCGGCACCAGCAGCACTCCGTACGAGTTGGCAGCACAAGGTGATGACGTCTACAAAGACGGCGAAACCATCAAACTCGGCGTCACCGACGCTGCAGTCGACGGTAAATCCTTCGAAAACCTGGTACTCGGCAACGAAGCCATCGTTAAAGTCGGCGACACCACTTCTGAAGTGGTTGCCACTCTGTCTGTGGATAAAACCACCGTCACCGAAGGCGGCTCCGTCACCTACACCGTGACCCTGACCAACGCCGCTGGCCTGCCAATGAGCAACCACGGCCCGCTAGTATTCACTCTGTCCGATGGCACCAAAATCACCGTTCCTGCGAACGGGACTTCGGCTAGCGCAACCGTCACCGCCAAAGACGACATCTTCGCTGGCGGCCAGACACCAATCGTCAACAAACTGGTTTCGGTTACTGGCGCAGAGAATTTCGAGAAGCTGACCCTGGGCGACACGACGTTGACCACTTCGGTCACTGACGAGCCAGGTACTGACGGCGACAAGATCACCGTCACCATCGAAAGCAATGGCGACGTGCTGGAAAACGCTGCACCGAAGTTCACCGTCAAGGTTGATCAAGTCCTCAAACAGGACCTGACCGTCACCCTGAGCAACGGCGACACCGTGGTCATCAAGGCCGGCACCAGCAGCACTCCGTACGAGTTGGCGGCACAAGGTGATGACGTCTACAAAGACGGCGAAACCATCAAACTCGGCGTCACCGACGCTGCAGTCGACGGCAAATCCTTCGAAAACCTGGTCCTCGGCAACGAAGCCATCGTTACAGTCGGCGACACCACTTCTGAAGTGGTTGCCACTCTGTCTGTGGATAAAACCACCGTCACCGAAGGCGGCTCCGTCACCTACACCGTGACCCTGACCAACGCCGCTGGCCTGCCGATGAGCAACCACGGCGAGCTGACCTTCAAGCTCTCCGACGGCACCACCATCACCGTTCCAGCCAACAGCACCACCGGCACGGCAACCGTAGTCACCAGCAACGACATCTTCACCGGCGGTCAGCCGGCACTGGTCAACAAGCTGG
>NZ_FYEC01000010.1:0-188256 GCF_900187635.1 Pseudomonas sp. Irchel 3H3 | reverse complement strand
AGGTGATATTCGGTCCGGTAATCCTAGGCCGGGTCTATGCTAGAGAGGCAAAGAACGGGTACGTGTCGATAAAAGTGTTACCTATGTAAAGGTACTTTTTTGTAACCCATGTGGTTGTCCCGTACATACCCCACCACTCGGTGCCTCGCTTAGGCTCGGCATGCCCGTACTCCGACATTGATTTGGGGGGCCGCCGCAATGGGCCTTCCCTGGCCCAGTGCGGCTAAACCGGCGTCCTGCCGGTTTACCCCCCAAATCAATATCGAAGTACGGCCAGCGTGGTTAACGGGGCGCCCAGGATCAAAAACAAAGCGAGGCGGCCTAAAAGCCGACCTGATCGTTGGAGCATGCGCGGTGTAGCTTCTACTTCCCAAGACGCTGACGAAGTCAGCCATCTTTTGATCTGGCTCTGGCTTTTGATCCTGGGCGCCCCGTTAACCACGCTGGCCGAACGCAGGCTTGAAGCCGTGGGTAACCCGGCAGGACGCCGGGTTAGCCGCCCCGCGCCATGGATGGCGCGTGGCGGCGGCCCACGGATTCAAGCCGGAGTGAGGGAACACCGAGCCTAAGCGAGGTGCCGAGTGGTGGGGCAAGAGCCTTTTGCTTACTTTTGGGCTCCTCCAAAAGTGAGCCGCTGTAAAAGCGGAACCATAGGAGGCCGTTACCGCAAGAATGGATATGTACTCGGTCTAATCCAACCCCCCAGAGGCCGCCACGGTAGCAAGCCCCCTCGCCACAGACCGCTACAAAGTTGTGTAGATACCTATGCCCATCGCGGGCAAGCCCGCTCCCACATGGAAAATCCAGCCCCCCCGTACAAACAGGCCGGCCGCCAGGCACCAGCGATGTATCAGGCCGGCCTCTACCCAAGCGGACGCAACATCAGTACCGCCAACGGCGGCAGATTCAGCACCAGTGACAGCGGCTGGCCATGGCTGCCCTCTTCCTCGGTCTGCGCGCCACCGTCGTTACCATAATTGGACCCCGCATAAATACCCGCGTCGCTGTTGATCAACTCGCTCCAGCGTCCGGCGAACGGTACGCCCACCCGGTAGGCCGGACGCGGCACAGGGGTGAAGTTGGCCACCACCAGCACCGGTCGGCCGTCCTTGCTCCAGCGCAGCCAGGCATAAACACTGTTGATCGCATCATCGCCAATCAACCACTGGAAACCTTGCGGTACATCGTCCTGGTCGTGCAGTGCCGGCTCTTCGCGGTACAGCTGGTTGAGGTCGCTGACCAGCTTTTGCACGCCCCGGTGTTCCGGGTACTGCAGCAAGTACCAATCGAGTTGCTGGTCATGGTTCCACTCGCGCCACTGGCCGAACTCACACCCCATGAACAGCAGCTTCTTGCCCGGGTGCGCCCACATGAAACTCAGGTAGGCCCGCAGGTTGGCAAATTTCTGCCAGCGATCGCCGGGCATCTTGTCGATCAGCGAATGTTTGCCGTGCACCACTTCGTCGTGGGAAATCGGCAGGATAAAACGCTCGGACCAGGCGTACACCAGGCCAAAGCTCAGCTCATTGTGATGGTGGGCGCGGTACACCGGGTCCTGCTGGATGTAGTGCAGGGAATCGTGCATCCAGCCCATGTTCCACTTGTAGTCGAAGCCCAGCCCGCCTTGTTGGGTGCTCTGGCTGACGCCCGGCCAGGCGGTGGACTCCTCGGCGATCACCAGGGCGCCCGGCGCCTCGAGGTCGACCACGTCATTGAGATGGCGGACAAAATCGATGGCTTCCAGATTCTCCCGCCCGCCATGGCGGTTGGGCACCCATTCACCGGCCTTGCGCGAATAGTCGCGATAGAGCATCGAGGCCACGGCATCCACCCGCAGCCCGTCGATATGGAAATGCTTGAGCCAGTGCAACGCCGAAGCCAGCATGAAACCGTGGACTTCGGTGCGCCCCAGGTTGTAGATCAGGGTGTCCCAGTCCTGGTGAAAACCTTCCAGCGGGTTGCCGTATTCGTACAGCGCGGTGCCATCGAATTGCGCCAGGCCATGGGTGTCGGTGGGAAAATGCGCCGGCACCCAATCGAGGATCACCCCAATCCCGGCCAGGTGGCAGGCATTGACGAACGCAGCAAAGTCACTGGGCGAACCGTAGCGCGCACTGGGAGCAAACTGTGAGAGCGGCTGGTAACCCCAGGAACCGCCGAACGGATGCTCCATGATCGGCATCAGTTCGATATGGGTAAAACCCAGGTTCTGCACGTAGGGAATCAAGCGCTCGCCCAGTTCGGCCCAGCTGTATTGACGCGCCACTTCCCCGACATCGTCGACCTCGCACTGCCAGGAGCCGGCATGCAATTCATAGATCGACAACGGCGCACTCGGCCGGTGACGCTCGCCGCGCGTCTGCATCCACGCCTGGTCCTGCCAGTCGATGCTCAAGGGGCCCGCGACTTTTGAAGCGGTGTCCGGCGGCAACTGGGTGGCCAGGGCCATGGGGTCGGCCTTGAGCGGCAGGATCCCGTGGGCTCCCAGAATCTCGTACTTGTACGCTTCACCCGCCTGCAGGCGCGGGATGAACAACTCCCAGACCCCGGAGGGATGACGCAGGCGCATCGGGTGGCGGCGACCGTCCCAGATATTGAAATCACCCACCACCGAGACCCGGCGGGCATTCGGCGCCCACACGGCAAAGCGCACCCCGTCCACGCCGTCGACATTCTGCAACTGGGCGCCCAGGCAGGCACTGAGGTCACGGTGGTTGCCCTCGGCGAACAGATACAGGTCCATCTCACCCAGCAACTGCCCGAAGCTGTAGGGATCTTCGGCAGTCTGCTCGCCACCGGCCCACTGGGTGCGCAGCACGTACGCCTGGGCCTGGGGGAAATGTCCGACGAACAACCCTGGTACCTCGCTGGCCGTCAGGCTGCCCAGGACGGCGCCGCTGTCGCGGGCCAGCACCTGGACGCTCAAGGCGTCCGGCAGATAGGCCCGAATGAACTGGCCACCGGCGGCGTCGCCGTGGGGCCCGAGAATCGCAAACGGATCCGGATGTTCGGCACGCACCAGCGCCTCGATGTCGCGCGCTGCCGGCAGCAGCGCCTCTTTGAGTCCCCGTTCCTTCATCACTGCTCTCCACCTATCTCGGAAAAGGGTTCAAGTCCACTTAACAACCCATAGAGCCCGTGCAACGGCACGGGTAGCCAGGCGGGACGATTTTCGGCTTCATACAGCACTTCATACGCGGCCTTCTCCAGCCTGAACAAGGCCAGCGCAGCGTCTTGCGCTCCAGGAATCTGCCAGGCATGAGCAAGACTAGCTGTCGCCAGCCGATATGCCTGGACAAAGGCCGCTTGCGCCTCACGCAAGTAACGTTCGGTGACACGCGCGCGCGCAACATCCGCTTGCCCGGTACTGTCGACGCCCTGCCCGTTGCGCGCCATGGCCGCCGCGTAATCGAACGAACGCAGGACCCCGCTGACATCCTTGTACGGACTGTGCTTGCCCCGGCGTTCATGCAATGCCCGCGCCGGTTCGCCCTCGAAGTCGATCAGGTAGGCATCGCCCTTGATCACCAGCACCTGGCCCAGGTGCAAGTCGCCGTGGACCCGCATGCGCAGACCGCCGGTGGTCTGTTCGGCCAACCCTTGCACATGCTTGAGAATGACCTTGCGGTGTTCCAGCAAACGGGCCACCCGCTGTTGATCGGCAGCCCCCAGTTGCCCCTGGTGCTGCTTGAGCAACAGCAAGGCGCGTTCCAGTTGCGCGGCGATCGAGGTGTACAGCACCTGCTGGTCCTTGGCCGTGGTCACTTCGCTGCCGAACGCCGGATCCTTGCCGGGTGCTGCCAGCAACAGGTGCATTTCCCCCAGGCGCTGGCCGAGCATAGCGGCGAAATCCTGCAGTTCGCCGAGGGCGTTGTAGTGCTGGTCCTGTTCCGACATAGCATCGGCCAGCTCGTCACGAATCGCCCGTTCAAGATTGTTCTGGGTCCACTCCCAGGCATCGCCCTGGTTGCTCAGGTAGCCCTGGGCAATCATCAGCAAGTGGTCGTCACCCTGGGCGTCGCGCCGCACCACGGAGCCGAGCAGTGGCGAAATATGCTCGAAGCCCGCCGCCGTCAGGTACGCGCCCATCTCCAGTTCAGGGTGCACACCACCAGCCACTTTGCGGATCAGCTTGAGCACCAGGCTGGTGCCGATCACCACTGAACTGTTGGACTGTTCGGCGGACAGGTAGCGCACTTCGGACTCGGGCCCAAGCCCCAGTTGCGCCAGTTGGGCAGTGGGTTCGAATCGAATCTCGCCGTCGCTGGATGTAAGCACCGTCTGCGCCTGGATCGCCTGCAACACCGCCCGCACGAAACTGTCGAGGCTGAACGCATCGGTGACCAGGCCGACCTGCGGCCCACGCCGGACCCGCGACAGGGCCAGTTGCTGGGGCAACGCCGCGCCCATCTGGTCCTCTCCAAGAAATCCGAAGGGCAATTGATAGCGGCTGGTCTGACCCTGGCTGCTGACCTCGATTTCGCTCAGCAGCACCGGATGCTGGGCATCGCCAAAACGCACCCCATAGGCGATGTGCACCGATTCGATGCTGGCGTCCTTGCCGGCGAACCAGCGGCGGTTGAGCAGCCAGCTGGGCAACACGTTTTGCTCCAAAAGGGTGCGCGACGGTGCTTCAAGCAACTCTTCCATGCGCTTTTTCAGGACCAGGGTGGTGAAGTCCGGCAAGCTCTGCGCCGGCTCCACGTGCCAGCTCGGCATCTGGTTCTCCGCCGCCAGCACGAACCAGTAGAAACCATAGGGCGCCAGGGTCAGCAGAAAACTCAGCTGGCCAATGGGCGGGAAGGCATTGCCCCCCAGCATCTCCACCGGGACCATGCCGACGTAGGCCGAAAGATCCAGCTCGGCGGCTTGCGCACTGCGCGAGACGTTGGCCACGCAGAGGATGGTTTCGTGGCGGCCATCGGCGCCGGTGAACTCACGGGTATAGGCGAGGATTCGGCGATTGCTCGGTGACAGCATTTTCAGAGTGCCGCGGCCGAACGCCTTGGATTGCTTGCGCACAGCCAGCATGCGCCGGGTCCAGTTGAGCAACGAGTGGGGATCGCCCGCCTGGGTTTCGACGTTGACCGACAGGTAACCGTACTGCGGGTCCATGATCGGTGGCAGCACCAGGCTGGCGGGGTCGGCGCGGGAGAAGCCGCCGTTGCGATCGATCGACCACTGCATGGGCGTGCGCACACCGTCCCGGTCGCCCAGGTAGATGTTGTCGCCCATGCCGATTTCGTCGCCGTAATACAGGGTCGGTGTGCCAGGCATCGACAACAGCAGGCTGTTGAGCAGCTCGATCCGGCGCCGATCACGTTCCATCAAGGGCGCCAGGCGCCGGCGGATGCCCAGGTTGATCCGCGCCCGACGGTCGGCGGCGTAGTAGTTCCACAGGTAATCGCGCTCCCTGTCGGTGACCATCTCCAGGGTCAGCTCATCGTGGTTACGCAGGAAAATCGCCCATTGGCAGTTGGCCGGAATCTCCGGGGTCTGGCGCAGGATATCGGTGATCGGGAAGCGGTCTTCCTGGGCCAGGGCCATGTACATGCGGGGCATCAGCGGAAAGTGGAACGCCATGTGGCACTCGTCGCCGTTGTCGCCGTGGGTATCGCCGCTCCTTTTATTACCAAAATACAGCTGAGTGTCCTCCGGCCACTGGTTGGCTTCGGCCAGCAGCATGCGGTCCGGGTAATTGGCGTCGATCTCGGCCCGGATCTGCTTGAGCACGTCATGGGTCTCGGGCAGGTTTTCGTTGTTGGTGCCGTCGCGCTCGATCAGGTACGGAATGGCGTCCAGGCGCAAGCCGTCGATGCCCATGTCCAGCCAGTAGCGCATCACCGACAGCACCGCCTTCAGGACCTGCGGGTTGTCGAAATTGAGGTCCGGCTGGTGGGAATAGAACCGGTGCCAGAAATACTGGCCGGCGACCGGGTCCCAGGTCCAGTTGGACTTCTCGGTGTCGAGGAAGATGATCCGTGTGCCGTCGTATTTCTGGTCGTCGTCGGACCACACGTAGAAGTCCCGCGCCGCCGATCCGGGCTTGGCCTTGCGTGCCCGCTGGAACCAGGGGTGCTGGTCGGAGGTGTGGTTGATCACCAGCTCGGTGATTACCCGCAACCCGCGCTTGTGGGCCTCGGCAATGAAGCGCTTGGCATCGGCCATGGTCCCGTAATCGCTGTGCACGCCACGGTACTCGGCAATGTCGTAGCCATCGTCACGCCGTGGCGAGGGATAGAACGGCAACAGCCAGATGGTGTTGACGCCCAGGTCGGCGATGTAGTCGAGCTTGGCGATCAGCCCGGGAAAATCGCCGATCCCGTCGTTGTTGGAGTCGAAGTAGGATTTGACGTGAACTTGGTAAATCACCGCATCCTTGTACCAGAGCGGGTCATCGCTGAAGGTGGCTGACCTGGGTTTCTTCGCCATTACAATCTCCTGTTCAGTGGGGGGTGGCAGGTACCGGTCGTGCGGGTTTTGTCACCGCGCCCTACAGCGATATCCGCCAGATGCCGAACGGTTGATGCCAGGGCTCGATGCGCATCCATTGAGTCTTGCCGTACCACGTCCAGCGATGGCCATTCATCAAGTCTTCGCCCTGGGTCACCGCGTCGTCCGCCAGGCCCAGCTCCCACAGCGGCAGCTCGAAATGCGCCTCCTGGGCGTTGAACGGATCCAGGCTGACGGCCACCAGAATGAAGTTGCTGCCATCTGTGCTGCGTTTGCCGAAGTACAGGATGTTGTCGTTCCAGGCGTTGTACAGCTGCAAGCCGAGATGACTGTGCAAGGCCGGGTTCTGCCGGCGGATGCGATTGAGCTGGGCGATCTCGGCGATGATGTTGCCGGGGGCATTGAAGTCGCGGACGCGGATCTGGTACTTCTCCGAATCCAGGTACTCCTCCTTGCCCGGCACCGGTGCCGACTCGCACAGCTCGAACCCTGAATACATGCCCCACAGTCCCGACCCCATGGTCGCCAGCGCCGCGCGAATGAGAAACCCGGCGCGCCCCGACTGGTGCAGGAAGCCCGGGTTGATGTCCGGGGTATTGACGAAAAAGTTCGGCCGGTAGCATTCGCGCCAGGGCGACTGGTTCAGTTCGCTGAAGTAACTCGCCAGCTCCTGCTTGGTATTGCGCCAGGTGAAGTAGGTGTAGCTCTGGGAGTAGCCGACCTTGCCCAGGCGCGCCATCATCGCCGGCGTGGTAAAGGCTTCGGCGAGGAAGATCACCTCGGGGTACAGCGCCCGCACATCGGCGATCAGCCATTGCCAGAACGGCAGCGGCTTGGTGTGCGGGTTGTCGACGCGAAAGATCTTCACCCCCTCCTCGACCCAACCGACCACGATATCGCGCAGCTCCAGCCACAGGCTGGGAATCGCCTCGCTGCTATAGAAGTCGACGTTGACGATGTCCTGGTACTTCTTCGGCGGGTTTTCCGCGTATTTGATGGTGCCGTCCGGCCGCCAGTTGAACCACCCCGGGTGTTGCTGCAGCCAAGGGTGGTCCTGGGAACACTGGATGGCGAAGTCGAGGGCTATTTCCAAACCGTAGTCTGCGGCAGCCGCCACCAGCCGACGGAAGTCTTCGCGGCTGCCCAGTTGCGAATGAATCGCCTCATGGCCGCCCTCCTCGCTACCGATCGCATAGGGGCTGCCTGGATCGTCCGGGCCGGCCGTCAGGGAGTTGTTCGGACCCTTGCGGTAACTGCGCCCGATCGGGTGGATCGGCGGGAAGTAAAGGACGTCGAAGCCCATGTCCTGAATCATCGGCAGGCGCGCATGCACGTCATTGAAGGTGCCATGGCGCGTGGGGTCGTCGGTGATTGATCGCGGAAACAGCTCATACCAACTGGCGAACTGCGCCAGTTCGCGCTCGACGTCGACCGGGTACTGCGGGCTCAAGCTCAGGTAGGCACGCTGATCGGCCTGGCTCATCAGTTCGGCGCTATGGGGGTGCAGGAACAACGCGACCTGCTCGGTTTCGAGCAAACCGGACAATTGCTGGTGCAACGCCGTCAGCTGCTCCTTGAGTGGCCCTTCTGCGCGCTCGGCGGCTTGCTGGACGTGCAGTCGGCCTTCTTGCAGTTCCAGGCTGACGGGGACGCTCGCCAGGTGCTTCTTGTCCAGTTCGTAGCAAAAACTGGCGAAGTGGTCGATCCAGGCTTCGATGCAAAACACATGACGGCCCTGGACCGGCACACGGAAGCGGCCCTGCCACCCATTGTTGCCCAGGTCGCTCATCACCTCGCTCTGCCACACCGCATCGCCCTCGCCACGCCAACGCAGGCGTACCGCGAGCTTGTCGTGACCGTCGGCAAACACTTTGCTGGTCACCTCGACGTCCTGGCCGACCACGGCCTTGACGGCAAATTGCCCGCCTTCGAGGATCGGCATGCAGTCTTCAATCACGATGCGCGGCAGCAACAGCGCCTGGGACAGTGGCATGTGCGGGTTGTAGCTCAACTCATCAGGTTTCTCAGCCGTCATCGAGCATCTCTCCTTTACGCCCCAAGGACGCTCTTGTGTCTGGGTGTCGTCGGCAAGGGAGTCCCGCGCCGAATGAGCTCACTTAGGTTCCGAGCGACAGGCACCGGCAAAAGTTCATAGGGAATTGGCTGGACGCCAATCCGCGGCGCAACGATCAACCTACTTAAGCACGACTCAGGCCACATGCCAGTGGTGGTTTGGACAAGGCCTCATCCATTCCCGTCCGCACCACTTGATATCGGCAATCGGGCTTTACCGCCAACGATCACCTTGATGCTGGGACCGGCGCTGCAGTAAAGGAAAATACGCTTACAAACCTCCAGTAAGCCTGAGTATGGAATAGCCACCATGACAACCCCGTGAAACACATACCGTTCGTCGATTTTTTTAGCAAGTTAGCTCAAATAAAAATACGCGACCTACGTACGTTAAAGAAACGCACTACAAACGTCCTAAGAAGTTTCAGTGCCTTCAAAAAATTTATTCGAATCGGCCATCCATTAACAACCAATCAAATCAGCGCTTACCGCAGGGAAAGACATTTTCCGCTCTTGTTTACATCAAAAACAAAAAAACAGAAACCAACATCAAACCCGCAAGAAAATTCTAAAAACCGCGAAAGAAACCGCCTACAACAAAAAAACCGAAAACTTGCAACACGCGACTCACAAGACTAAAAGTTTAGAGCCACTTGATAGAACGTGAATTTCAGCCGGCCAGGAGCAAAAAATTGAATCACCGACACAGGGACAGTCATGAGACTAAGCATAGAAAACTACAAACTGCTCAACTTCAAAAACGACAACATTACCACTTCACCTGAGCCTGCATCCCGAGCAACACCTCAAACTCTATTAGAAACAATCAAAAAACTGCACCACCGAACAAACATTTCAAAGGATGATCTGTCGAACTTACTAAATGAATATAACCTTGATTACGAAGACGCCTGCCGATCGCTCGAAACCTCAGTGGATCTAGAGTCCGACAAATCCCTATTTTCTTGAGCAGGTCATAGCGGCCCATGATTTGGAGACCGTAAACCTCATGATTCCTTTTCCTTAATAGAGAAATCCCATGCTTAGAAAAATAGTGTTTCGCACCATAAGGATCAGTACAATCTTCATAAAAGAACAACTAAAAGAACCCACCGCTTTTTTCTGGACAATACTCTCGCCAACAGCACTATTTTATCTATTAAATTACTCCAAAGGAATGACTCCGCCCTACCAAGCGAACTACATGGAAGCAACATCCTGGTTTTATGCTTATATCTCTTCAAGCGTCGCTTTTTTTGGTTTCTCTTTTTACATCATAGGACGCAGAGAAAGCGGATTTACACGATCTTTTATCTACACACTTGAAGCAAGAACCATTTTCTTACTGGGTCAATTCCTGGCCTACTCATTAATATCGGTATTTTACTGCCTGGCATTTTATGTGCTTACTCGCCCGGCATTCAGCGCATACTCCATCAGTGAAGCAACGTTCATCGCCGGGCGCTTTTACCTTTGCTTTCTCCTTTTCAGCATACCCGGCCTCTTACTAACACTCCCTCCCCTGACGTTTCAAAACGCTAACACCACCTTCTCAATCATCTCATTCTCAATGCTCACTCTCGGTATTCACAGCGCTAACATCACGCCATCAACCTCGTATTCTCTATACAGCATCAACCCGCTAGCAATGGCTCACAACATCGTCATGAACGGAGTACAGAGCAACCTGACATATTTAATAATCATACTGACGTTATTCCCCACCACCCTTCTACTCACCCTACGCTTCTTAAGAATCAATCCGATATGGAGCCGATACTAATGAAATCACTTTCCGTCAACAATATTTGCTTCAGTCATCCTAACAAGCCGATCTTCGTTAATGCTTCAATGTCTATCGAAGCCGGTTCAATCGTAGGCTTACTAGGCCCAAACGGCAGCGGCAAAACCACATTTTTCGACATGATATGCGGATTACTAAACGACAAAAATCTGCAGGTAAACAGCACATTCAAATATCCACTTTACCTCACTCAATCATTAACAACCCCACACACACTGCGCATGTTTGATATTTTCAAACTAACTACATTACTCTGCTCTTCAGAAACCATTAGCCAAAAGTGCGCGATTGAGAAACTGCGGATATGGAGCCCTGAAATCATTGATCGATATAAGGCCTTGTGGAATAAAAAATCCACTCTCTGTAGTTACGGTGAAAAGCGTTGGTTCTTCACATTGACCTTGCTGACGTTAAGTGCGGACCTGGTCATACTGGACGAACCCAGCGCCGGGGTTGACCCGGAGTTTCGTCACTATATCTGGAAGTGTTTAAAGGGGGCAGCTCGGGAGGGGGTAGCCATTTTAGTCTCTTCTCATAACATTGAAGAAATCTCCGCTAACTGCGATCGCTTTTATATGATTAGTGAATGTACTTTCAAGCCATTTCAATCCGGAGCTGAATTTATCCGCCACTACGACACCGACAGCCTTGACGAGGCATTCATCCGGGCAGCAACGCCCCCTCCCCGCTAACCATTGCGCTCGATATCTGGGCAATTGCCTGGAATCAAATCCACACGCGGGAGGTCAACCCACATAAGCAGGACCCACGCCACGTGCCACTGGAGGTTAGACCGATGACCAATCCTTTCCCTGGAGAAACCCCGGATCCGAACATCGATCATCCGGTGATCCCCGACACCGATCCGCAACCCGTTCCCGAGCAGGACCCGCCAGGCACCAACCCGCCACCGCGGGAAGAGCCACCGACGCCGATGCCGCCGGTCATTGTCGGCCCGGCATAGAAATCCATCCCTAGGGCTCCTTGTCCTTTTCAAACAGGTTGACGATCCACGGCATGACGCTGAACACCGCCAGTGCCAGCAGCGTACTGAGCACCGCCGTCGACTCGCGGCCCATGCCGGCGGCGACGCCAATGGCGGCGGTCATCCACAGGCCGGCAGCGGTGGTCAGGCCCTTGACGTGGCTTTCGTCACCGTCCTTGCCCTTGAGAATGGTCCCGGCACCGAGAAAGCCGATGCCGGCGATCACCCCCTGCACCACTCGGCTCATGGCATCGGCCTGGGCCCCGGACATCTGTGGCACCAGCACAAACAGCGCGGCGCCCATGGCGACCAGCATGTGGGTGCGCACCCCGGCGGCCTTGCCTTTCTGCTCACGCTCAAACCCGAGGATCGCCCCCAGCAACGCGGCGATCAGCAAGCGCACGGTAATGCGCGTCAACTGCGATGCGTCGCCGATGTCGGCGAACTCCGCTTGCAGGGTGATCCAGACTTCATGCCACCAGGCGTCCATGAGGCAGTCCTGAAAAGAAGGTTGATAAGGCATGGACCGCGCCGACCGCTAATCGGTTGCAGCGAACGATGGACGGCCCCAGGACCCTAACGTGAAAGCCCCAAAAACAGTGGAGAGCCCCATGACCGTGCGCATCGAAAACCAGACCTGCTTTTTCACCACCGAAAGCGGCGAAGAGATCCGCCTGGCCGCTGACGTGACCATCCTCACTGACGGTGATAAGTCGATGTCGGCGGTGGACCTCGACGGTCAGCGCGTGTACATCACCGAAGCAGAAGCCGACGCATTGACCGTAGCAGGTGCGGTCGATGGCCGGCGCCACCTGAAGGTCACTGACAGTGATTCGGTGATTTGACTGATCTCCATCAAGCCCCCCGCCAGGCGCCTGGGATAGGCATGCGCGCCACGCCCGGCGGGGTGCATCAAGTTGTCAGCGCGAAACCGGCATAAACGCCCGATCATGTGATGTTTTACAAGATTTACCCGTGGAAAAGTGCTGCACCGGGAGGAACAGTCGATAGGTCACCTGACCGCAGTTGATCGGAACTCCCTAGGCACAATCAATCAAAGGTATATTTGCCTTCGAACATAAACGCCGGCTCTCTCCAGTTTGGCCCCCTGACGATTCCAGTCCCTCTATATTTGATAACTCCGGCGTTTGACATGCTCTTGACGAGGTTCAACAGCCCCATGTTATCTGTCACATGCGCCCAACCTGCCCTGTTATAAAATCGATCCAGCTGAGGAAGGGATATACCCAGTTCGTTCTTCGTGAATAACAGAATTACTTCTTCGGGCTTCTCGTTGAGTATAATTGTCATTATAGTGTTCATTATTTTACTCCTCCTATTTCCTTGTACTCTTTTTCCCATTGCTTTTCTTCCGCCTCTATAGCATCAGGCGTATAGAGTAGCTCAACAGTATCTTTTAGCTTGTAGTCTTCCAATGTCGCGGCGTGAGTACTATTCCAAATAACACCATCGTCATTCGGATTTACACCATCAGCCACCCCTGAAACTCTGAAACGATCCAATTCCCTAAGCTCATGGGTATAAAAACGCCTATCGACAGCCATAATTGTCAACTCTCCTCGCAGGATTTTTTCCAGGCGATCAATCATGATCGCATTGGCGGCCGAAGGATCGAAGCGTCCCGTATGCAATTTCACTAGGTCAATACCCGCTTGTGTCACGGTAGCACTGGTCCAATCCAGATCCAGGGTCGGGCCTCCGGCTTTGGCGGGATTGTATAATCGACCACTGTACTTTCCTCTCGTCGTCGCTCCTTTGTAAGGGCTATTGAAAACAACGTAGATTGGCGGCAGACCGCTCTCAACCGGGAAGCAGTAAAGGCAATCCCTGAAGTCCGGCAATTCGACAGCGGGTAAAGTTTCAGGCTGCACCAGTAATGGTGCCAGAGTGATCCCCGTGTAAATAGGTACTTGCGCGGGTTTGACAGGTGAAGTTGTCGAACTGTTTCCTGAGATAATGATGGGGAAGCTGAGAATAGTGGGCGACGTATCGTTTGACGTGAAGCTGTAGCTACTGGTCGTCGGATCGAACACCAGGACCCGCACAGGCACTTTTGCCGAAACACTCCCTTCAGCCGGGGTTGCAACGAGTGTGTATTGGCTGAGATCGCCATAGATCCGATAAGGAAGGTCAATGATACCTTCGCCAGCGGCGATTTAATTAAGGTTAGGTGGCAGCCCCGGCAAAAGTTTATTGGCAGGCAGACTGAGCACTGTTTCAGGGTAACGTTCACCGTTGCCAAGAGCCGGTGAATAGAACAAGGCTCCTATACCGACAGCAGTAGCGCGGCTGAGAAGTGCTTCCCCCAATCCGCTCAACAACTGGATGCCTTTTTGAATCGCCGCCTCTAAGGTCCAACCGTTAGCGGTGTGGAGGGTAATGGTACCCGCCACAGTTCCCAACTGCGCGCTTTGGACAATGGGTAGCCTGAAGGTGTAGGCAGTGTCGCCCTTAGCCAATGCAGAATGGATCGCAGCATCTACCACCATGGAGGCGTCTTCTAGGATGACAACTGCTTCGACAAGAATCCGTTTAACGTACGCCGCAGTCAGTGATCTCAGGAAACCCTCATAGAAGCTTCTTGATGCTCCCTCATAATCTTCTGCATCCACGTAGGCTGCAAAGAGTTCGGAACTCTCGGTACTGTTCAGCGACAGAGCGTCTACGCCAAAATATACAACCGCCGCGCTCCAACTCCTATTCCGGACGATCTTTTGTAGAAGCTCAAAGATAATCGCTTTCTTTTTTAAGTCAGCTTCCAGAGTATTTGGTTGTTGGGTGTCGACGGCCGAGGACATTCGTTCTTTTAGATCATTTATAATGCTTGACGTGCCACCAGAAAAACTACTCATTATCTGGTCGCAGACCGAAAGCCCCACCTCCACTAGTTTTGTGTATGTATCGCGAGTATTTTTTATATCATCAATGTTGTATGGCGGCGTAACCGCTGGGACAACCCCATCCCATAATAGAATACTGTCTAAGTCTAAAGCAAAACCGGGAGCCTCTTTGAATGGAGCAAACAGAGAGTCAGGCGCTATCAGAAACGAAGGAAGATTGGCAGGTTCTTGCATTTGGTGCTCCGTGCAATAAATTAAATTCCGTGTAATAGGCAAGCCGCCCAAGCTTCATCGCAACAATAGGATTATTTCAATCGTTAAATGTTAACGGGGTTTGTCGTATGCAAAAGGTGATTTCAGGTCGAAATAGTTCCTGATATTTCTGGGCGAACAGCCATTAACACTATTTAATTCGGAGGAAATACTTCATGACGCAATACTCCGCGAACGATCTTGATGATACGTTCATCCAAGCACCCCACGTGTTAAACCCTCCCCCTCCTTTCCGACCATCGCACGATCACCTGCATCTGGACAGCGCCAGCGCCAGCAGGGTGCTGAGCACCGTTGTCGACTGGCGGCTCACTGACGGTGACAAGTCGATGTCGGCGGTGGACCTCGACGGTCAGCGCGTGTACATCACCGAAGCAGAAGCCGACGCATTGACCGTAGCAGGTGCGGTCGATGGGCGGCGGCACTTGAAGGTCACTGACAGTGATTCGGTGATTTGACTGATCTCCATCAAGCCCCCCGCCAGGCGCCTGGGATAGGCATGCGCGCCACGCCCGGCGGGGTGCATCAAGTTGTCGCAGGGGCGGTGCAGAAGCTCATCTGATCCGCTTTTTAATCCAATACCTGAGTCTGTTATGCAAACAGTTGCCCGCGCATAGTTCATTGGCCTGATGGAGGCTGATGAGCGAAAGACCATGAGCGATAAAATCCCCGTCCGATTAGTAGAAACATTCGAGCCTTCGCGTTCAAAGATGAAGGCCAAATCCAGCGACAACCAGATCCACACCCGTAGCTTCAGCGGTTTGTTCCGTACCCTGCGCATCAGTGGTGCGGGTTTTCTGTTCCTGGCGTTTTTTGGCACCGTGTGGCTGAACTGGGGTGGCCGCCAGGCCGTGCTTTGGGACCTGGCGCAGAGCAAGTTCCACATCTTCGGTGCAACCTTCTGGCCGCAGGATTTCATCCTGCTCTCGGCGCTGTTGATCATCTGCGCCTTCGGCCTGTTCGCAATCACCGTGTTTGCCGGGCGCGTCTGGTGTGGCTACACCTGCCCGCAGAGCTCGTTCACCTGGTTGTTCATGTGGTGTGAAAAAGTCACCGAGGGTGAGCGCAACCAGCGGATCAAGCTGCAAGCCGCGCCCTGGACCCTGGAAAAACTGCTGCGCCGCTCGGCCAAACACACCATGTGGCTGGCGATCAGCGTGCTCACCGGCCTGACCTTTGTCGGTTACTTCACGCCGATCCGGCCGCTGGTCGAAGAACTGCTGACCTGGCAAATGGGCGGCGTCAGCCTGTTCTGGGTGCTGTTTTTCACCGCAGCCACCTACATCAACGCCGGCTGGCTGCGCGAAGCGGTGTGCATGCACATGTGCCCCTACGCACGGTTCCAGAGCGTGATGTTCGACAAGGACACCCTGACCATCTCCTACGACACCGCCCGTGGCGAACACCGCGGTCCGCGCAAGCGCGAGGTCAAGCCGGCCGAGGTGGGCCTGGGCGACTGCATCGACTGCCAGTTGTGCGTGCAGGTCTGCCCCACCGGGATCGACATCCGCGACGGCTTGCAGATGGAGTGCATTGGCTGCGCCGCCTGCATCGACGCCTGTGATTCGATCATGGACAAGATGGGCTACGCCCGGGGCCTGATCAGCTATACGTCCGAGCACCAGTTGCAAGGTGGCAAGACCCACTTGTTGCGCCCGCGCCTGATCGGCTACACCGCGGTGCTGGTGGTGATGATCGGTGCCCTGGTGCTGGCCTTGATGGAGCGGCCGATGGTGTCCTTGGATGTGAGCAAGGACCGTGGCCTGTTCCGTGAAAACAGCCAGGGCCAGATCGAGAACATCTACAGCCTCAAGATCATCAACAAGACCCAACAGCGCCAGGACTATCGCCTGTCACTGGTCGATGGCGAGGGTTTCCAGTTGCAGGGCAAGACCGAGCTGAGCCTGGCACCCGGGGAGATTCTCGATGTGCCGGTGTCGGTCGCCATGACCACCGACAAGCCCGCCAGTAGCTCACAGACCCTGAGCTTCAAGGTCAGCGACAGCGACGAGCCGCAGATCAACAGCGTGGCGAACAGCCGCTTTGTTGCACCGATGAACCGCTGAGCCTTTACACTGCGGTGCTGCGATCGCGAGCAGGCTCGCTCCTACATACCAGTGGCAGCGAGCCTGCTGGCGAAACAGGCACCTCGATTTTTCTGAATGACATCTATCGGGCTTTCGATGAAACGCTACGAAAAATTCGCTGACGACATTGCCGAGCTGATCCGCTCAGGCGTCCTGGGGCCAGGCCAGCGGGTGCCCTCGGTGCGGTATGCCAGCCAGACGTATGGGGTCAGCCCGTCCACGGTGTTCCAGGCCTACTACCTGCTGGAGCGCCGAGGCCTGATTCGCGCCCGGCCGCGCTCCGGCTACTTCGTCAACACCCACGCCCCCAGCCCGTTTTCCGAGCCGGTGATCAGCAGCCAGGTCAACGAGTCCACCGAAGTCGACGTCAGCGAACTGGTGTTCTCGGTGCTGGACTCGATCAAGGACCCGCACACCGTGCCGTTCGGCTCGGCGTTCCCCAGCCCGACCCTGTTTCCGCTGCAACGCCTGGCGCGTTCGCTGGCCAGTGCCAGCCGCGAAATGGACCCGCGCATGGTGGTCACCGACATGTCGCCGGGCAACCCGCAACTGCGCCGGCAAATCGCCCTGCGCTACATGGTCGGCGGGCTGATGCTGCCCATGGAAGAACTGCTGATCACCAACGGCGCGCTGGAAGCCCTCAACCTGTGCCTGCAAGCCGTCACCGAACCCGGCGACCTGGTGGCCATCGAGGCCCCGGCCTTCTATGCCAGCCTGCAAGTGCTCGAACGGCTCAAGCTCAAGGCCGTGGAGATTCCCGTGCACCCGCGCGATGGCATCGACCTTGGGGTGCTCGCGCAAACCCTCGAACGCCACCCGATCAAGGCCTGCTGGTGTATGACCAGCTTCCAGAACCCGATGGGCGCGACCATGCCCGAGGCCAAGAAACAGGAACTGGTGGAGTTGCTGCGCCGTCATCAGGTGCCGCTGATCGAAGATGACGTCTACGCCGAGCTGTATTACGGCCAGCAAGCACCGAAACCGGCCAAGGCCTTCGACACCGAGGGCCTGGTGATGCACTGCGGTTCGTTCGCCAAGAGCCTGGCGCCCGGTTACCGCATTGGTTGGGTGGCCGCCGGGCGCTATGCGCAGAAGATCGAACGACTGAAGCTGATGACCTCGCTGTGTGCCTCGATGCCGGCCCAGGCAGCGATTGCCGATTACCTGCAACACGGCGGCTATGACCGCCACCTGCGCAAGTTGCGCTATGCCCTGGAAGAACAGCAAAGCGCCATGCTGGCGGCCATCGCCCGCTACTTCCCGGCACAGACCCGCGTCAGCCAGCCGGCCGGCGGCTACTTCCTGTGGCTGGAGCTGCCGGAGCAGATGGACTCGTTGAAGTTGTTCCAGATGGCCCTGGCCCAGGGCATCAGCATCGCGCCGGGACCGATCTTTTCTCCGACCCGACGTTTTCGCAACTGCATCCGCCTGAACTACGGCAGCCCCTGGACCGAGGACACGGAAAAGGCCATGGAGACCCTGGGCCGTATCGTGCGCTCGTTCTAGCGCCCGCCCGCCACGTCAATGAAAGTCCCGACCGCATAGGACGCCTTGTCCGAGAGCAGCCAGATGATTGCCTCGGCGACTTCGTCGGGACGCCCGCCACGGGCCATGGGAATTCCCGACTCGAGTTTGCTGACCCGGTCCGGGTCGCCGCTCAGGGCATGGAAGTCGGTGTAGATGTAGCCCGGCCGCACCGCGTTGACCCGGATGCCTTCGCCGGCGACTTCCTTGGACAGGCCGATGGTGAAGGAGTCCAGTGCCCCCTTGGAGGCGGCGTAGTCGACGTACTCCCCCGGCGAACCAAGACGCGAGGCCACCGACGAGACGTTGACGATGCTGCCACCCTGCCCGCCATGTTTGGGCGACATGCGCAGCAGTGCGTGCTTGGCGCAGAGAATCGGCGCCAGGACGTTGGTCTTCATGATTTTCAGGATGCGAAACTCGGACATGTCCTCGACGCGAGACTTCTGCCCGACCGTGCCGGCGTTGTTGACCAGCGCGGTGACCCGCCCCAGTTCTTGGTCGACGCGCTGGAACAGGCTGATCACTTCGTCTTCGATGCTGACATCGGCACGCACCGCGATTGCCTGGGCCCCCAGGGCACGGACTTGGGCCAGGACCCGATGGGCCGCCTCTTCGTCCGCCAGGTAGTTGATGCAGATGCGATACCCCTGCTCTGCGGCCAGTAACGCCGTGGCCGCGCCAATACCGCGACTGCCACCGGTGATGACGATGACTTTATCCATGCTTGCTTGCTCCCCTATCCAGACGTGTAACCTCGCGTGGCAAGGATACCCGCCACAGCCGGGTTTTGCATGGGGACGAACAGCCGCGGGGTTATCCGCAGGCCGAATTGCCGATAAAAAGCTCCCCAGGGCGCCCGACCCAGGCCTACACCCGGCCAAGCAAATGGCTCATCGCGGTCTTGAGCTTCATCGGCCGCACCGGCTTGTGCATCAGGGTATGGCCGAGCTCGCGGATCTGCTGCTTGAGCTCGTTGCTGTAGTTGGCGGTGATCATCATCGCCGGAATCGCACAGGCGCGCCGCGCGTTGATCCGGGCCACGGCGTCGACACCATTCTGCTCGTCGTCCAGATGATAGTCGGCGATCAGCAAGTCGGCTTCGGCGTGGTAGTTGTCCACCTGGCGTGCCAGGTCCTGCTCGGACAACGCGGTTACCACCCGGCAGCCCCAGCCTTCAAGCAAGGTGCGCATGCCGGCGCAGATCGCCGCGTCGTTATCCAGTACCCACACCCGCGCGCCCCGCAGGCGCTCCAACATCGGCTCGCTGATGACCAGGCTTGGCAGGGCCTTGGGCGCAGTGGCGCTGAGCGGCACCTCCACGGAAAATACCGAGCCGCGCCCCGGCCAGGAACGCACGTGGATCCGGTGGCCGAGGATCCCGGCGATCTTCTCGACGATCGCCAACCCCAGGCCCAGCCCTCGATCCTGATGGGGGCGCTGCACGTCGCCGCGCTTGAACTCCTGGAAAATTTCCTCCAGGCGATCTTCGGCGATGCCCATGCCGCTGTCCCAGACCTCGATCGACAGCCGCTGGTGCTGGCGCCGGCATCCCAACACCACGCGGCCGCTGTAGGTGTAGCGGATGGCATTGCTCAGCAGATTGCGCAGGATCCGCGCCAGCAACTGGATGTCGCTGCGCACCAAGGCCGAACAGGCCACGAAGTGCAGTTCCAGGCCCTCGCTGCGAGCCACCTGGGTGTACTCCGCGGCGAGGTTTTCGAGCAATTCGCTCAAGGCGAACGGCGCGATATCGGCAGTGATCACCCCGGCATCCAGCTTGGAAATATCGACCAGGGTGCCCAGCAGGTTTTCCACGTCCTCCAGCGAATTGCTGACATTGCGCACCAGCACTTCATTGGCCTGGGGCTCGCGGCGTTCGAGCAAGGCCCCGGTAAACAACCGCGCGGCGTTCAGCGGTTGCAGCAGGTCATGGCTGACCGCGGCGAGAAACTTGGTCTTCGACAGGTTGGCCCGCTCGGCCTCCAGCTTGGCCTCGCGCAGCCGCGATTCGACGCGCCGGCGCTCGTCGATCTCGCTGCGCAGTTGCGTGTTGAGGGTGGTCAGCTCCGTGGTGCGTTCGCGCACCCGCAGCTCGAGGTTCTGATAGGCCTGATGCAGTGCCTCGGCGGTCCGTCGGCGCTCGGTGATGTCGCGAATCAGCACAAAGATCCCCACCACTTCGCCGCTGGCCAGGCGATTGGGCACGTAGGAGCGCAGCATGTAGCGCTCCTGATTGTTGATGTTGGTCTCGGCAAACTCGAAGGTCACGCTCTCGCCCGCCAGCGCCCGCGCCACATAGGCTTCCAGGCGTTGGTAGTGCTGTTCGCTGTGGACCTCGCGCAGGCTCTGGCCGAGCATCACTCCGCGCGGCCAGCAGTACCACTCTTCGTAGACCTTGTTGGTGAATTCGTAGACCAGGTCGGCGTTGAGGTAGGCGATCAGGGCCGGCACGTGGTCGGTGATCAGGCGGATCCAGCGCTCGCTTTCACTCAGCGCTTCGGCGTGCTGGTAGCGCTCGGTGATGTCGGTGAAAGTGTTGACGAAACCGCCGGTGGGCAATGGATGGGTGCGGATCTCCAGGACCCGGCCATCGTACAGGCGCTGTTCGCACTCCTGCACGGGGCGGCCGTTGGCGTCGCGACTGGCGGGAGTCAGCAGTTGCAGTTCGCTGTCGCCGATGACCTCGCTGAACGGTCGATGGGCGGCCACCGGAGCCAGTCCGCTGAGTTCGAGAAAACGCCGGTTCCACAGTTCCAGCACGCCCTCGGCGTTGACCATCGCCACCCCTTGGGACAGGTTGTCCACCGCCCGTTGCAACAAATGGGATTTCTGCGCCACCGCCTGCTCACGGCGCACGGTCTCGCTTTGCTTGACCTCGGTGATATCGGTGAACAGGATCACCCGCCCGCCTTCCTGGGTCGGCCGCTCGCTGACCTGCAGCCAGCGCCCGTTCTGCAGGCGATACAGCAGGCTTTCGTCGGCACTGCCCCGGGGTTCCTCGGTAAACAGCCCGGTCCCGGCCATCAGGCGCTTGACCTCGCCCAGGCGCATGCCGGCGATGATCCGCACCCGGCTGTTGCTCCAGAACGCCTTGAAGCGGCTATTGAACAGGACGATGCGCTGGTCGGCGTCGAACAGCACAAAGGCGTCGGAAATGCTCTCGATGGCATCGATCAGGTGCTGGTGCGCCGTCTCGGCCCGCAGCCGCGCGTCACTGAGCAGGTGATTGCCAGCCTTGAGCTCGGCCATCGCCTGGTTCAGCGCATCGGTACGCTCACGCACCTGTTCGGCCAGCACCACCGAGTGCTGGAACGCCGCATAGGGGTCGTTGCCCCGGGTGACGCCGGATTCGATGCGCTCGATCAGGGCACTGTTGATGCGCGCCAGTTTGTGGTTGTCGCGCTGCAGGCTGGCGATCTGCGCCTGCAGCTCAGCGTTTTGCTGGGGATCGGCCACGGGCAATGGCAACCCCGGTAAAGGTCTGGTTGATGTGCATGCCATTGAACTGTTCTCCGTAGGTGTTGAAACCCATCACCCGCTGGTCCCGCAAAAACCCGCCGATCTGCTCCAGCTTGCCGCTGTCTTCCAGTTCCAGGCGCCGCAGGAAGCAGTCGCAACCGATGGTCAGCAGCAGCTCGCCGAGGCGCTCCTGCAAGCCCGCGAACAGCTGCTCCAGGTTCGGCAGCATCGGCCCCGGCGTCATGGCGGTGAGGACAATGCCGTTTTCCACGGCGCAGTAGAAACTCAGGCTCAGGTCCGGGTGCATTTGCTGGATCGCCCGCACGTAGTACTGCTGGTTGATCCGCACGGCCAAGGGGTGGGCGGCAAAAATCCGGTGGTCGAGCTCGGCCACCGGCACGCCAATGTGCCGGGCGTACTCTTCGGCGGCTGGCTCGGCGTTGAGTTCGAACACCCGCCTGGAAGGACTGTCGGCACCGGTCACCACCAGCTTTTCCGCACGCGGCAGGATGTGGTGGGTGGTGAACACTTCAAAGTCGAGCCAGGTATTGACCAGCACCACCACCGCCGCGCCGCTGTGAAATGCGCCGTCGAAGTACACATGGGTGTGAGTCAGGTAATTGTCGTCGCCGGCCGAACCACCGAAATGGGGGATGTCGCCCAAGGCGGCACTGAGGGCGGCAAGCACCATCTCCTCGCGACTGGACAGCCCGTCAAGCAGGGTCAGGGCAAAGCTGTTGCCCTTGATCGGGGCCAGGGTGTTGCTGCGACAGCCACTGACCAGGCGCTCGACCATCTGCTGGGCGTCGATCAGGCTGAAGTGCTCCATCTCGTCGATCAGCGCGGTAGAGATAGAGAAGTGCCGGTGATCGAAACCCACCGCCGTTACGCAGTTGCGGCCGTAGCCCTGGGGGGTGATTTCCCCGGCACTGGTGCAGCCCACCAGGCGGATCCCGCCGAACCCCTGCTGCAGGGCCTGGCCCAGCGCCTGGAGGTCGTACTCGGCGGAGCAGAAAAACAGCACGAACCCCAAGTGCGGATGCAACAACTGCCGCGCCAGCTCCTGGGCTACCTGTTGCGCGTCACTGGCCTGGGACATGGCACTGACGACCCCTTCACTCTGGACCTGCTGCATCGTCGCCTCCGGCAGGTGCGCATGGTTGAGGCTTGAGTGTACGAAGGCCACGGACCGCGACCTATGCTACTTGGGTAGCGGTCTGGCACTTCGATGGGATGAGAGGGGTGCGACGCCGGCCGTGATGCGCACAGCCAGCGCCACACCGGGGGGTTACCAGGTCAGCACCGCACCCACGGCAAAGGTATCGGTGTCTTCGTTCTGCGCGTCGCTATCGTGGCCGTTGAGTTCGAACTGGTTGTACTCGGCCACCAGCTTGAGGTTGTCGTTGACGTCGTGGAACAGGGCGATGCCCCGGGTCTCGTAGTCCGCGCCGCTGCCGACCACGCCGTTGCCATCGTCTTTGGTCTTGCCGTAGGACAAGGCCAGGCGGTTCTTGCCCAGCTTGTAGGAGCCCTGCAGCAGGTAGCCGTCGCTGTCGACATTGCGCAGCGTGGGTTCGCCGGCGTTGTTGGTATAGAACGGGTTGATGCCCTTGGCCTGGAAGCCCGAACCGGTCAGCGACAGCCCGCCCATCTTGGCCTGCACGCCGTAGCCGACGCCTTTGGAGGTAATGGTATCGACGCTCGAATCGGTGTTGTCGGAGGTCTGGTAGCTGCCGTTGACCCAGCTGTAGATCTTCGCCCCGGCGAGGTCGAACTGGTAGGTGATCTCGCTCTCGGTCCGCGGGTTTTCCTGGTAGGCCTTGCCGGTCGGGCTGCTGTCGTTGGTGTCGACCGGGTCCATGATCCCTACGGCCACCCGCAACCCGTCCAGCACCGGCGTGCGGTAGGTGATTTGCGAAGTCGGGAACGGGTACGGGTAGCCGGTGCCGATGTTGCCGAACGACACTCCACCACCATCCACCAGACCCAGGGTGTCGCTGACCTGGCCATAACCGGCCAGCAGTTCGTCGAGCAGGATGTTGGAACGGGCAAACAACCCGAAATCCTTGCCGATCAGCACCTCGCCCCACTCGGGGTTGGCTACCGTGCCGTAGAACTGGCGCACGTCGATGGCGGTGTCGGTGCCGTTGGTTTCGCTGTCGTTGATGGTCACCCAGAACGAAGCCCGGGCGCCGAGTTTCAGGTCATCGACCTGCTTGCCCATGTTGAAGCCCAGGTAGTTGGGCAAAAAACCCATCTTCACCCGCGACTGCCGCCGATCGTACTGATCACCCGTGCGGTCAACGTCACTGTTGACGTAGAACGCGTTGATGTAGCCGTCGGTGGAGAATGTGGTCTGGTCCTTGTCGTAGAGCATGATATCGGCTTGGGCGAACGAGCTGAGGCCGAGGGTCGACAGACTGGCGATGAAGGCTGGCAAGAAACGGTGCTGGAAGTTCTTATTGTTGTGCATGGCGCGCTCCGCAACGGGGACTTGATGTCGGAGGCGATTATCGAAAGCCGACCGGCGGCGTCATACGCTGCCTTGGAGGCGGTTGCCAGGTGCTTTGGACTGGCGGGTGATGCTCAGCTACTACGGTGTAAGACCGGCCCCAGCCAAGGGCCCGCCACTTTCGGCGTACGCCTCTTTACCGTGGGAGCGAGCCTGCTCGCGATGGCCGACACAGCCAACATGGATAGCACCTGACCCACCGCTATCGCGAGCAGGCTCGCTCCCACAGGGATTTGCGGTGCTCGTGGGTTTTGCATTGAACCCGCGAATTTGTGGAGCTGGGTTCTGCTCGTCAGGCCTGGGCCTTTACCAGCATGTACAGCGCAACCACCACGCACACGCTGGCAAAGCCGACCTGCAACGCGCGAGCCGGGACATGGGCGCAGAGTCTGCGACCGAGCAGCATGCCGAAGATGCTGGCGACGATGAACGCCACACCCAGGCGGTCGATACGTACGCCGGCATGGAACGCACCGATCACGCCAATCAGCGAAATCAGGCTGATCACCATCAACGATGTGGCGACGATTCCACGCATCTGCACGTCGGTCAGTTGCTTGAACGCCGGGACAATCAGGAACCCACCGCCCACCCCGAGCAACCCCGACACCACCCCGGTCACTGCGCCGAGTGCGGCCAGGGTTGCGGTGCACTTGGCGGTCCAGGAAAAGCGCCCGGTCTGCTGGTCGAGCATGCAGTTCTTCTGCCCCCAGTTGGCGTGACCGTGATCGCTCGGCCCGGCGTCCTGGCGTTCACGGCGCAGCATGCGCACGGCCACCATGACCATCAGCAGGCTGAACAGCAGCATGAGGATTTTTTCCGGTAACTGATGGGCGAAATAAATGCCCAGAGGGGAAAACACCGCGCCCAACAACGCAATCAACAGCGCCGCGCGATAGCGCACCAGGCCGTGGCGCAAACCATCGATGGCACCCACCGCCGCCGCGCTGCCCACCGCGAACAGAGCCACCGGGGCCGCCTGGGTCATGCTCCAGCCCAGACCGAGCACCAACGCCGGGACCGCTAGAATGCCACCCCCTGCCCCCGTCAAGCCCAGCACCAACCCCATCACCACGCCAAAAAAACTCGCCAGCAACATAAAACACTCACGGTCCGCGAAAAAAGCCGGGAACGCCCGGTATCGATGCCTGACAGGATAGAGCGCGCGCGGCTTTTTTCATGTATTGATTTGTCCCGGGGCTGGTCAAGCCAGGGAAGATGCCACTACCCTCAAGGCTTGTCCCGACAGAAACGGCCACCATGCCCGCCTTGATTGAAGCCTTCCTCGACCCCGCCTCGTCGACCTACAGCTACGTGATCTACGAAGCCGATGGCGGCGCCTGCGCGATCGTCGACCCAGTGCTCGACTACGCTGCAGCCTCCGGACAAACCTCGACGGTCCAGGCCCAGCGGATTATCCACTTCGTGCGCAAACACCGACTGCAGGTGCAATGGCTGCTGGAAACCCACGCCCACGCCGATCACCTGTCCGCCGCGCCCTACCTGCGCGGCGAACTGGGCGGCAAGATCGCCATCGGCCAGGCCATCAGCCAGGTACAGGCGGTGTTCAAGGGCCTGTTCAACCTGGAAACGGGATTTGCTGTCGACGGTTCGCAGTTCGATCATCTATTTGCGCCGGACGAGGTTTTTGCCATCGGCAACCTGTCGGCCAAAGCCCTGCATGTGCCTGGGCACACCCCGGCAGACATGGCGTACCTGATCGACGAGCAACTGATCCTGGTGGGCGACACCCTGTTCCTGCCAGATGTCGGCACGGCCCGCTGCGACTTCCCCGGCGGCAACGCCGCGCAGATGTACGCCTCGATCCAGCGCCTGCTGGCCTACCCCGCCACCACCCGCCTCTACGTCTGCCACGACTACCCACCACCCGCCCGCCCGCCACAGTGCCAGAGCACCGTCGGCGAGCAGCGCGCGCACAACATCCATGTACACGACGGCATCGACGCCGCCACATTCATCACCATGCGCACCGAACGTGATGCCGGGCTGGACATGCCGACCCTGCTGTTGCCAGCGATCCAGGTCAACGTCCGAGCAGGCCGCCTGCCGCCGCCGGAAAACAATGGCGTGGTGTACCTGAAAATCCCGATCAACCAGCTCTGAAGCCGAGACGCGTCACCCCCCCAACGTCAACCCATTCGCCGGCAAAGGCAACGCCGTCTTATACCGCACCTGCTTAAGGGCAAAACTGGAGCGAATATTGGCCACCCCCGGCACCTTGGTCAGAAAATCCATCATGAAGCGCTCCAGCGACTGAATGGTCGGCACCAGCACCCGGATCAGATAGTCCGGATCCCCGGCCATCAGATAACACTCCATCACCTCCGGACGATCGGCAATCGCCTCCTCGAAATGCTGCAGCGCCTCCTCCACCTGCTTCTCCAGGCTGACATGAATGAACACATTGACATGCAACCCCAGCAGATCAGCATCCAGCAGCGTCACCTGCTCGCGAATCAGCCCCAGCTCCTCCATGGCCTTGACCCGATTGAAACAGGGCGTGGGCGACAGATTCACCGAGCGGGCAAGGTCGGCATTGGTGATGCGCGCGTTCTCCTGAAGGCTGTTGAGAATGCCGATATCGGTACGGTCCAGTTTGCGCATGAGACAAAACCACCTGTTTTTTATGTTTATGCAGATTTTTTATCCTCAAATGATCTCAAGTGCAACGAAACAGAGATAAATATTCTTCTGCGCCGGGCCTATGATTGTTGTAGGACAAGATTCCTTCGACCCGAAGGATGAACGTCAGCTCACTACAAGAAATTCACAAGATCGAGCGTAGAAGCCATGAAAGAAGCGTATGAACCGCTGCGCCTGCACGTGCCTGAACCATCGGGCCGTCCGGGATGCAAAACCGACTTCTCCTACCTGCATCTGACCGATGCGGGCACTGTGCGCAAACCCCCAATCGACGTAGAACCGGCCGACACCGCCGACCTGGCCCGTGGCCTGATCCGCGTGCTCGACGACCAGGGCAATGCCCTGGGCCCGTGGGCCGAAGGCGTGTCGGTGGAGATCCTGCGCAAAGGCATGCGAGCCATGCTCAAGACGCGGATCTATGACAACCGCATGGTGGTCGCCCAGCGTCAGAAAAAAATGTCGTTCTACATGCAGAGCCTCGGCGAAGAAGCCATCGGCAGTGCCCAGGCCCTGGCCCTGAACATCGACGACATGTGCTTCCCCACCTACCGCCAGCAAAGCATCCTGATGGCCCGTGAAGTGCCATTGGTCGACCTGATCTGCCAACTGCTGTCCAACGAGCGCGATCCGCTCAAGGGCCGGCAATTGCCGATCATGTACTCGGTCAGGGACGCTGGGTTCTTCACCATCTCTGGCAACCTGGCGACCCAGTTCATCCAGGGCGTGGGCTGGGGCATGGCCTCGGCGATCAAGGGCGACACCAAAATCGCCTCGGCCTGGATCGGTGACGGCGCTACCGCCGAGTCGGACTTCCACACCGCCCTGACCTTCGCCCACGTGTACCGCGCGCCGGTGATCCTCAACGTGGTCAACAACCAGTGGGCGATCTCCACCTTCCAGGCCATTGCCGGCGGTGAAGCCACCACCTTCGCCGGTCGTGGCGTGGGCTGCGGCATCGCATCGCTGCGGGTCGACGGCAACGACTTCATCGCGGTCTACGCCGCGTCCGCCTGGGCTGCCGAGCGTGCGCGCCGCAACCTGGGCCCGACCATGATCGAATGGGTCACCTACCGCGCCGGCCCGCACTCGACTTCCGATGATCCGTCCAAGTACCGCCCTGCCGACGACTGGAGCCACTTCCCCTTGGGTGACCCGATCGCCCGCCTGAAGCAGCACATGGTGAAAAATGGCCACTGGTCCGACGAGGAACACACGGCCCTGAGCGCCGAGCTGGAAGCCGAAGTGATTGCCGCGCAAAAAGAAGCCGAGCAGTACGGCACCCTGGCCGGTGGCCAGATCCCGAGCGCCGCGACCATGTTCGAGGACGTCTATAAAGAGATGCCGGAGCACTTGAAGCGCCAGCGCCAGGAGTTGGGGATCTGACATGAACGATCACAACAATAAAATCGAGTTGGAAACCGCCATGACCACGACCACCATGACCATGATCCAGGCCCTGCGCTCGGCCATGGACGTGATGCTTGAGCGCGACGACAACGTAGTGGTGTTCGGCCAGGACGTCGGCTACTTCGGTGGCGTGTTCCGTTGCACCGAAGGCCTGCAGAACAAGTACGGCACCTCGCGGGTGTTCGATGCACCGATCTCGGAAAGCGGGATCGTCGGCGTCGCCGTCGGCATGGGTGCCTATGGCCTGCGCCCGGTGGCCGAGATCCAGTTTGCCGACTACGTCTACCCGGCATCCGACCAGATCATTTCCGAAGCCGCCCGCCTGCGTTATCGCTCGGCCGGCGAGTTCACCGCCCCGATGACCCTGCGCATGCCGTGCGGCGGTGGCATCTACGGTGGCCAGACCCACAGCCAGAGCATCGAAGCGATGTTCACCCAGGTCTGCGGCCTACGCACCGTGATGCCGTCCAACCCCTACGACGCCAAGGGCCTGCTGATCGCCTCCATCGAAAACGATGACCCGGTGATTTTCCTCGAGCCGAAACGCCTGTACAACGGCCCGTTCGACGGCCACCACGACCGCCCGGTGACCCCTTGGTCGAAACACCCGGCCGCGCAGGTACCGGACGGCTACTACACCGTGCCACTGGACGTCGCGGCAATCACCCGTCCGGGCAAGGACGTGACCATCCTTACCTACGGCACCACCGTCTATGTCTCCCAGGTGGCGGCTGAAGAAAGTGGGATCGATGCCGAAGTCATCGACCTGCGCAGCCTGTGGCCGCTGGACCTGGAAACCATCGTCAACTCGGTGAAGAAGACCGGCCGTTGCGTGGTCGTCCACGAAGCCACCCGCACCTGCGGTTTTGGCGCCGAGCTGGTGTCGCTGGTACAGGAACACTGCTTCCACTACCTGGAAGCGCCGATCGAACGTGTGACAGGTTGGGACACCCCCTACCCGCACGCGCAAGAGTGGGCGTATTTCCCAGGGCCGTCCCGTGTGGGCGCGGCGTTGAAACGGGTCATGGAGGTCTGAATGGGCACGCACGTTATTAAAATGCCGGACATTGGCGAAGGCATTGCAGAAGTAGAACTGTCGGTGTGGCACGTCAAGGTTGGCGACCTGGTGGTCGAAGACCAGGTACTGGCCGATGTGATGACCGACAAGGCGATGGTCGATATCCCTTCGCCGGTGCACGGCAAGGTGATTTCCCTGGGCGGTGTGCCCGGTGAAGTGATGGCCGTGGGCAGCATCCTGATCAGCATCGAAGTCGAAGGCGCGGGCAACTACAAGGAATCCGCACAGCCGGCTGCCGTGGCCGAGGTCAAGGCCGAGCCCGCCAAAATAGCGCCGGCACCCGCACCCAAGGTCGAGACCGTGGCGCCGAGCAAACCTGCAGCAGCCTGCCGACCAGCGCCCCAGGCGCCGGTGGCTCGCACCGCCGACGAACGTCCGCTGGCCTCGCCGGCCGTGCGCAAGCATGCCCTGGACGCTGGTATCCAGTTGCGTCTGGTCCAGGGCACCGGCCCTGCCGGGCGCATTCTCCACGAAGACCTCGACGCCTACCTGGCACAGGGCCCCGGGACAACCTCCACGGCCGGCAATGCCTACCGCGAACGACATGACGAAGAGCAGATCCCGGTCATTGGCATGCGCCGCAAGATCGCCCAACGCATGCAGGACGCTACCCAGCGTGCGGCGCACTTCAGTTATGTCGAAGAAATCGACGTCACCGCCGTCGAAGAACTGCGCGCGCACCTCAACGAAAAACACGGCGCGAGCCGCGGCAAGCTGACCTTGCTGCCGTTCCTGGTGCGCGCCCTGGTGGTTGCCCTGCGCGACTTCCCGCAGATCAACGCCCGCTACGATGACGAAGCCCAGGTGATCACCCGCCTTGGCGCCGTGCACGTGGGTATCGCCACCCAGGCCGACATCGGCCTGATGGTGCCCGTAGTGCGGCACGCCGAAGCCCGCAGCCTGTGGGACAGCGCCGGGGAAATCGCCCGCCTGGCCACGGCCGCGCGCAACGGCAAGGCCAGCCGCGACGAACTGTCCGGCTCCAGCATCACCCTGACCAGCCTCGGCGCCTTGGGTGGAATTGTCAGCACCCCGGTGCTGAACCTGCCGGAAGTGGCGATCATCGGCGTCAACAAGATCGTCGAGCGGCCTATGGTGATCAAGGGCCAGATCGTGATCCGCAAAATGATGAACCTCTCCAGTTCCTTCGATCACCGAGTGGTCGATGGCATGGACGCAGCACAATTCATCCAGGCCCTGCGTGGTTTGCTCGAACAACCCGCTACGCTGTTTGTGGAGTAAGACATGCAGACTCTGAACACCACGCTGCTGATCATTGGCGGCGGCCCTGGCGGTTACGTAGCGGCTATTCGTGCCGGGCAACTGGGCATCAATACCATCCTGGTCGAAGGCCAGGCACTGGGCGGCACCTGCCTGAATATCGGCTGCATTCCGTCCAAGGCGCTGATCCATGTCGCGGAACAGTTTCACCAGACCCGCCAACACAAACAGCACTCGGCCCTGGGGATCACCGTCGCCGCGCCGAGCCTGGACATTGGCAAAAGCGTCGAGTGGAAGGATGGCATCGTCGATCGCCTGACCACCGGCGTTGCGGCCCTGTTGAAAAAGCACAAGGTCCAGGTCATCCATGGCTGGGCCAAGGTAGTCGACGGCAAGACCGTTGACGTCGGCGACACCCGCATCCAGTGCGAGCACCTGCTGCTGGCCACCGGTTCGAAAAGCGTCAACCTGCCGATGCTGCCGATTGGCGGGCCGATCATCTCCTCCACCGAAGCCCTGGCACCCCAAAGCCTGCCGAAACACCTGGTGGTGGTGGGCGGCGGTTACATCGGCCTGGAGCTGGGCATTGCCTACCGCAAGCTCGGCGCCGAAGTCAGCGTGGTCGAAGCCCAGGAGCGGATCCTGCCAGCCTACGACGCCGAGCTGACCCAGCCGGTGCACGAAGAGCTGAAAAAACTCGGGATAAAGCTTTACTTGAAACATAGCGTGCAAAGCTTTGATTCTGATGCAAATACTCTGCAAGTAACGGAGCCGGATGGCGGCACCCTGAGCCTTGCGACCGATCGGGTGCTGGTGGCCGTCGGACGCAAACCCAACACCCAGGGCTGGAACCTCGAAGCCCTGAACCTGCAGATGAACGGTGCTGCGATCAAGATCGACAACCGCTGCGCCACCAGCATGCGCAACGTCTGGGCGATCGGCGACTTGAGTGGCGAGCCGATGCTGGCTCACCGCGCCATGGCCCAGGGTGAGATGGTCGCGGAGCTGATCAGCGGCAAAACCCGCGAGTTCAACCCCACCGCCATCGCCGCCGTGTGCTTTACCGACCCGGAACTGGTGGTGGTCGGCAAGACCCCGGACGAAGCCAAGGCGGCGGGCCTGGACTGCATCGTTGCCAGCTTCCCGTTCGCCGCCAACGGCCGGGCGATGACCCTGGAATCGAAAAGCGGCTTCGTGCGGGTCGTGGCACGTCGCGATAATCACCTGATCCTGGGCTGGCAAGCCGTCGGGGTCGGGGTCTCGGAGTTGTCCGCCGCATTCGGCCAGAGCCTGGAAATGGGCGCTCGCCTGGAAGACATCGCCGGCACCATCCACGCCCACCCGACACTGGGCGAGGCGGTACAAGAGGCTGCATTGCGGGCCTTGGGGCATGCGCTGCACCTGTAATCCAGGGGCGATTGGTGGGCATAGGTGATGGCCTCTTCGCGGGCAAGCCCGCTCCCACATGGGTTAGACGTACTGTGGGAGCGGGCTTGCCCGCGATTTCTTGAGGCCAACACGATTAATCTGCCTCTCGTCCGATCGTCTGGGCTGCGAAACCGGCCCGGAATGAAGTATTGTTGTGCCCATCCAGAAAAACGTCAGAAGCCTTGAACCGTTCAGGCGATTGTTAAGTGATAGAGGGTGTCATGGGTAACGAAAGCATCAATTGGGACAAGCTGGGTTTTGACTACATCAAGACAGACAAGCGCTATCTGTCGCACTGGCGTAACGGCGAGTGGGACGCAGGCACCCTGACCGAAGATAACGTGCTGCACATCAGTGAAGGCTCCACCGCCCTGCACTACGGCCAGCAATGCTTCGAAGGCATGAAGGCCTATCGCTGCAAGGACGGCTCGATCAACCTGTTCCGTCCGGACCAGAACGCCCTGCGCATGCAGCGTAGCTGCGCACGCCTGCTGATGCCGTTCGTCGAAACCGAACAGTTCATCGAAGCCTGCAAGGCCGTGGTCCGTGCCAACGAGCGTTTCATTCCGCCATACGGCACCGGCGGCGCGTTGTACTTGCGCCCGTTCGTGATCGGCGTGGGTGACAACATCGGCGTACGCACCGCCCCTGAGTTCATCTTCTCGATCTTCGCTATCCCGGTCGGCGCCTACTTCAAGGGCGGCCTGACCCCGCACAACTTCCTGATCTCCAGCTTCGACCGTGCCGCTCCACAAGGCACCGGCGCGGCCAAGGTTGGTGGCAACTATGCCGCCAGCCTGATGCCCGGCTCCCAGGCCAAGAAGGCGCACTACGCCGACTGCATCTACCTGGACCCGATGACCCACTCGAAAATCGAAGAAGTCGGCTCGGCCAACTTCTTTGGGATCACCCACGACAACAAGTTCGTCACGCCGAAGTCGCCTTCGGTGCTGCCGGGCATCACTCGTCTGTCGTTGATCGAGCTGGCTCAGTCGCGCCTGGGCCTGGAAGTGGTGGAAGGTGACGTGTTCATCGACAAGCTGGCGGACTTCAAGGAAGCCGGCGCCTGTGGCACTGCCGCAGTGATCACGCCGATCGGTGGCATCAGCTACAACGACCACCTGCACGTGTTCCACAGCGAAACCGAAGTTGGCCCGATCACCCAGAAGCTCTACAAAGAGCTGACCGGTGTACAGACCGGCGACATCGAAGCGCCAGAAGGCTGGATCGTCAAGGTCTGATCCAGCGTTCCAGGCACTGAACAGGCCCAGCCGGCGTTAGCGCGTCGGCTGGGCCTTTTTTGTCAGCGCCGCTGCTGCGGACTGGGCGCGCAACCATGCGTCGGGTACAAGGCAACACCCTGCCCCTAGAGCCCAGGACTGACGAGTGCTCGGCGTGCAGTTTTGCGAGTCTCACGGGACGCTGGCGGCAGTTGGCTCGGCAACTCGATTGCGAACCGCCTGCCGATTTCCTTGCGCCCGGTGGCGGTCAACGCCAGCGCCCGGCTGTCCAGGTCCTGGACCAGCCATTTGCGCTGCAGCGCCGTCGCCAGCAAGGCCGCACCCAGCGCTCCACCGAGGTGCGGTCGACGCATGCTCCAGTCCAGGCACGGGCAGGCAAATCGTCGCCGCAGTGCGCTCAAGTCACTGACCTCGATGCCCAACTGCTGGAACCCCGCCTCGCCGCTCGCGCTCAACCGGTACGCCTGTTGCTCGGTCACCAGCAGCCAACCGGTCTCGAGCATCCGATCGTGCAGCAGCACCGCCAGAGTACCGGCCATGTGGTCGTAGCAGGTGCGGGCAAACTGCAGGCGATCCGGGGTGCGTGGGGTGAAGGTCGGCGCGGCGTTCTGGCCGATCACCATCAGTGCTTCCAGGGCCTGGGCGACCTGCTGATTGGCAAGACTGTAATAACGATGGCGGCCCTGTACGTGCAGGCGCACCAGCGCCAGCTCCTTGAGCCGGGCCAGGTGGGCACTGGCGGTCGACGTGCTGACTTCGGCAATGCTCGCCAGTTCGGTGCTGGTACGGGCATGGCCATCCATCAACGAACAGAGGATTTTGGTCCGAGCCGGCTCGGCGATCGCTGCCGCCACCTGCGAGACACCAACGTCGTGTTGTTCTGCACTCATATTTCGCTCCCGGACGAATCGTCGTCCTGCCGAACCCCGGATAGTAACAAGACTTACCACTACCCATAAGGCCGCGTCCCATGGACCCGATCATCGCCGCAACTCACGCCGATCCCTATCCCTACTACGCCAGTCTGCGCGCTGCGGGCGGGTTCGCCTTCGACCAGGATCTGGGTCTGTGGGTGGCCAGCAGCGCCCGGGCGGTGGCTGCTGTGCTGGCGCATGCCGACTGCCGGGTGCGCCCGGCACACGAACCGGTGCCCGCTGCAATTGCCCAGGGTGAAGCCGGCCAGGTATTCGCGCGCTTGATGCGGATGAACGACGGCGAACCCCATCGCTGCCCGCGCTCGGCCATGGCGCCGGCGCTGGAGCGGGTCGACACCGAGCAGGTTGGCGAACGGCTGCGTGCCCGGCTGATCACGGCAGACGCCGCCGGCCTGCACCAGGCCATGTTCCTGGGGCCGGTGGCGGTGCTCGCCGCAATGCTGGGCTTCGCGCCCAGCGAAGGCAGGACCCTCAGCCAGTTGACCGCGGACTTCGTCGCCTGCCTTTCGCCCCTGAGCACTGCCGCGCAACGGGTCGCGGCCCACCAGGCCGCCGAGCAATTGAAGGGTTATTTCATCGAGCGACTGAGCGCCGAGAACGCAAAGAGCCCGCTACTGGAAAGCCTGTGCCAGGGCCTGACTGATCGCGAAGTCCTGCTGGCCAACCTGATCGGCCTGCTCTCCCAGACGTACGAAGCCAGTGCCGGGCTGATTGGCAACGCCGTACTGGCGCTGATTCGCGAGCCAGGGCTACTGCCGGAGCCCGGGCGAGTCGATGGGTTTGTGGCAGAGGTTCAGCGTTTTGACCCGCCAGTGCAAAATACCCGGCGCTTTGTCAGCGCACCTTGCGAGATCGAGGGCGTGCGCCTGGCACCCGGCGATAGCGTGCTGCTGTTGCTGGCCTCGGCCAACCGCGACCCGCAACTCAACCCAGAGCCCGAGCGTTTTGTACTCGAACGCCCGGCCCGGCGCAGCTTGAGTTTCGGTGCCGGACGCCACCACTGCCCCGGCCAGGCATTGGCCATGAGCATCGCCAGTGCCACCCTGCGCGAGTTGCTGGCGCACAGGGAGCACTTCGGCCGACTGGCCTGGCGCTACCGCCCCTCGCTGAACGGGCGGATCCCCCTGTTCAGCGAAAAATGAGCATCAGTCAGTCGTCCCGCGTCAGCACTTCCAGCAGTTCGATCTCGAACACCAGGTTGGAATTGGGCGGGATGCTGCCCATGCTGCGCTCGCCGTAGGCCAGGTGCGCAGGTACCCGCAGCTGGCGTTTGCCACCGACTTGCATGCCCAGGATGCCCTGGTCCCAGCCCTTGATCACGCGTCCGGTGCCGATCACGCACTGGAACGGCTTGCCGCGGCTCCAGGAAGAGTCGAACTCGGTGCCGTCTTCCAGGCAGCCGCGGTATTGGGTGGTGATCAACGCGCCTTTTACCGCAGCTTTGCCGCTGCCCACCAGCAGGTCGAGGACCTGTAATTCGTCGTTCATTGCTGCTCTCGTCTGTTCACTGGCCCGACTGGCCAGTGGGCAATCTTAACCCAGACAGCGTGCTGGATTCGCTGCATCAGACCAGGCACTCCGCGGCGTAACACTCGCTTGTCAGACTGGCCAACGGCTGATCCACCGATGCAGTCAACGTGCCCCACCGTTACACTGCGCGTCGAACCAGACGGAGTGTCAGCCCCGTGTTTAATCTTTTTGACTGTCCAGGAGTGACTCATGCCCCATGAAGGCAACCTGTTGCAAGCCGCTGTGGTGTTTCTGTTTGCGGCGGTGCTCACCGTGCCTTTGGCCAAACGCCTGCAACTGGGGGCCGTGTTGGGCTACCTGCTGGCCGGGGTCCTCATCGGCCCCGCCGTGCTGGGGCTGATCGGCAACCCGCAAAGCGTGATGCATATTTCCGAGCTGGGCGTGGTCCTGCTGCTGTTCATCATCGGCCTGGAACTGTCGCCGCGCCGACTGTGGGTGATGCGCAAGGCGGTGTTCGGCGTCGGCTTGGCCCAGGTGGTCTTGACGGCCTCGGTGATCGGCGTGCTGGCGTTCTATATGTTCGGCCAGAAACTCAACAGTGCCATCGTGCTCGGCCTCGGCCTGGCCCTTTCATCCACCGCCTTTGGCCTGCAAAGCCTGGCCGAACGCAAGGAGCTGACCAGCCCTCACGGGCGCCTGGCGTTTGCCATCCTGCTGTTCCAGGACATCGCCGCGATCCCGTTGATTGCCATGGTGCCGCTGTTGGCCGGGGGCAATGACACCACCACCCCTGCCGAAGACCTCAACCATGGGTTGCAGGTACTCGGCAGTATCGCAGTGGTGGTCGTGGGTGGGCGCTATCTGTTGCGCCCGGTATTTCGCATCGTCGCCAAGTCCGGCCTGCCGGAAGTGGCCACTGCCACGGCGCTGCTGGTGGTGATCGGCACCGCCTGGTTGATGGATGAAGTCGGGGTGTCGATGGCCCTCGGCGCGTTCCTCGCCGGCCTGCTGCTGGCGGACTCTGAATACCGCCACGAACTGGAAGCGCAGATCGAACCGTTCAAGGGCCTGTTGCTGGGGCTGTTTTTCATGAGCGTGGGCATGGGCGCCAACATCAGCCTGCTGTTCAGCGCCCCGGTTGCCGTGCTCGGCCTGACCGTGCTGCTGATTTCGCTGAAGCTGCCGCTGCTGTACCTGGTCGGACGCATGGCCGGTGGCCTCAACCGCGTGAGCGCGGTGCGCCTGGGCATCGTCCTGGCAGCTGGCGGCGAATTTGCCTTCGTGGTGTTCAAGATTGGCCGCGACCAAGGCTTGTTCGATGCCCGCCTGTATGACCTGCAGGTGCTGACCATTACCCTGTCCATGGCCGTCACCCCGTTGCTGTTGCTGCTGTGCGCACGCCTGGCCAAACCCAAGGTCGAGCCGGTGGCCGTGCCGCCGCACCTGCGTGAGATCGACACCGACACCCCGCGCGTAGTGATCGCCGGCATGGGCCGTATGGGGCAGATCGTGGCGCGGATCCTGCGGGCGCAAAAAATCCGCTTCGTGGCCCTCGACACCTCGGTGGAAACCATCGAACTGTCCCGCAGTTTTGGCGGTGTGCCGGTGTTCTACGGCGACCCGATGCGCCCGGAGATTCTCAGCGCGGCCAAGGTCGAGCAGGCGGAGTTCTTCGTGATTGCCACCGACGACCCGGACACCAACATCAAGACTGCGGAACTGGTGCGCCGGCTCTACCCACACATGAAAATCATCGCCCGCGCCCGTAACCGTCAACACGTCCATCGCCTGGTCGACCTGGGCGCCGAGGCGGTGCGGGAAACCTTCCATTCCAGCCTGGAAATGAGCCGCATGACCCTGATCGGCCTGGGACTAAGCAAGGCCCAGGCCGCAGCGCGCATCGAAACCTTCAAGCAGCACGACGAACAAGTGCTCGAAGCCCAGCGCGCGATCTACGACGATGCCGCCAAAGTCATGCAGACCGCACAGGAAGCACGGGAGGAACTGGCCCGGTTGTTCGAGGCCGACCAAACGCAAGAGGACACCCCCAAGCCGGCATAGGAACCCGCTCTGCGCCCCCTCCACCACCGTAGGAGCAAGACCTGCCCGCACCTACAGGAGCAGGTGTACAAGGGCTTCTGTGGGAGCGAGCTTGCTCGCGATGGTCGTAAGCACGACGCGTTTATTCAGGTATAACGCGTCATCGTTGACGACCATCGCGAGCAGGCTCGCTCCCACACGTATCCATAAATTGTGGCGTCCCAGGCAGGCGCCATTGCGAGCAAGCTTTGCTCCAATCTTCAAAGGACCCTCAATGAGCACCCCTGAGCAATCCTCCCCGGCCTTGAAGGAGATCTTCAACGCCGAGCGCTTTGCCCACATCGCCAGTGAACTGCGCGCGGTGTATCCAGCGTTCGATCACCAGGCGTTCCTGGCCATGGCCTGCGACGGACTCGAACCACTGTCGGTGATGCAGCGCATGGCCCATACCGCCGAGTGCCTGCATGCAGTGCTGGGCCTGGACTACGAGCAGACGCTGGAGGTCCTGCGCCTGTTGGCGCCACGCCTCAACAGCGGCTTCGTCAGCATGTTCCTGGCCCACTACGTCGCCCGCTACGGCAGCCACGCGTTCGAATTGTCGATGGACGCGCTGCAGCACTTCACTCGCTTCGGCTCCTCGGAATTTGCGGTACGGCACTTCCTGCGCAGCGACTTCGAACGCACCCTGGCCCTGATGCACGACTGGTCGCTGGACCCCAACGAACACGTGCGCCGGCTCGCCAGCGAAGGCAGCCGACCCCGCTTGCCCTGGTCGTTCCGCCTGGAGCAGGTCCAGGCCGACCCGACCCTGGCCGCCGGGATCATCGACAACCTCAAGGCCGACAGCAGCCTGTACGTGCGCAAGTCAGTGGCCAACCACCTCAACGACATCACCAAGGACCACCCGGACTGGGTGCTGGACACTCTCGAGGGCTGGTCGCTGGAGGATCCTCGTACCGCCTGGATCGCCCGTCATGCGCTGCGCAGCCTGATCAAGCAGGGCAATCAACGGGCGCTGACGCTGATTGGCGCAGGGGGCAAGCCTGAAGTCGAGATTCATCAGCTGAGCATTGAACCCGCCGTGATCGCCTTGGGGCAAAGCATCAGCCTGTCGTTCGACCTGCAGTCCACCGCCGATGTCGCCCAGCGCCTGGTGGTGGATTACGCCATCGAATACGTCAAGGCCTCGGGGGCGACGTCAACCAAGGTGTTCAAGCTCAAGGGCCTGACCCTGCCCGCCCGAAACCGGCAGAAAATCAGCCGAGCCCAGCGGATCCGCGACATGACCACCCGCAAGCACTACCCCGGCACCCACGCGGTGCACATCATGGTCAACGGCGAGCGACTGGCGAGCACGGCCTTCGAAATCACCCGCTGAAGCGCCTACGCTAGTTTCGGGCCCAGCAACAGGGCCTGCTCGCGCTCACACAGCTGCACCACATAATCCCACAGCACCCGCAGCCGCACAGACTTGTGCAGCTCGCGCCGGGTGCTGATCCAGTAGCTGCGCTGGATGCTTTCGGCCGGCAGCAGCGGCACCAGATCCGGGTCGCCACTGGCCATGTAGCACGGCAATACGGCGATCCCCAGGCCCGCGCGCGCCGCCTGTTGCTGGGCGATCACGCTGGTACTGTGGAACACCACCTGGGGGCTGCGGCAGAAGCTGTTGAGGAACATCAGTTCCTGGCTGAACAACAGGTCGTCGACATAGCCGATCCAGGCGTGATGGCCCAGGTCTTCGCGGCTGCGCAGGGGCGGCGCGCGGTCGAGGTAGTCCTGGCTGGCATAGAGCGCCAGGCGGTAATCGGTGAGTTTGCGGGTGACCAGCATGTCCGCCGACGGCCGCTCCAGATGAATGCTGATCTCGGCTTCGCGGTTGAGGATGCTGACGAACCGCGGCACGGCCACCAACTCCACCTCAAGCCCAGGGTAGCGGTCGAACAGGCCCTTCATGCGGCTGGCGAGAAACATGATGCCCAGCCCTTCCGTGACCCCCACGCGGATCTTGCCCAGGGGCGCCGTGGACTGGGTGATTTCCTCCTGGGCCAGCAACGCGACATTTTCCATGGCCTCGGCATGTTTAAGCAGCGCTTCGCCGGCCGGGGTCAACTGGTAGCCCTGCGCCTGCTGGACAAACAACGCGGTGCCCAGGCTCTGTTCGATGGCCTCGATATGCCGCGCCACCGTGGCATGCGTGGTTTTCAAGCGCTTGGCCGCGGTCAGCAAGCGGCCGCTGCGTTGCAGCTCGAGAAAAAACCGCAGGTCATTCCAGTCGAACATCGGCCTTCCTTGTTAAACGTGGACTTGGCGCTGTCTATAAACGCACAGCGGCTGAGCAAAAACTAACATTCTTTTGTCGAAAACTAACAACTAGGATGAAGCGCAATAAGAACAACACGCTGCGAGGTCATGGATGTCACCTGCCGTTGATGCATACGATTACATCGTGGTCGGCGCCGGGCCCGCCGGATGCCTGCTGGCCAATCGGCTGAGCGCCAACCCACAACACCGGGTGCTGCTGCTCGAAGCCGGCGGGCGCGACAACTATCCCTGGATCCACATCCCCGTCGGCTACCTGTTCTGCATCGGCAACCCACGCACCGACTGGTGCTACAAGACCCAGGCCCAAGCTGGCCTGCAGGGCCGCAGCCTGAGCTACCCACGGGGCAAAGTGCTCGGTGGCAGCTCGTCGATCAACGGCATGATCTACATGCGCGGCCAGGCCGGTGACTACGATCGCTGGGCCAGCGAAGGCAATCCCGGTTGGAGCTGGAACGAGGTACTGCCGCTGTTTCGCCAAAGCGAAAACCATTTTGCCGGCGCCGACGACTTTCACGGCGCCAGCGGCGAATGGCGGGTTGAACGCCAGCGCCTGTCATGGCCGATTCTCGACGCCTTTCGCAACGCCGCCGAACAGACCGGCATCGCCAACATCGACGACTTCAACCAGGGCGACAACGAAGGCTGCGGCTATTTCCAGGTCAACCAGAAGGCCGGCGTGCGCTGGAACGCCGCCAAGGCGTTTCTCAAGCCTGTCGCCCAGCGGCCTAACCTGACGGTACTGACGGGGGTCGATGTCGACCGCGTGCTCCTGGAAAACGGCCGGGCCTGCAAGGTCACCGCGCGCTGGCAGGGCCAGGCCAGCACCTTCACCGCACGCCGGGAAATCATCCTCAGCGCCGGCTCCGTCGGCTCGCCCAGCATCCTCCAGCGCTCCGGCATCGGCCCGGCTGGCCTGCTCAAGCGCCTGGGCATCAACCTGGTGCATGAACTCAATGGCGTGGGTGGCAACCTGCAGGATCACCTGCAACTGCGCTTGATCTACAAGCTGGAAAACGCCCGCACCCTGAACCAGATTGCCGGCAGCCTGTGGGGCAAGATGGGCATGGGCCTGCGCTACCTGTACGACCGCAGCGGCCCGCTGTCGATGGCCCCCAGCCAACTCGGCGCCTTTGCCCGATCAGGGCCCGAGCAGACTTCGGCCAACCTTGAGTACCACGTCCAGCCGTTGTCGCTGGAGCGTTTCGGCGAACCGCTGCACCCATTCCCGGCATTCACCGCCTCGGTGTGCGACCTGCGTCCGCAAAGCCGTGGCCGGATCGAGATCAGTTCGGCCGACCCACAGCAGGCGCCGCTGATCCAGCCCAACTACCTGAGCCACCCCGAAGACCTGCGCGTGGCCGCCGCCGCCATTCGCCTGACCCGGCGGATTGTCAGCGCCAAAGCCTTGCAACCGTTCAAGCCGGTGGAGTATCTGCCGGGCGCCGACTTGCACACCGAGGAGCAGTTGCACGAGGCTGCCGCGCGGATCGGCACCACCATCTTCCACCCGGTGGGCACCTGCCGCATGGGCCAGGATGGCGATGCGGTCGTCGATGCCCAACTGCGGGTGCATGGCATTCCCGGCCTGCGCATCGCCGACGCCTCGATCATGCCCCACATCACCTCGGGCAATACCTGTTCACCCACGCTGATGATCGCCGAGAAAGCGGCGCAACTGATTCTCGCCTCACCGACAAGGAGCAACGCCACACCCACAGAACGGGCAACCGTACCGCACCTGTAGGAGCAAGCTTGCCCCTACAGGGCAGATGCATGACAGCAGACGCGCCAGCCCGTAAGGCAGGCGCCGACAGTGGAACAACAATAAATAATCACTGTGAGGGATACCCGTATGTCAGACCAGGCACCCGCCGTGGCAGGAACGCTGAGCACCGGCACCAGCAAGGACACCCAGAAAGTTATCTTCGCCTCGTCCCTGGGGACGGTTTTCGAATGGTATGACTTCTTTCTCTATGGCGCCCTCGCGGCGGTCATCAGTAAGCAGTTTTTCGCCGGGGTCAACGACACCACCGCGTTCATCTTCGCCTTGATGGCCTTCGCCGCCGGGTTCATCGTGCGGCCGTTCGGCGCGCTGGTGTTCGGCCGGTTGGGGGACATGATCGGGCGCAAATACACCTTCCTCGCCACCATCATCCTGATGGGTGTGGCGACCTTCTGCGTCGGCCTGCTGCCGACCTACGCCAGTATCGGCATCGCCGCGCCGATCATCCTGGTGGTGCTGCGCATGCTCCAGGGCCTGGCCCTGGGCGGGGAGTACGGCGGGGCTGCGACCTACGTCGCCGAGCACGCACCGATGGGCAAACGCGGATTCCACACCAGCTGGATTCAATCTACCGCGACCCTCGGCCTGCTCCTGTCGCTGCTGGTGGTGCTGGGGTGCCGCTACTTCACCGGCGACCAGTTCGAAGTCTGGGGCTGGCGTATTCCGTTCCTACTGTCGATCGTGCTGCTGGGCATCTCCACCTGGATCCGCCTGAGCCTGCATGAATCGCCGGCCTTCCTGAAAATGAAAGAAGAAGGCAAGTCCTGCAAGGCGCCGATCCGCGAGTCCTTCGGCAACTGGGAAAACCTCAAGGTGGTGCTGATTGCGCTGTTCAGCATCAACGCCGGGCAAGCGGTGACGTTCTACGCCGCGCAGTTCTACGTGCTGTTCTTCCTCACCCAGTTCCTCAAGATGGACCCGGCCCTGGCCAACACCCTGCTGATTGTCAGCGTGGTGATCGGCGCGCCGTTCTTCATTTTCTTCGGCTGGCTGTCGGACCGGGTCGGGCGCAAACCGATCCTGATGCTCGGCCTGCTGCTGGCGACCGTGCTGTACTTCCCGATCTTCAAGACCCTGGCCCACTACGCCAACCCGGCCATCGACCGCGCCAGCCAACAGGCGCCGATTACCGTGCTGGCCGATCCAGCCACCTGCACCTTCCAGTTCGACCCGGTCGGCAAGGCTCGTTTCGACAGCCCGTGCGACAAGGTCAAGACCTTCCTGGTCAAGCAGGGCCTGCCGTACAGCAGCGCCGCCGCACCGGCCGGCAGTGGCGTGCAAGTGAGCATTGGCGAGGTGAAAATCGACGGTTACGACGAAGCCGCCCTGCGCGGTGCCGTGACCCTGGCCGGTTATCCGCAGACCGCCGATACCCAGCAGGTCAACAAACCGATGATCGTCGCCCTGATCGTGGCGCTGATCATCATCTCGGCCATGTGCTACGGGCCGCTGGCGGCCTTGATGGTCGAACTGTTCCCGACCCGCATCCGCTACACCTCGATGTCCCTGCCCTACCACATCGGCAACGGCTGGTTCGGCGGCTTCCTGCCAACGGTGTCGTTTGCCCTGGTGGTGTACACCGGCGATATATTCTACGGCCTGTGGTACCCGGTGCTGATCACCGGCGTGAGCCTGGTGGTGGGTATGTTGTGCCTGCGGGAAACCAAGGATGTCGACCTGGAGAAGAACTGAGCCCGAAGGGCCCCGCTCCTACAGGTCCTGTGTAAATCGGGCCCTGTAGGCACCGCAAACCCTGTGGGAGCGAGCTTGCTCGCGATGGCGGTGTGTCAGGCACCATCGATGTCGAATGGGCTGGCCTCATCGCGAGCTTGCTCGCGATGAGGCCAGTGCGACGCGTTCATCCAGGCAAAACGCGTCATCGTTGACGACCATCGCGAGCAAGCCGCAAGCGGGCACTCGCTCCCACAAGTTCCTGCATTAACTTCAGAAGTCGGCTTTTACCGAGACCATGAAATTACGCGGCTCGCCGTAGTAGTTACCAAAGGTCTCGGTGCCAATGGTGCTGTAGTAGCGCTTGTCGAACAGGTTGTTGCCATTGAGCGCCAGCGACCAGGTGTCGTCGATGCGGTAGCCGACCCGGCCGTTCCACACGGCGTACCCGCCCTGGCTGATCTTTTCGCCACTCAAGGGTGACACGCGGAAGTTGTCGCTTTGCGCATTGACCCCGGCCCCCAGGGTGAATCGCTCCAGCGCTCCCTCCAGGGCGTAGTCGCCCCACATACGCAGCACGTGGCGTGGCACATAGCTGTTGAACGCCTCACCGTTTAGGCTGGTGTCGATGTCATCGAGGGTCTTGGTCTGGGTGTAGGTGTAGCCGGCGAGCAACTGCAGGCGCTCGATCAGCTCACCGCTGACCTCCGCTTCGAAACCCTGGGCGCGGACTTTGCCGGCGTTGACGTAGCAATAACCGTCCGAGGATGGGCAGGACGAGTTGTAGTCGGTCTGGGCCTGGTCTTTCTGGATGGTGCGGAACAGGTTGAACGAGCTGTTGAGGCGACCACCGTACCACTCGCCCTTGATCCCCAATTCATAGCTCTGCCCTACCAGCGGCTTGAGCGCCGCGCCGCTTTCGGAGCGCAGGTTGCCTTGCGGGGTGAAGATCTCCGAATAGCTGGTATAGGCCGTAAGGTTTTCATTGAGGTCCAGCAGCAGCCCGGTAAACGGCGTGACCTGCCCGGTTTCCTTGGTCTTGGCCGTCTGTGAAATACCCGAGTTGATGAACAGCGAATCGGTTTCGGAGTCGTACCAGCTGACCCGCCCACCGAGGACAAAGGTCAAGGGGTCGGCCAGTTTCAGGCGGGCCGTGGAGTAAACCCCATACTGCTTGGTGACGCTGTCCACCGGACCACCACGGGTCGAGTTGGCGATGAAATAACTGTCATCGGGTTTCGGCAGGTGCTTGTCGGGATTGAATACGTCCTGGGTCTGCGGCAGGAATGCCACCGAGTAGAAGTCGTTCTTGTTCGAGCGACTGCCATTGAGGCCGACGATCAACTCATGCTCGCGCCCCAACGCCTCGAATTTGCCGTCCAGGTAAGCATCCAGGCCATAGTCGACCTGATCGTAGTCGTACATGCTGCCCAGCATGCGCACGGTGCCGTTGCCTGGGGTGATCGCGCCGGACGGGAACGCGTATTTGATGTCCTGGGTGTTTTTGCTGTAGACCCCGGCCACTTTCAGCGCCCAGTTGTCATTCAACTGGTGCGCCAGGTCACCGAAGGTGGTGGTGCGCTGGCTGCGCCAGGTATTCCAGGACGGGTCCAGGCAGGTCGAGCGGCTGAGCTTGAGGTCGCTGCCATCGCGGTAGCGCGGCATGCCACCCCAGCACGGGTTGGCGTCGACATCTTCGTAAGCAATGCCCAAGCCCAGGGTGGTGTCGGCGGACAAGTCGTAATCCAGTGCACCGTAGTAGACCTGGTCCTTGCGACTGGCATCGTCATAGAAGTAATGCTTGCTCTGCTCGGCGATCACCGCACGGCCACGCAACGTTCCGGACTCGTTCAGCGGGCCGCCGGTATCGACCTGGCCTCGGTAGTTGTCCCAGGTTCCGCCGGACAGGCTCAACTGGGTCTGCGGGGTACTCTGCCCGCGCTTGCGCACGAAGTTGACGCCGCCGGCGGTGCCGCCCGAGCCCTTCATCATCCCGGCTGCCCCGCGCAGCACCTCGACGCGATCGTAGTAGGCCATGTCACTGCTGAAACTGTCGGCCTGGACATAGGAGTTGCCCATGTCCAGCGGCACACCGTCGTACTCATACTGCCCGGACATGCGAAAACCCCGGGAGTAGAAGTACTTGCCGCCCATGGTCGAGTCATAGACGGTGATGCCCGGGGTCTTTTCCATGACCTGGTCGATGGTGTTGAGATTCTGGTCGTCGAGCATCTTGCGGGTGATCACGGTCACCGATTGCGGGGTTTCCCTGAGCGAATGGGCCCCCTTGGCGATGGTCACCGCACCGGTGGTGTACGAACCGCTGCCTTCGGTCGTCGCCCCGAGTTCCTGGGCATTGACGTTGGTCGCCGCCAACTCCAGGGCCGAGCCTGCGGACGGACGGGGACGCAGCACATAACTGCCGTTGGCCTGGGGTTCGGCTTGCAAGGCGCTGTTGGCGAGAATCCGCGCAAACCCATCGCCGACACTATAGGTACCGCGCAAACCCGCTGATTGTTGGCCCGCGGTCTGCCGTGCGTCGAACGAGATGGCCGCGCCCGCCGCACTGGCGAATCGGCTCAGCACCTCGGTCAGGCTGCCGGCCGCGATATCGTAGGATTGCACCGCCTGCTGCGACGCCGCCGCGGCCTGGGCAGTCGCCACACCAGTGCCGCTGGCTGCCAGCGCGAACAGGCCAATCCTCACCGCAGTCGCCAACCGACCCGCACCCGGCTTGTACACAAAAGACATGCTTACCCTCCCCCAGAACCATCCAAATGAAATCACTGAGGGATGAGCCGAACGAGGTCGATAAAAAGTGCACATGAGAATCAATTAATTTTTCAGACGCACCGTTTCAGGCCGCCGCAGGCCCGGAAACATTGACCCAATAGCGGCTGTAGTGCTGGATCTTCAGACCGAAGCCGCTGTGCAACGCAGCCAGTGCCCGGTCAGTGTCATCCACCGGAAAGGCGCCGGAAATCTTCATCCGCGCAATCTGCTGGTCGCAGCGCAGTACCCCGGGACGATAGCGCGAGAGATCGGCGAGCAACTCGCCCAGCGGTCGGTCGATGGCGATGATGCTGCCCTGCTGCCAGGCACCGACCGTGGCATCGTTCTGGCGAATCGAGCCGAGGGCCTGGGCGGTGAAGTCCAGGCGTTGCCCAGCTTCAAGGCGAACCGCTGGCCCGCTCTGCGCCAGGCTGACCTGCACGGCGTTTTCCAGCACCGCGACCGCCCCGCCAGCGACCTGGGAACCCACGATGAAACGAGTCCCCAGGGCCAGCACCTGCCCGTGACGGGTACTGACCCGCAGCGGTCGTTTGCGCGGATCCAGGGCGCTGCTGACCAGCATTTCGCCCCACAGTAATTCCAGCACCCGTTGCGCGCCGTCGAAGCGCACGTTGACCGAGGTGTCGGTGTTGAGCAGTAACGAACTGCCATCCGCCAGACGCACCTCACGCCGCTCCCCCACGGCAGTGCGGTAGTCGGCCAACAGGTTCTGGGTGGTCTCGCTGCGCCAGCCCAACCACCCCAGGGAACCGGCCGACGCCAGCACCAGCACACTGCGCAATACCTGCCGGCGCGAGTGCTGGACACCGTGCAAGGTCGGCGCCACGAAGTTGCCCGGCACCCGGTCCATCTGCTGGCGTACTGACTCGATGCGTTGCCAGGCCTGGCGGTGCAGCTCATCGGCAGCCTGCCAGGCATGCCAATCCTGTCGATCCTGGTCGCTTGCCTGACCGGACTGCAGCCGCGCATACCACTGCGCGGCCGCACTCAGCGCCTGCAGTTCAGGACCGGACAAGCTGGACTTGAGGTGACTCATGACAGCTGCAACTGCAGTTGCATCAGGCAGCAATGCTCCATGGCCTTGGCCATGTGGTTATTCACCGTGCGCGTGGAAATGCCCAGGCGCTCGGCGATGCGCGGATACGTCAGGCCTTCGAACTGCGACAGGATGAACACCTGCTTGACCTGCTTGCCCAGGCCTTCGAGCATGCGGTCGATATCCAGCAGCGCCTGCAGCATGATCGCCTGCTCTTCGAGCGACGGTTGCTGAGATTGCGGGGCGCTGGCCAGAACTTCAAGGTAGGACTGCTCCAGCGAACGCCGGCGAAACAGATCGATCAACAGGCCCTTGGCGACCTGCGACAGGTACGGCCGCGGCTCACGAATCTCTAGCGCATTACGTGCCTTGAGCACCCGCACGAACGTGTCCTGCGTCAGGTCAGCCGCATCGCAGGCGCTGCCCAGGCGTTGGCGCAACCAGCCTTGCAGCCAGCCGTGATGCTCGTGGTACAGGTCGTGGACGGCACTGCGCAGGGAAAGATCGTTGGCAGACATGACGGCGCAGGTTCGTGATTGATAATGTTTCGCATTGTCATGTGGCGCGGGTGGGCTTGGCAATAGGCAGTTGCCATTCGTCTGCCGCACCCACCCTTGGTCGCCAGGGATTAAATCTGGTCTAGGCTTGAAGCCACCTCTACGTGCATCCAGGAGCTGCCACGTCATGTCATTCCAAGCCTATCTGGACAACATCCAGGCCAAGACCGGCCAATCACCGGCTGACCTCAAGCAATTGGCCAACGCCAAAGGGTTCGCCGAAGACGGCAAATTGAAAGCCGGAGTCAAGGCCGGCCAGATCATCGAATGGTTGAAAGCCGACTTCGACCTCGGTCATGGCCACTCCATGGCTATCTATGCATTGCTCAAAGGTAAAGAGTCATGAGGATCGACTGTCATAGTGCTGTCATATATAAACGACCTTTAAACGGTAACTTACACCGACTACCACTGTTTCCTGTCTAATTGCCAAACAACTGTTAATTCACGGTTGACTTAAAACACTCGCCTGAGTAGATTGCCCCGGGTCGGTAAAGCCGACCCTTTTTTCAACTCACAAAAGAATTCAATGGACACAGTATCTAGACGCTGCCCGACCGATGCGTATACGCCAGGTCGGGCCACTTACCCAGTCATCGACGGGACTCGACCTCGGTCGGGCATGCTGCGCTAGAGCCTGAGGTTCCAACGTAACCTGCCTCGCCGGCGTCAGTCCGGTTGCGAGGCATGTTATGAACTTCATCTGCACCTACATCCCAGGGGTTCGCCCCCTTGCCAAAGCGGCGCGCGCCCTGCTGCGCCGCCCGCCAGCGGCCCTCCCACGGGCGCTTTTCAACGCCCCGCCTGCACGCCTGCGATCTCACCCGCTGGGGCATTGGCACGTCTGCCCGGCGAGTGGCCAGCTCGAGCAACGCTGGAGCCTCGATGACGGCCAGGAACCTCCAAGTCGGGGCTTCGTGCACCTGATGCAACAGGCCATTTTGCTACTCGGCCGGTTTCTCGGGGCGCGCACTTTCAGTTGATCTGAAAGTTCTCCAGGCACCAATGATCGACGTTTTCCTTATTCAGGAATTCGGCAACTTTCTATTGCCCGTTAAAACATTAATAGAGCGAGAACAAGCATGGACGACGCCAGTAGACGGTTCGCTGTATGCCTGTGTTTCAGCGGTGTACGGCGAACATTAAAACAGCATAACAACAACTCCCAGAATCGATCGCTGCCGGGCGATTCGATGCACTTTCGCTCGCCTTTTATTAGTTGAGTGGTTGCTGTGTCGTGCCGCCAGCCAGCGGCAGGAGCACCCAGCATGAACACAGTAAAAACCGCAAAAAAAGTCCTCAAGGGTAGCCCACGCGACGCCGGCAAATTGTCAATGCGCGCCGCCCGTGAAGCGCAGAACGGCCTGGCCGTGACCCTAGCCAACCTCAAGACCAGCAGCGTCGGCCTGACCGAACTCGACGCCGAAGGCCGCCTGCTGCGCGACGGCAGCAACGAGGTGGCGCACGACCAGCCACCCCACGCCCTGGTGCAAGTACTGAAGGCCTTCAACAATCCCTTCATCTATGTGCTGCTGACCCTGACGGTCATCAGCTTCATCACCGACTTCTGGATCCCTCTGCGGGACGGCGAAGACACCGACCTGACCGGCGTCATCATCGTCCTGGTGATGGTCCTGGCCAGTGGCCTGATGCGCTTCTGGCAGGAGTACCGCTCGGGCAAATCCGCCGAAGCCCTGAAGAGCATGGTGCGCACCACCGCCAGCGTGCTGCGCCGCGACCAGCCGGGCAGCACGCCGACCCTGCGCGAAGTACCCATGCGTGAACTGGTGGCAGGCGACATCGTGCAGCTGTCGGCCGGCGACATGATCCCCGCAGACATCCGCCTGCTCGAATCCCGGGACCTGTTCATCAGCCAGGCGGTGCTGACCGGTGAAGCCTTGCCGGTGGAGAAATACGACACCCTGGGGGACGTCGCGCAGAAATCCGCGGCGAGCGTGACCAGCGAGCAGAACAACCTGCTGGACCTGTCCAACATCTGCTTCATGGGCACCAACGTGGTCAGCGGCACCGCGCGCGCCGTGGTGGTCGCCACCGGCCCACGCACCTACTTTGGCTCGCTGGCCAAGGCCATCGTCGGCTCACGCACGCAAACCGCCTTCGACCGGGGCGTCAACAGCGTCAGCTGGCTGCTGATCCGCTTCATGCTGGTGATGGTGCCGGTGGTGTTGCTGATCAACGGCTTCACCAAGGGCGACTGGAGCGAAGCCTTCATGTTTGCCCTGGCCGTGGCGGTCGGCCTGACCCCGGAAATGCTGCCGATGATCGTCAGTGCCAACCTGGCCAAGGGTGCGGTGGCGATGGCCAAGCGCAAAGTGGTGGTCAAGCGCCTCAATGCGATCCAGAACTTCGGTTCGATGGACGTGCTGTGCACCGACAAGACCGGCACCCTGACCCAGGACAAAATCATCCTCGAGCATCACCTCGACAGCGCCGGCCAGCGCGACGACGCCGTGCTGGAACTGGCCTGGCTCAACAGCCACCACCAAAGCGGCATGAAAAACCTGATGGACCAGGCGGTGGTGCAGTTCGCCCGGCAGAACCCACATTTCAAGCGACCCTTGGCCTACCGCAAGGTCGATGAATTGCCGTTCGACTTCATTCGCCGGCGCCTGTCGATCATCGTCGAAGACAACCACACCGATCACCTGCTGGTGTGCAAGGGTGCGGTCGAGGAAATGCTCGGCATCAGTAGCTACCTGCACGAGGACGGCATAGACGTGCCCCTCGATGACCCGCGACGCGAAGCCTTGCTGCGCCTGGCCAACCAATACAACGAAGACGGCTTCCGCGTGTTGGTGCTGGCGACCCGGCACATCCCCAAGGCCCAGAGCAAAGCCCAGTACGCCACTGGCGACGAGCGCGACCTGGTGATTCGCGGCTTCCTGACCTTCCTCGATCCGCCCAAGGAAACGGCCGGCCCGGCGATTGCTGCGCTGCGGGACATGGGCGTGACCATCAAGGTGCTGACCGGCGACAACCCCGTGGTGACCTGCAAGATCTGCCGTGAAGTCGGCCTGGAGCCCGGCAAGCCGCTGCTCGGCCAGGACATCGAGCCGATGGACGACGCGACCCTGCAACAACAGGTCGAAACACGCACGGTGTTTGCCAAGCTGACGCCGCTGCAGAAATCCCGGGTGCTCAAGGCACTGCAAGCCAACGGCCACACCGTCGGTTTCCTCGGCGACGGGATCAACGACGCCCCGGCCCTGCGCGATGCCGACGTCGGCATCTCGGTGGACAGCGGCACCGACATTGCCAAGGAATCAGCCGACATCATCCTCCTGGAAAAAAGCCTGATGGTGCTCGAGGAAGGTGTGCTCAAGGGCCGCGAGACCTTCGGCAATATCATGAAGTACCTGAACATGACCGCCAGCTCCAACTTCGGCAACGTGTTCTCGGTGCTGGTGGCCAGCGCGTTCATTCCCTTCCTGCCGATGCTGGCGATCCACCTGTTGCTGCAGAACCTGATGTACGACATCTCCCAACTGGCCCTGCCGTGGGACAAGATGGACAAGGAATACCTGAGCAAACCGCGCAAATGGGATGCGCAGAACATCGGGCGGTTCATGCTGTGGATCGGGCCGACTTCGTCGATCTTCGACATCACCACCTTCGCCCTGATGTGGTACGTGTTCGCGGCCAACAGCGTGGAAATGCAGAGCCTGTTCCAGTCCGGCTGGTTCATCGAAGGGCTGCTGTCCCAGACCCTGGTAGTGCACATGCTGCGCACCCGCAAGATCCCGTTCTTCCAGAGCACCGCGGCGCTACCGGTAATCCTGATGACCGGCCTGGTCATGGTGCTGGGCATCTACATTCCGTTCTCGCCACTGGGCAACCTGGTCGGCCTGACGCCGCTGCCGTGGTCCTACTTCCCATGGCTGGTGGGCACCCTGCTCAGCTACTGCGTGGTCGCCCAGGTGATGAAGACGCTCTACATCCGCCGTTTCAAGCAGTGGTTTTGAGGGGCTGAGGCCTCCCGGCCGTGCAGCTGTCAAAGAAGTTTCCCAATGCCTTAGCTGTTACGCCCATTGGGAAACACCAACCGAAACACCGTCACACTCCCAGGTGAACTCTGCACCTGGGCCGAGCCCTGGTGCAGGCTCATGATCGAGCGCACGATGGCCAGCCCCAGGCCGGTGCCGCCCTGAGCGCGGGAGCGGCTGTTGTCGACGCGGTAGAAGCGGTCGAACAGGTGCGGCAGATGGTGGGATTCGATGCCCGCACCGGGGTTGCTCACCAGCACCGACAGGTGTTCGCCGTGACGTTCGATAACCAGCGAAATCGCCTGCCCGTCAGGACAATGGCGAATCGCGTTGGACAGCAGGTTCGACATCGCGCGCTGGATCATCAGTCGGTCGCCCAGGGCTCGTCCGCTGCCGGAAACCTGCAGGGTGATGTGTTTTTCCTGCGCCGCCAGGCTAAATAAATCGGCGACCTTCAGCGCCTCATCCTCCAGGCAAATCACTTCAAAGGGCACCAGCGCCGCCGGGTGGCTGACCTGGGCCAGGAACAGCATGTCGGAAACGATGCGCGTGACTCGCGCCAGTTCCTCGGTGCAGGACACCAGCACCGCCTTGTACTCCTCGATTGGACGCTCCCGCGACAGGGTCACCTGGGCCTTGCCCATCAGGTTGCTGATGGGCGAACGCAGTTCGTGCGCCAGATCGTCGGAGAACTGCGACAGTTGCTGCACACCGTTGTCGAGCCGGTGCAGCATGAAGTTGATGCCATGCGCCAGTTCGCTGAGCTCCTGGGGCATATTGGCTTCCGACAGTCGATGATTCAGGTCCTGGGCCGAAACCATCGCTGCGACTTTGCGAAACTCACGCAGCGGGGCAAGGCCACGCTGGACAACCGCCCAGGCACTGAGGCCAATCAGGATCAACAGCAACGGCAAGGCAATCAGGGTCGAGCTGAGGTAGGCACTGAGCAGGGCCTCATCATTGGAGCGGTCAACCGACAACAGCACCACAACCAACTGCCCATCGTTGATCGGCATCAATTGGGTGGCCGTCAGAAAGTGCCTGCCCTGATCATCCGAACGGCTGAAGTAGGTGACCTTGTCCTGACTCGCCGCGGCCGCCTCACGACGGGCCTGCGCCGGTAACGGCAGTGGGCTGCCGACACTGAGCAACGGTGCCGTCGGGTCGCTTTGATCGAGAATCGTCAGGTTCAGGTTGTCATGCCCCATGACCTGGTCCAGCAATGAGTGTGGCTTGAGCGGCAGGTCGCTGGCGTGCTGCTCCAGTGCCAGGCTGTGGCGAATCTGCTGCATTTTCCTTTCCAGGCCGCCCTTGGCCAGGGCGTCCAGTTCGTGGGTCAGCGCCAGGAACGCGAGAATGGCCAACACCACCACCAGCACTGCGCCCAGGACGCTGACCGTCAACCCCAAGCGCATCGACAGGCTGGCCGGTTTCATTCGCGCGCCTCCAGCACATAACCGACGCCGCGCAGGGTGTGGATCAGCTTACGGTCGAATGGGTCGTCGATCTTGGCCCGCAAGCGGCGGATCGAAACCTCGACCACGTTGGTGTCACAATCAAAATTCATATCCCATACCAGGGAAATAATCTGGGTCCGCGACAGCACTTCACCCGACTGGCGCATCAGCAGGTGCAGCAACGCGAACTCCTTGGTGGTCAGGTCGATACGTTGCTCACCCCGGAACGCCCGATGTCGCCCCTGATCCAGTTCCAGGTCGGCCACCTTCAACACCTGAGGCAACGGAATCTGCGCGCTGCGCCGTAGCAATGTGCGTACCCGCGCCAGCAGTTCGGGAAACTCGAAGGGCTTGACCAGGTAGTCATCAGCCCCCAGATCCAGCCCACGGACCTTATCGGCAAGCCGCCCTCTGGCGGTCAGCATCATCACCAGGGTGTTGCCACTCTTGCGGATATGTTCCAGCACGAACCAGCCATCTACCTCAGGCAGGTTTACATCAAGTATCACCAAGTCATAGGCCTGTTGCCGGGCCAGGTGAAGTCCATCTGCACCGTTGTTCGCACAGTCCACTACATAGCCACTTTCGGTCAGCCCCTGGTGCAAATAGTCGGCAGCTTTCAGCTCGTCCTCGATCACAAGGATTCGCATAGTTGTTCACCTTTAAACAAATAACGCATGGATTTATTCAGAGCACGACAAAGATTTTTTCATACGGCTCTGTGATTCAACATGAACCGCTCATGCACCACGCTAATGTCTGTAGTGGCTTCAGGGTCAACCGGAATCCGCGACCTTGAGCGCTGCAATCTGCAGGCGCGACAAAATGCCGCAACTAACAGGCAGGCTAATTCACGAACAAACAAAATCAACAAGTGCATCTGAGCGGATAAACCATCGGTGTTTGTATCGTCATATTTCGATGGCGATACCTATAACGTTCCAACACTTTCCATCCTAATACACACGTACCCGCGCACACCGCGGATAACGTATTTGTAATTATCCAGCCACCTTACTGATAAGCACCGACCTCTAGATTAACGCCATCGCCTGTTTCGCATTAAAGGAACGTCCACAGTGCAGGGTTATCAATGCGTCGTTATTCCACCCAGGATCAGAAAGTTAATCACTGGCCCTGCTGTTTTACTGCTCAGTCTGGCAGTCGCCGCCAGTGCCTTGCCGGCCATGGCACAGGCCGCACCATTGACCCTGGAGCGAGCGCTGCAGAGTGCCTTTGCCGACAACCCTGATCTGGCTGCGGCACAATGGGAAATTGGGGTTGCCGAGGGTGACCGTCAGCAGGCGGGTTTGATCCCCAATCCGCAAGTGTCCTGGGAGGCCGAAGACACCCGACGCCGCTCGCGAACCACCACACTGATGCTCAGCCAACCGCTGGAACTGGGTGGAAAACGCGGCGCCCGAATCGAAGTCGCCGAGCGTGCGCAGGACGCTGCGAGCATCGAGCTGGAACGTCGACGCAATGAATTGCGCGCGGATGTGATCCAGGCCTTCTACAGTTCGACCACCGCCCAGCAACGTTTGTCATTGACCGAGCAATCGCTGCTACTGGCCGAGCGCGGACTACGCGTAGCCCAGGGGCGCATCAACGCCGGCAAGGCGGCGCCGGTCGAAGCCATGCGTGCGCAGGTGCAACTGTCGCAGGTGCGCCTGCAACTGCGTCGCGCCGAACGTGACCAGGCCACCGCCTATCAGCAGCTGGCACAGGTCACCGGGGCCCCACAGGCCACCTTTACCCGCGCCGAAGAACCGACAAGCGCATTACCGGCCATCGCGTCCTCGCAGATCCTGCTTGATCGCCTCCCCGATACCGCCGAGCTGCGCCTGGCGCGTTTGCAGATCAACCAGAAGGAAGCCTCACTAGGCCTGGAAAAGGCCCTGCGTATCCCCGACCTGACGGTAAGCATCGGTAGCCAGTACAGCGAGACCGATCGCGAACGGGTCAACCTCCTGGGCGTGTCGATGCCGATTCCACTGTTCAATCGCAACCAGGGCAATGTGCTGGCCGCCGCGCGCCGCACCGACCAGGCTCGGGACCTGCGCAACGCCAGCGAATTGCGCTTGCGCTCCGAGGTTCAGTCAGGCCTGGACCAATGGGCCACCGCCAACACCGAAGTCAACGCCTTCAACCAGGTGATCCTGCCGGCGGCCCAAAGTGCAGTCGACAGCGCCACCCGTGGCTTTGAAATGGGCAAATTCAACTTCCTCGACGTGCTCGATGCCCAGCGCACCCTGTTCGAAGCACGCAGCCAATACCTGCAGGCCGTGGCCGATGCCACCGATGCCTGGGTGCGTATCGAACGCATCTATGGCGACACCCGCGCCCTCTTCCCCACCCCTTGAAATCCTATCTATAGCCGTATTGCGCACCCGTCCGGTCGTACTGACCCAACGGTGCCTGGAGTATCCATGGACAAAAAAGCCATCCTGGCCATCGCTTTGACCCTGAGCGCCGGCATCGGCCTCGGCTCATTGCTGACCACCCGCGCCACGTCTGCGACCGATGCAGAGCAGGCGCACGCCGAGCACGGCACACCCGCCCAGATCACGGTCGACAAAGCAACTGAAGCAGAACCGGAGGAAGCCGAAGGTCACCTGACGCTCAGCGAGGAGCAGATCAACTCCGCCGGCATTCAACTGGCCGAGGCACGGCCACAGGTCATGGCGCTGTCCCTGGCGTTCCCCGGCGAAGTACGTTTCGACGAAGACCGCACTGCTCACATCGTTCCCCGCGCACCCGGGGTGGTCGAGCAGGTGCTGGTCAACCTCGGACAAGCGGTGAAAAAGGGCCAGTTGCTGGCGGTGATTGCCAGCCCGCAAATCTCCGAGCAACGCAGTGAGCAGGCGGCAGCCCAGCGTCGCGTTGAACTGGCGCGCAGCACCTTTGAGCGTGAACGCCAGTTGTGGCAGGAGCAGATTTCCGCCGAGCAGGATTTTCTGCAGGCGCGCCAAGCCCTGCAAGAAGCCGAGATCGCCCTGAACAACGCACGCCAGAAAATCAGCGCATTGAGTGGCAGCAGCGCTACCGGTGGTGGCAATCGTTATGAGTTGCGTGCGCCTTTCGACGCGATGGTGGTGGAAAAACACCTGACCCTGGGGGAAGTGGTCAATGACTCCACCAGCGTGTTTACCCTCTCCGACCTGTCGCGGGTATGGGTAACGTTTGGGGTTTCGCCAAAGGATCTGGGCAGCGTACGAGTCGACACGGCGGTCAACGTCAATGCCCCGGAACTGAATGCCGAAGTGGCGGGCAACGTGTCCTACGTCGGCAGCCTGCTGGGCGAGCAAACCCGCACGGCCACGGTCCGGGCCAGCCTCGCCAACCCAGACGGCGCCTGGCGTCCGGGGTTGTTCGTGACCGTGCGGGTCACGACCGATACCCGCCAGGCCCCGGTCACCGTCCCTGAAACCGCGATTCAGACCATTGAGGACAGCCCCAGTGTTTTCCTGCGCACTGACGACGGCTTTGAGGCTCGGACAGTGGTGCTCGGCAGCCGCTCCGCAGGCCAGGTGGAAATCCTCCAGGGGCTGGATGCCGGGGCGCACGTCGCCACGGCGGGCAGCTTCATCCTCAAGTCAGAACTGGGCAAGGCTTCGGCCGAGCACGCTCACTGATCCGCTATCGGCACAAGAAGGTCCTCATGTTCGAACGCCTGATCCAATTCGCCATCCAGCAGCGCATCATCGTGCTGCTCGCGGTTCTACTCATGGCTGGCCTGGGTATCGCCAGCTACCAGAAGTTGCCGATCGACGCCGTGCCGGACATCACCAACGTCCAGGTGCAGATCAACACAGCGGCAGCCGGGTTCTCGCCGCTGGAAACCGAGCAGCGCATCACTTTCCCCATCGAAACGGCCATGGCCGGGTTGCCGGCGCTGGAACAGACCCGTTCGCTGTCACGCTCAGGGCTATCGCAAGTGACGGTGATCTTCAAGGAAGGCACCGACCTGTTCTTTGCGCGGCAATTGGTCAATGAAAGGCTGCAGGTGGCCAAGGAGCAACTGCCTCCGGGCGTCGAGGCCGTCATGGGCCCCATCTCCACGGGGCTCGGGGAGATTTTCCTGTGGACCGTGGAAGCCAGCGCCGATGCGCGCAAGGAGGACGGCAGCGCGTACACCCCCACCGATTTGCGGGTGATCCAGGACTGGATCATCAAGCCGCAACTGCGCAATGTGCCCGGTGTGGCGGAGATCAACACCATCGGCGGCTTTGCCAAGGAGTATCAGATTGCCCCCGACCCCAAGCGCCTGGCCGCCTACAAGCTGACGTTGACCGACCTGGTGAGCGCACTGGAACGCAACAACGCCAACGTCGGTGCCGGGTACATCGAGCGCAGTGGGGAGCAGTTGCTGATTCGCGCTCCCGGTCAGGTGGCGAGTCTCGATGACATCGCCAACATCGTCATGGCCAACGTCGACGGCACACCAATCCGGATCAAGAACGTCGCCAGTGTCGACATCGGCCGTGAATTACGCACCGGTGCCGCCACTGAAAACGGCCGGGAAGTGGTGCTCGGCACGGTGTTCATGTTGATCGGCGAAAACAGCCGCACGGTGTCGCAAGCGGTGGCCAGCAGGCTTGAGCAGATCAACCGGACCCTGCCTCAGGGCGTGGTCGCAGTGACGGTGTACGACCGCACCACGCTGGTCGACAAAGCCATTGCTACGGTCAAGAAAAACCTCATCGAAGGCGCGATCCTGGTGATCGCCATATTGTTCCTGTTCCTGGGCAATATCCGCGCAGCGCTGATCACCGCCATGGTGATCCCCCTGGCCATGCTGTTCACCTTCACCGGCATGTTCACCAACAAGGTCAGCGCCAACCTGATGAGCCTCGGCGCGCTGGACTTCGGCATTATCGTCGACGGCGCAGTGGTCATCGTCGAGAACGCCATCCGCCGTCTGGCCCACGCCCAGCAGCAGCATGGCCGTATTCTCACTCGCTCCGAGCGCTTCCATGAAGTCTTCGCGGCAGCCAGGGAAGCACGACGGCCACTGATCTACGGCCAATTGATCATCATGGTGGTGTACTTGCCGATCTTTGCCCTGACCGGGGTCGAGGGCAAAATGTTTCATCCAATGGCGTTCACCGTGGTGATTGCCCTGCTCGGCGCCATGCTGCTCTCGGTGACCTTCGTGCCAGCGGCAATCGCGATGTTTGTCACCGGCAAGGTCAAGGAAGGCGAGAACCTGGTCATGCGCGGCGCGCGCCGGGCCTATGCGCCAGCGCTGGATTGGGTCATGGGGCACCGCCAACTGGCGTTCGCCCTGGCGCTCGCGATGATCGGCGTCTGCACGGTGGTCGCCAGCCGCATGGGCAGTGAGTTCGTGCCCAGCCTCAGCGAAGGCGACTTCGCCCTGCAAGCCTTGCGCGTACCGGGCACCAGCCTGAGCCAATCCGTGGATATGCAACAGCGCCTGGAAACGCTGCTGCTGGAAAAGATCCCCGAAGTGCAACGTGTATTCGCCCGCACCGGTACCGCCGAGATCGCCTCCGACCCGATGCCGCCAAACATCTCCGACAGCTACGTGATGCTCAAGCCGCAGCAACAGTGGCCCGACCCGAACAAAAGCCGCGAGGCGCTGATCGCCGATATCCAGCGGGTGACCGCACTGTTGCCGGGCAGTAACTATGAGTTGTCGCAACCGATCCAGCTGCGCTTCAACGAGCTGATTTCCGGGGTGCGCAGCGACGTCGCGGTCAAGGTCTTCGGTGACGACATGGACGTACTCAACAGCACCGCGACGAAGATTGCGGCGACGCTGCAAAAAATCGATGGCGCCTCGGAGGTCAAGGTCGAACAGACCACCGGCCTACCGGTATTGACCATCAATATCGACCGCGACAAAGCCGCGCGTTACGGGCTCAACGTCGGTGATGTGCAGGACACCATAGCGGTGGCGGTTGGCGGACGCCAGGCCGGCATCCTGTATGAAGGAGATCGGCGCTTCGACATGGTGGTGCGTTTGTCCGACGCCATGCGCAAGGACGTCGATGGCCTGTCGAAGCTGCTGATCCCAGTACCCGCCCTGCTCAACGGCAGTGCCAATACCATCGGCTTCATAGCCCTGGCGGACGTTGCCAGCCTGGATCTGGTGCTCGGGCCAAACCAGGTCAGTCGCGAGAATGGCAAGCGCCTGGTGATTGTCAGTGCCAACGTGCGTGGCCGCGATATCGGTTCGTTCGTGCAGCAGGCCAGTGCCCAGATCGAGCAGCAGGTACAGATTCCTGCCGGTTACTGGACCTCCTGGGGTGGTCAGTTCGAGCAGCTGCAGTCGGCTGCCAAGCGCCTGCAGATTGTGGTGCCGGTGGCCTTGCTGCTGGTGTTCGCGCTGCTATTTATGATGTTCAACAACCTCAAGGATGGCTTGTTGGTGTTCACCGGCATCCCGTTCGCCTTGACCGGTGGTGTTATGGCCCTGTGGCTGCGGGATATTCCACTGTCGATCTCCGCCGGCGTGGGGTTCATCGCGCTGTCCGGAGTGGCAGTGCTCAACGGCCTGGTGATGATCGCCTTCATCCGCAACCTGCGCGAGCAAGGTCGATCCCTTGGCGTGGCCGTCAACGAAGGCGCCTTGACGCGCTTGCGTCCGGTGCTGATGACCGCGCTGGTGGCGTCCCTGGGCTTCATCCCTATGGCCCTGGCAACCGGTACCGGTGCTGAGGTCCAACGGCCCCTGGCCACCGTGGTGATCGGTGGAATCCTGTCGTCGACGGCCCTCACGTTATTGATATTGCCGGCGCTGTATCACTGGGCCCATCGGCGGGATGAAGAGCTCGTGAGCGAAAACCCAGCGCACTAATCTATTCGTGCTTACTTGCCCGCAGTCATTAATGACTGCGGGTTTTTTAGTGTTTTGGGTATTTGCATGACTGATCTGTCATCGTGCCGCCACGTCGACGACAGGTCGGGATTGATAATATTGCGCTTTATTTAACCGAGGTAATCGACATGAAACTTAGCCAACTTATCAGCCTCACCGCAGCGCTGATTGTGTCCACTAACACCCTCGCCGAAAGTGGCGGCGACAAACGATTTGAAACGATGATGCAGAACAATCGGATGGCCATGCAGCGCTATGCCGCCCAACAAGGCAAGGAACAACCCATCGTCAAGGAATATGCCTATGGCATGAAACTGGATGTGGTCAAAGTGGTGAATGTCACTCCCCCGATAAAGTCCTGCGGGCCCGTGCCGGCGCAGATGACCTATGAAGACGCCCGCGGGCAACTCAATACCCTGCGCTACACCGTTGCCGGCGACTGCAACCGTCGCGGCGGTTGACCCCGCTGAGCCCGGCAACGTCCGCCCCGCTGGAGCGAGCGCACTCGCTCCAGCGGCTATGACAGCAGCAACAATCTGGAGAACAAAAAAAAGCGTCCCGAAGGACGCTGAAAAATTCACCTCTTCCAAAGGAGCACGACGCTACCAAGGTGAATGGACACTGTGAACGGTGATCAACCCTCCGAGTTCTTGCCCTGCTTGTCCTCACCCTGTGCGTCAGCGTTGGCCGTCGACTGAACATCAACCGTGCTCGAAGTACCGTGCACTTGTTGCTGACTCAATTTGAACGCTGCCAGGTATTGCTGAGAACGCTCGGCGCCCCCTTCGGCAAACACACTGCTGCTGGCCACGGCAACTACCGCAATAAACACGAACTTCGCAAGTTTCATGACAGGCTTCCTCTTACCATTATCGGAAAGACTCGCCGACCTAGTGGCCTTCAAGTCTTTGGCTTGCCGACAAGTATAAAAAAGCCAAGTTAACAGGAGCATGGGCGGGACATTACATTCTTGATAGGTTGGCTATTAAAACTGGGCCAAACGGCTTATCCCATCACCCACTATTAAAGAATCGCCAAAGGGTATTCGACAATCAGCCTGACTTCGTCCAGATCCGACTCGAATGCCGTGGCCCGGGTGTTCGCCTGGCGCACGCGCAACGACAGATCCTTGAGCGATCCGGACTGCACCACGTATTTGACTTCGATATCCCGCTCCCAGCGCTTCTGGTCCGTCAACGGATTGCCTTCGGCATCGCGGCGCATGTACACCGCGTTGGCGTTGGAGTAGTCGGCATCACTGCCGCGACCATAACGGGTCATGAAACTCAGGCCCGGAACTCCGTACGTGGTCATGTCCAGGTCATAACGCACCATCCACGAACGCTCCTTGGGCGAATTGAAGTCGCTGTACTGGATCGAGTTATCGAGGAAGATCGAGTCCGACTGTCGCAGGTAGTCGAAGTCATCGCTGCCGTTATTGCGCTGGTGGGACAGCGCCAGGCTGTGGGCACCGAACTTCACCCCGGCCTTGGCACTCCAGATGTTGTTATCGAACCGGCCCAGCAACTGCTGGCCCTCATCTACCGCCTTGTAATAGTTCACCCCCCCGAACAGCGAAACCTCCTCGGCCAGCGGATAACTCAGGGTCGTACCGGCGTAGTACTGATTCCAGGCGTCCTTCAGCCGGCTGGAATACAGGCTGACGCTGACGTGCCGGTTGAGGCTGTAATCGCCGCCGAAGTACGCCACCCAGGGCGAGTTGACCGGCCCGGCATAAAAGGTTGCGAAGTTGTCGCGCATGTTGCTCGAAACCGGCTGGCTCATCGCGTGCAGACGACCGCCCTGCAGCGTCAGGCCCTCCAGGCTGGTGTTGCTGGCCGTGACCCCGGTGAAGCTTTCCGGCAGCAGTCGCGAATCACCGGCAGCCACCACCGGCGTGGCAGGAAACACATCGCCCACCTTGACCACCGTATCAAACGCACGAAGTTTCGCCGCGCCTCCGAGCTTGGTGTATTCATCGCGGGCCTCGCCCCGTGCGTCGACCGGCAATACATCGAACGAACTGCGTCCGCCATTGCGCCCGTCGCCGGTGTCCAGTTTCAGGCCGATCATGGCGAAGGCATCCACCCCGACACCCACAGTGCCCTGGGTGAATCCCGATTCGAACTTGCTGATAATCCCTTGTGCCCAGGCCTCGGAGTAACCATTGCCCGTAGGGCTGGACTGGCCGTTGCGGTGATCACGGTTGAAGTAATAGTTGCGGTTGAGCACCGTCAGGCTGCTGCCCTCGACAAACCCCTCGGGCTTCTCTTCGGCCACCGCCAGTGAAGCGCCGGAACCGGCCAGCGCGGCTATCGCCGCCAGGGTCAATGTTGTGCTGTTATTCATCTTTCGCTCCTGAATGTTTGGCGCAAAGTCTTGTTGTAGTGCGGGGCCGAGCGCCCCAGGTCCGCCGAGCGATATCGTGGCAAGCACGAGATAACGTGAAGATGATGGGCGAATGACAATTTCGTCATGCACGGGCGTGGTGTCGGGCGCAATGGCCGGCAACGCCTTTGACTGTACATCCATACAGATAAAGATTGATCCAGGCCGCTGCACCGCGCATGCTGTGCAGCTTGTTACCTGAAGACTGATGGTCGATATGCGTCTGTATCTGTGTGAAAAACCTTCCCAGGCCAAAGACATTGCCGCGGTGCTCGGCGCCAGCCGGCGTGGCGATGGCTGCTGGCTGGGGTCGGGGATCACCGTCACCTGGTGCATCGGCCACTTGCTGGAAACCGCGCCACCGGATGCCTACGACGCCCGTTATAAACGCTGGGTGCTGGCAGACCTGCCGATCATTCCCGAGAAGTGGAAGATGCTGGTCAAGCCCAAGACCGCCAGCCAGTTCAAGGCGGTCAAGCGCCTGCTGGGCGAGGCCCAGGATCTGGTGATCGCTACCGACGCCGACCGGGAGGGGGAAATGATTGCCCGCGAACTGGTGGAGCACTGTCGTTATCGCGGGCCGATCCAGCGGCTGTGGTTGTCGGCGCTCGACGATGCCTCGATCCGCAAGGCCCTGGCGGCCCTCAAGCCGGGAGCGGAAACCTTCAGCCTGTATCACTCGGCACTGGGTCGCTCGCGGGCCGACTGGTTGATCGGCATGAACATGAGCCGGCTGTTCACCCTGCTCGGGCGCCAGTCCGGTTACCAGGGCGTACTGCCGGTGGGTCGGGTGCAGACCCCGACCCTGCGCCTGGTGGTGGACCGCGACCGCAGCATCGCCGACTTCGTGCCGGTGCCCTATTGGGCGATCGACGTGCAGTTGCTGCACGACGGTATGCCGTTTACCGCCCAATGGCGGGCGCCGTCGGACCTGTGCGATGAACAGGACCGTTGCCTCAATCAAGCACTGGCCCAACAAGCGGCGCACGCCATGCGCAATGCCGCCAGTGCGCGCCTGGTCACACTGCGCACCGAGCGGATGCGGGAGGTCGCACCACTGCCGTTCGACCTCGGCACCCTGCAGGAAATCTGCTCGAAAAAGCTCGGCCTGGGGGCCCAGGAAACCCTCGACGTGGCCCAGGCGCTGTACGAAACCTACAAAGTCATCACCTACCCGCGCAGTGACTGCGGCTACCTGCCCGTGAGCCAGCATGGCGAAGCGGCGGCGATTCTCCAGGCCCTGGGCCGCGCGGACCCAAGCCTCGCGCCGTTGCTCCAGCACCTGGAACCGCAACGCCGCTCCCGGGCCTGGAACGATGCCAAGGTCAGCGCCCACCACGGCATCATCCCCACTGCCGCCGCCCACAACTTCGAGCGCCTGAGCGGCAAGCACCGGGCGGTCTACACCTTGATTCGTGCGCGCTACCTGGCGCAGTTCCTACCCAACCATGAGTACGACCGCACCCAGGCCGACTTCGACTGTGCCGGCCAGGCACTGCGCGCGGTGGGCAAGCAGGTGGTGGAACCGGGTTGGAAACGCGCCATGCCCGAGGCCCTGGCAGCGGCCAAGGGACGCGAACCAGCCGCCCCGCAAAACCTGCCACCCTTGACCCAGGGCAGCGACTATCCAGTTGCCGGCGTCAACCTCAAGGACCTGTGGACCCAGCCACCCAAGCCGTTTACCGAAGGCGACCTGATCAAGGCCATGAAAAACGTGGCCAAGCTGGTGCAGGACCCGCTGCTCAAGCAAAAGCTCAAGGACACCACCGGCATCGGCACCGAAGCCACCCGCGCGGGGATCATCCAGGGGCTGCTGGACCGTGGTTACCTGGTCAAGCACGGCAAGGCGCTGGCTGCCACGCCGGCGGCCTTCAGCCTGATCGACGCCGTCCCCCGGGCCATCGCCGATCCCGGCACCACGGCCATCTGGGAACAAGCCCTGGACATGGTGCAGAGCGGAGAAATGAGCCTGGAAGAGTTTGTCGCCAAGCAGGCCGCCTGGATGAGCAAGCAAGTGGGCCGCTGCACCGGCCTGCGCCTGACCATCAGCGGCCCGGCAAGCCCAGCCGGCAAAGGCGCGACACCCTGGAAAGGCAAACGCAAGAGCGCTGCGCGCAAAACCGCAACGACCGGCAAACGCAAGGCCAAGCCCAAGGCCTGAATGGTAGCTCCCACCGTGTTTTGCCTGCCCGCAGATCTCGGATACCCCCAGCAAACCTGTAGGAGCGAGCCTGCTCGCGATGGCGGTGGGTCAGGCACCATCGATATTGAATGTGCTGACCCCATCGCGGGCAAGCCCGCTCCCACAGAGTTTTTGCCTGCCCGCAGACCTCGCATACACCCAACAAACCTGTGGGAGCGGGCTTGCTCCGGGCGGCGTTCCGACGATGGCGGTGCGTCAGGCACCATCGATGTTGAATGTGCTGACCCCATCGCGGGCAAGCCCGCTCCCACAGTGTTTTTGCCTGCCCGCAGATCTCGCATACACCCAACACATGGGTGGGAGCGGGCTTGCCCGCGATGGCGGTGGGTCAGGCACCATCGATGTTGAATGCCCTGGCCCCATCGTCGGAGCGCCGCCCGGAGCAAGCCCGCTCCCACAGTGTTTTTGCCTGACCGCAGATCTCACCTGTCCCCTAACTCCCCGCCACCGGACAAGGCCCACCCGCCTCGGCCCACACTTTGAACTGGCTGACAAACACATCATGGGGCACCGGCACCGGCGCTCGGTTACCGCCGGGGTTCCAGCCCCAAAGCACCAGCTTGTCATCGCTGACATGCTTGATCAGCGCAGCAAAGTCGCGGTCGCCGTTGCTCGAACGGTCCTTGATCATCTGGCACAACTGATCGGCCGGCAGCCCGATCCAGGCCATTTTGTGCGCGGCCGGTGGCAGGCTCCAGTGAGGGGCACCGGGTGGCGCGTGGGGGCCATAGCTGGCCGGAGGATTGGACTCGGCATGACAAGTAGCACAGGGCAAGCCAGCAGACCCCTTGCCCTCCACCCCGCGCACCACATTCATCCCGTGGGTCAGCCCGGCATCGAACTGCAAAGGCGCATCCCCAGGAATATGGCAGTTCTGGCAGCGCGGGCTCTGGAACACCTTCTGCACCGTGCCAAATGCGCTCAGCGCCGGCGACTCTTCGGCGAACAGGTCCGAGGTGTAGCCGCCCACCCCGAGCAACAGCAACGTGGCCCAAAACAGGTGGCGTCTCATCTCACACCCCCTCCAGTTGCAACGGCAACTCACGCAAGCGTTGCCCGGTCAGCGCGTACACCGCATTGGCCACCGCCGGCGCAGTGGGTGGCACGCCAGCCTCGCCAATACCGCCCGGCTTCTCGTTGCTGGGCAGGATGTGCACCTGCACCTCGGGCATTTCATTGAGCCGCAGCACCTGGTAGTCGTGGTAGTTGGACTGCACCACCTGGCCATCCTTGAAGGTCACCTTGCTGTGCAAGGTGAAACCCAGGCCGAAAGTGATGCAGGACTCCATCTGCGCGGCAATGCTCGCCGGGTTCACCGCAATCCCGCAATCGACGGCGCAGACCACCCGGTGCACGCGGATTTTCAGGTTGTCCTGGGACACTTCCGTGACTTGCGCGACATAACTGCCAAAGGACTCGTGCACCGCCACCCCCAAGGCATGCCCCGCTGGCAAGGGCGCCTGCCAGTTGGCTTTTTCCACGGCCAGGTTGAGCACCCCGAGGTGCCGTGGATGGTCCTTGAGCAAGGTCCGCCGGTAGTCCACCGGGTCCTTGCCCGCCGCTGCGGCCAGTTCGTCGATCAAGGATTCCATGACAAAGGCGGTGTGGGTGTGCCCCACCGAACGCAGCCACAGCACGCTGATGCCGGTCTTGGGTGAGTGCAGGTCGACCCGGTGATTGGCCAGGCCGACCAGGTAGGGACTGTCCGCCACCCCTTCGACCGAAGTCTTGTCGATGCCGTCCTTGACCATGCTCGCCTCCAACATGGTCCCGGCCATGATCGACTGGCCCACCAGCACATGCTGCCAGGCCAATGGCAAGCCGTCCGGCCCCAGGCCGATCCGCGCGTGATGCAGGAAGGCCGAGCGGTAATAGCCGCCACGGATGTCATCTTCGCGCGACCACACGGTTTTCACCGGCGCTCCGGCGGCGTGGGCCACTTGCACCGCCTCACTGACAAAATCCGAGGTCGGGTTGGCCCGCCGGCCAAAACCGCCGCCAAGGAATTCGGTATGAATCACCACCTGCTCGGGCTTGAGCCCGGTGATCTTCGCCGCGACCATCTGGTCCAGGGTCTGGAACTGGGTGCCAGTCCAGATCTCGCATTGCTGGTTGGTAATGCGCACCGTGCAGTTGAGCGGCTCCATCGGCGCATGCGCCAGATACGGCACGCTGTACTCGACATCCACGGTCTTCGTCGCCTTGGCCAACGCCGCGCTGACATCCCCCGCCTGGCTGGCCGGGGTGCCCGCGGTGGTGGCCAGCTTGCGAAAGCCCTGCAGCAGGGCAACGCTGTCCAGGCCAGCATTGGGACCCAGGTCCCAGTCGATTTTCAGCGCATCGCGCCCTAGCTTGGCGGCCCAATAATGATCGGCCACCACCGCCACGCCCGTTGGCACCTGCAGCACCTTGTGCACTCCCGGCACCGCCAGCGCGGCCTGGGCGTCGAACGAGCGGACGCTGCCGCCGAGTACCGGTGGACGGGCGACCATGGCGGTGAGCAGGCCCTCGAACTGCACGTCCATGCCGAACTTGGCCTGGCCGGTGATTTTTTCCGGGGAGTCCAGGCGCTTGGTCGGCTTGCCGATCAGGGTCCAGTCCTTGGCTTGCTTGAGCTTGATCGACGCCGGATCCGGCACCGGCAGTTGCCCCGCCTCATTGGCCAGTTCGCCATAGCTGGCCCGCTGCTCGCCGGCGATTACCACTCCCGCCTCAGTGCGCACCTGGGATGGCGCAACGTTGAAGCGCTTGGCGCCAGCCTCGATCAACATCAGGCGCGCTGCGGCACCGGCCTGGCGATAGCGGTCGAACTCCATCCAGGTCGAAGTCGAGCCCCCAGTGATCTGCATGCCGCCAAAGGCTGGCAGGCCGTACAACGCCGCCGATGCCGGGCCGTGTTCGACGCGAATCTTGCTCCAATCCGCGTCCAGCTCCTCGGCGATCAGCATGGTCAGGCCGGTCCAGATGCCCTGGCCCATTTCCGAGTGCCCCAACAGTATGGTGACGCTGCTGTCCGGGGCGATCCGCAAAAACGCGTTGGGTGCAAAGCCAGGATCGGCGGCTGTGGCAGCGCGGGCAAAACGATTGGCCCCGGGGATCACAAACCCCACCACCAGGCCGGCGCCCAGCACGGCGCTGCCTTTGAGAAAGGACCGGCGCGAGCTATCAATGAGTACGCTCATGCTCAGGCCTCCCCGATTTGCGCAGCACGCTTGATCGCCGCCCGAATACGCGGGTAGGTGCCACAGCGGCAGATGTTGCCCGACAGCGCCTGATCGATATCGCTGTCGGTCGGCGCGGGAATTTTCGCCAGCAAGGCCACTGCCGACATGATCTGCCCAGACTGGCAGTAACCGCATTGCACCACGTCGATCTCGGCCCAGGCCCTCTGCACCGGGTGCGAGCCGTCGCTGGACAAGCCTTCGATGGTGACAATCTTCTGTCCCTTGGCCACCGCCGCAGCCGGGGTGATGCACGAGCGCAAGGGCGCACCGTCGACATGCACGGTGCAGGCCCCGCATTGCGCCATGCCGCAGCCGAATTTGGTCCCGGTCAAGTGCGCGACATCGCGCAACACCCACAACAGTGGCATGTCGCCGGGCACTTCCAGGGGTTGATCGATGCCATTGATATTGAACGTCAGCACGGCAATCTCCTCAGGGACGGTCAGGACTCACGGTGTCCTGGGTCAGCGTCGCTGTGGCATCGAGTGCCTACGCGCGCTGGTGGTTGTCCCTTGAGCTAAGCGCAATTCCCCCGGCAATTGGGCTGGCGCGACCACCGGTCAGGCACCGATCTAACCGTCCTACACCCTGGGCCCGCTTAAAATCCGCGTGTAACCCTGCAAAAACAGGGCAAACGCCAGGCACCAGCACAACGCTGAAATCCCCAGGCCATGGCTGTTGAACGGCACCAGCACCACCCGGGACAGACCGGCCAGCAACACCAGGGCGAACCCGAGCACCACCCCTATGGGCGGCTGCAGCGGGCGCCCGGTATGCCCCAGGCTGACCCGGGCGATCATCGCCAGCACCAGGCCGCCGATGCCGCCGACCGCCAGCGCGTGGGTGGCCAGGCTCTGTTGCGCCAGCACCCCCAGTTGCCACAGCGCCATGGCCAGCGCGGCCACCAGCAGCCAGGCATAAGCCAGGTACAGCGACCAGAGCAGTGGTACGCGCCAGATGCCCCGGTCATGCCAACGCCACAGGCGCGCCTGGTGCAGTCCACCGATCAACAGGTACAGCGCCGCCAGCCAGGGCCGCGGCAGGTCGTTGCTGCCGATGCCGATCAGCACCGCCGCCAGCAGGCTGGTTACCAGCAGCACCCGGGTCGGCAGCGGGCTGGCCGCAGGACCTGGCGCGCGTTGCAGGCCGCGTTGAATAAAGAAGGGAATCACCCGCCCACCAATGACACTCATCAACCCCGCCACCAACCACAGTGCCGCCAACACCCCACGGCGCTGCCAGGCCAGGTCCTCGTGGGCCATGCCCCACAGCGTCAGCCACTGACAACCGGCCAACAAGCCGATCATCAACAGGATCGGGTAGTTCTCGGTTTTACCCGCCGCGATCAGGTCCCGTCCAAGCAACAGTGCCAGTAACGGCAGGAACGGCAGTTGCAGCACCAGCAAGGCACTCGCGTCGATCGGCAGCAGCCAGGCCAGGCGAGCCAGCAGCCATACCAGCACCAGGCCCAGCAGCGGCCAGCCGCACACCCCGCGGCGGCCGGTCCAGTTGGGGACCGCCGTCAGCAGGAACCCGGCAATGATCGCCGTGGCAAAACCAAAGGGCATTTCGTGCCGATGCCAGGCGACCATGCCGCCCAGGGGCTGGGCCGCCGGCAAGCGCCCGTACAACCACAGACTCCAGATCGCCAGCGCGACACAGGCAAACCCGGCGCCGGCAAGAAAAAACGGGCGAAAACCCAAGCTCCACAGGGGAACATCCTTGATTGAAGGCATGTCAGGCCACCCCGTCTATCAGCCATAGATTGTTGCCGAACATTGTTCGTCACTCCCTAATCCGTCAGTTGTAGCTGATAGCTATCAAGTCCCGTGCCAGCTTCAACCTCCGGCAAACCCTGGCCTTGACAGTTTGAGAGTCATATTGACTGCACACCATTCAGGTCATAACGACCACACCACACGTCATAATGACTACTTGAACCGGCTGCCTGGACGAATTTACCGTCGGCCGCAGCAATCAAGTGCCTAAAAGCAAACCAATATCATTTGCACCCTGACACACCTTTTGCTTTAATCGCGACCAATTCCCATTTGCACCTCTGGTGCCATCACGCCGTATGGAAATGCGCTCTTTATGATGGTCGTCGAAACCTCACTCGTGCAGAACCTCTACACCAGCCACCATCGCTGGTTGTACGAGCTGCTGCGTCGTCGCCTGAGCAACGCCTTCGATGCCGCGGACCTGGCCCACGACACCTTCATCCGAGTCCTCAAGCGCCCGCAGGAGTTCCAGGGCGAAGTCCATGAGCGCTCCTACCTGGCGACCATCGCCCGTGGCCTGTGCATTGATCACTGGCGCCGCCGGCAACTGGAACAGGCCTGGCTGCAGGCACTGAGCGAACGCCCCCAGGCCGTGCAACCCTCTCCCGAGCAACGGGCGATCATCGTCGAAACCCTGCACGAAGTGGACGCCATGTTGCAGCGCCTGCCGCAGCGGGTCAGCGACGCGTTCATCCTCGCGCAACTGCATGGCATGCCCTACAAAGCCATCGGCCTGGAGATCGGCGTGTCCGAGCGCATGGTCAAGAAGTACCTGGCCCAGGCCCTGATGCACTGCGCCATTCTCGAGGCCGAACTCGACGGCCTGCTGATCGAGTAACCGCCCTTGCCCACCCCTGCCTTGAACAAACTCAGTCACGCCAGCCTGCAGCAAGCGGCCCATTGGTACGTGCAACTCAACGACCAACAGGTCGGCGAGCAGGAGCGCCTGCGCTGGCAAGCCTGGCTGGCCCAGAGCGGCGAGCATCAGGATGCCTGGCGGTATGTGCAGCGGGTCGGCGAGCGCTTTGCGCCACTGCAGGGCGACACCGATACCCAAGCGGCGAGCAAGGTCTTGCGCGGTTCCGGACGCACCAGCGTCACGCGGCGCCAGACCCTCAAGTCGTTGTTGATCCTGACCTCGGGCAGCCTGCTGGGCTTCGGTGCCTGGCGCCAGACCTCGCTGCCCGCCACCCTGGAGCGCTGGACCGCCGACCTATCTACCGGCACCGGTGAAATACGCGAATCCCGGCTCAGCGATGGCAGCCAGGTCTGGCTCAACGCCTTGAGCGCGCTGGATGTACGCTTCGACAGCCACCAGCGGCTGCTCAATCTACGACTCGGCGAAATCCTGATCGACACCGCCAAGGACGCCCTCAGGCCGTTGCGTGTGCACACCGACCAGGGCCTGCTACACGCCCTGGGTACGCGCTTCAGTGTGCGCCAGGGCCAGGATCGGACCTTGCTCAGCGTGTTCGAAGGTGCGGTCCAGGTGCGCCTGGCCAACGCCCAGGTGCAAGTAGTGCCCGCTGGCCGACAAATGGCCTTCAGCCAGGATCGCTTCGAGCCTCAACACCCGGTCTCCCCTGCACGCGAAGCCTGGCGCCGTGGCGTGCTGCTGGCTGACAACCTGCCCCTGGGCCAGTTGCTCGAAGAACTGAGCCGCTACCGCCACGGCCATCTGGCCTGCGACCCGGCCGTCGCGCAGATGCCGGTGATGGGCTCCTTCCCGCTCAAGGACACCGACCAGGCCCTGCGCCTGCTGGCAGCCGCGCTGCCAATCGCGGTGGAAAAGCCCATGCCGTGGTGGGTCAACGTCAACGCCAGAAGCTAAAGATCAATCAATTACGAATTATTTTGATTCGCGGTTCCCTTTTGCGTTTTTCGTTCGGATAACCCTGCACAAGTACTTCAATTGCCGATCGACTCGATCCAAAGGGACCCCCATGCCGCACCACGTCGCTGCCCGTTTTCGATTTGCCTTGCGCCCCCTGGCGCTGGCCCTGCCGGCCGCTCTGCTGAGCCTTGCCCCGGCAGTCGCCCATGCCGCTGAAACCGCCGCCAGCGAACAGTCCAGCAGCAAGCGCCAATACAGCATCGCCAGTGGCTCGCTGGTCGCGGCCCTGAACAGCTACGCCGAGCAAAGTGGGGTGTTCCTCGCCGGGCACAACGACCTGGCCAGCGGCAAGCGCAGCCCGGGCCTGAAAGGTAACTTCAGCGCAACCGAAGCCCTGCAGCGCTTGCTGCAAGGCAGTGGCCTGCAGGCCCAGGCCCTGGACAATGGCGGCTACATCCTGCAAGCAGCCCCCAAGGGTGACGGCACCCTGGAACTGGGCGCCACCACCATCTCCGGCCAGGGCCTGGGCGCGACCACCGAAGATACGCACTCCTACACCACCGGCTCGACCGCCACCGCCACCGGACTGCCGCTGTCGCTGCGCGAAACCCCGCAATCGGTGACCGTGATCACCCGCCAGCAAATGGACGACCGTGGCGCCCAGAGCGTCGGCGATGTGTTGCGCAATACCCCAGGCATCAGCCAGCAGGCCTACGACAGCGACCGCATGGAGTTTTCCTCCCGCGGCTTTGCCATCACCAACTACCAGTACGATGGCATCAATCGTCCCTATGACGGCGTCTACGGTGAAGCGGCGACCAACGTCGACGCCGCCACCCTGGACCGCATCGAAGTGGTCAAGGGCGCAACCGGCCTGATGACCGGCTCCGGCGACCCCTCCGCCACCGTCAACCTGGTCCGCAAGAAGCCGACCAAGGAATTCAAGGCCTCAGTCAGCGGCACGGCCGGCTCCTGGGACGCCTACCGCACCGAGGGTGATATCTCCGGCCCGCTGAACGACAGCGGTAGCGTGCGCGGGCGCTTTGTCGGCGCCTATCAGGACAAGAACTCCTACCTGGACCACTACAGCCAGAAAAAGGACCTGTTCTACGGCATCCTCGAAGCCGACCTGACCCCCGACACCCTGCTGACCTTCGGCATCGACAAGTCCAGCGTGACCCCGCGTGGCACCTCGTGGACCGGTAACCCGACCTACTTCGCCGACGGCGGCCGCACCGACTTCCCACGGCACTTCAACCCGGGTGCCGACTGGAGCCGTCGCGACTTCGACGACATCACCTACTTCACCTCCCTGGAACAGGCCCTGGCCAACGACTGGACGTTCAAGGTCAGCCTCGACCAGAAAACCACCGACCACGACACCCGCCTGGCCTCGGCCAGCGGCGGCAGCCCGGACCGTGCTACCGGTGAAGGCATGTTCCTGTACTGGGGTCGCTGGGAAGGTCACCGCGTGCAGAACACCGCCGACGCCAACGTCTCGGGGCCGTTTACCCTGGGCGGGCGTGAACACGACCTGGTGGCCGGCGTGATGACCTCGCACTCGCGCCAGACCGGCTCGACCTTTGACACCAGTGCCTTCAGCCAGGTACCGGGCAGCATTTATGACTGGGACGGCGACCTGCCGTACCAGGAGTTCCCGAAAAACGGCAAGTACGAGCGCACCCAGAGCCAGAACGGCATGTACCTGGCCACCCGCCTGCGTCCTACCGATGACCTGTCGTTCATCCTCGGCAGTCGCGTAAGTACCTTCAAGTACAACGAAGACTATTCCTACGCCCAAAGCGCGGGCCTTGACGACACCCACGCCAGCTACAAGGAACACGGGGTCGTCACCCCCTACGCCGGGGTCGTGTATGACCTCAACGATACTTACTCGGTCTACGCCAGCTACACCTCGATCTACCAACCGCAGACCTACAAGGACATCGACGGCAAGACCCTGGCACCGGTCGAAGGCGACAGCTACGAAACCGGGATCAAGGCCGCCTACCTGGACGGCACGCTGAACGCCAGCCTGGCCCTGTTCCGCATCGAACAGGACAACGTCGCCGAGTCGATCGGCACCAACCCGGTCACCAACGAAGGCATCTACAAGGCCATCGACGGCGCGACCACCCAGGGCATCGAGCTGGAGCTGGCCGGTGAGTTGCAAGAAGGCTGGAACCTGATGGCCGGCTACACCTATGCCCGCACCCGTGACCAGGATGAGCAACGGATCTTTGGTTATCCGCTGACCACCTCCAAGCCGGAGCACGTGTTCCGCACGTTCACCTCCTACCGTCTGCCAGGCGCACTGGACAAGGTCACCGTCGGCGGCGGCGTCAGCTGGCAGAGTTCGTTCTACGGCAACATCTACAGCTCAAGCGTGGGTGACTACACCCGGATCAAGCAAGGCGGCTACTCCCTGGTCGACCTGATGACCCGCTACCAGTTCAACGAGCACCTGAGCTTCACCGCCAATGCCAACAACGTCTTCGACAAGAAGTACCTGTCAGGCCTGGGTAACTTCGACACCACCTACTACGGCGAGCCACGCAACCTGATGCTCACCACCAAGTGGGACTTCTAAACCTGTGACACCCGCACGCTGCCCGCTCCCCGGGCAGCGTGCGGTTTCCCCCGCCTGACTACCGACAATCGTCCCCCCCCCACAACCACGAGCCTTTGCCGTCGCGAGCCATTACACTGGCCCACCGGACTGCCAAAGGACGTTGACCGATGAAGCACGCCATCACCAAAGATGCCGACAAAGCCCCGCGCTTCTGGCGTGATGCGGCCCTGCCCTTCATCGAAGCCCGCGCCATCGCCGATGGCCGCGAGGTCTGCTACGCCCGCCATTCCCACGAACACTTTTCGATCGGCGCAATCACTGCCGGACGCAGCACCTACGTGCATGAACAGGGGGCCTGGCAAGTGGCAACCGGCACCGTGGTCCTGATGAACCCAGGTGACGTGCACGCCTGCAACCCCATCGACGATCAACCCTGGTCGTACCTCATGTTGTATGTCGACACGCCCTGGCTGACTGACCTGCAGCATCAGTTGGGCTTTGCTGCCGAGCTGGATTTTCGCCGGTTCGCCTGCGCCCATACCGCCGACCGCGCGCTGTTCGATGGCCTTAACCTGCTGTATGAACTGCTGCTCGATGCCCAGGCCTCCACCCTGCAGAAGCACAGCGCCACCGTGGCGTTTTTCACCGAGGTGCAGATCCGTCTCAACCCGGCCCAGGTCATGCTCGATGAGCCCAACAGCAAGCTCGAACGGGCTGCCGAATATATCCGCGAACACTGCACCCAGGCGCTCAAGCTCGAAGACATCTGCGCGGCCGCCGAGCTTTCGGCCTCGTACCTGATCCGCGCGTTCAAGCAGCAGTACGGCATGACGCCCCATGCGTACCTGGTCAACCGCCGCATCCAGTTCGCCCGCCAGCAATTGCGCCAGGGTAGGCTGATCGCCGACGTGGCGCTGGACGCCGGGTTTGCCGACCAGGCGCATTTCCAGCGGGCGTTCAAACAGCACCTGGCCGCGACACCCGGGCAGTATCGCGGCTGACCCTCAGGGCAACAGCAGGTAGCCGGCACTCACCGCCAACAGCAACGCCATCACCCGATTGAACAGGCGCAGGCCTCCAGCGTTGCTCAAGTACTGGCGCAGGAACGTCCCGGCATAGGCCCAACAGGCCACCGACAGATAGCACACCACCAGGTACACCGCGGCAAACTGCCAGACCAGTCGCGTATCGCCGTCCGCGACAAACGCCCCCATCCCCGCGACACAGGCCAGCCACGCCTTGGGGTTGAGCCATTGCATCAAGGCGCCGTAGAACAGGGTTGGCGCCTGTGCGGCAGCGGTTGTGCCCAGGCGTCCGTCATCGGTGGCAAGCTTGCAGGCCATGAACAACAGGAATGCCACCCCGGCCAGTTGCACCACCCGGGTCAACCCCGGCCAGAGCTTGAGCAACTCATGCAGCCCCAACCCCATCAACACCAGCAACAGCACAAAGCCCAAAGTGGCACCCAGCACATGCCGCTGACTGGCACGAAAGCCATACTGCGCACCCGAACTCAAGGCCACGATATTCACCGGCCCCGGCGTGATAGACGCAGCCAGCGCAAACGCGGCCATGGACATAATCAGACTCATTGCACTTTTCTCCAGCAACTGGGGAACATCCCTGGGTGCAAGGTAAAAGCCCGGCCAACGCCTGTATTGAAGAAAAACACCCAACCACTCACCCATCGAGAAATTGGTTGCGGGCCCATAGGGAACAGAACCCGGGTAGCTGCGCGCTGTCACTAACTGTATGGGGATACTGTCACACGAAGGAGGGCCACCCATGGTGACTCACTACAAGACCGCCGGGCACCTTGCCTGCGGTCATCACGGCAAGAACCTGGTTTCCACCACCGAGTTCGCCCGGGTCAAATGCCGCAGCTGCCGCAACACCGATGCATTCAAGGACGCCCGCAGAGAAGCGCGCAACGCCGCCCACCGCGCCGCCCGCAAGGCCAAGGTGGCCCATGCCGCCCTCGACTGGCGCGCCGCCTGGCTGCAACGCCTGAGCGACCTGCCCGGCCGCCAACGCCTGCCACGGGGATTCAGCGGCCAGCCGTTCGTTTAACGCGCGGCGTCATCGTTGACGAGCATCGCGAGCAGGCTCGCTCCTACGGTGATTTCGGCTGCACGCAGATTGCGCATACACCCACAAAACCTGTGGGAGCGGGCTTGCCCGCGATGGCGGAGTGTCAGGCGCCATAGATGTCGCCTGTGCTGGCCTGATCGCGGGCAAGCCCGCTCCTACAGTGATTTCGGCTGCACGCAGATTGCGCATACACCCACAAAACCTGTGGGAGCGGGCTTGCCCGCGATGGCGGTATGTCAGGCTACATCGATGTTGCCTGTGCTGGCCTCATCGCGAGCAGGCTCGCTCCTACAGTGATTTCGGCTGCACGCAGATTGCGCATACACCCACCAAACCTGTGGGAGCGGGCTTGCCCGCGATGGCGGTGTGTCAGGCGCCATAGATGTCGCCTGTACCGGCCTGATCGCGGGCAAGCCCGCTCCTACAGTGATTTCGGCTGCACGCAGATTGCGCATACACCCACAAAACCTGTGGGAGCGGGCTTGCCCGCGATGGCGGTGTGTCAGGTTACTAGATGTCGCCTGTGCTGGCCTCATCGCGAGCAAGCTCGCTCCTACAGTGATTTCAACTGCCCGCAGATTGCGCATACACCCACCAAACCTGTGTAGGAGCGAGCCTGCTCGCGATGGCGGTATGTCAGGCGCCACCGATGTTGCCGGTACCCTCCCCGTCAAATCCCAGTGCACTGGCTGACAAGCCAGCCACCCGCGCGTCGGCGTAGCTTGGTGGCGTGGGCGAACGACGCGATATGCGCTCCAACCTCAATAACAACAAGACCCCTGGTGACCCATGAGTACAGTAGATCCGATCACCCTGGCGGTGGTGCGCGGCGCGCTCGAGACTGCGCAGCGGGAAATGACCCTGACCCTGGAAAAAACCGGTCGCTCGAGCGTGTTCAACCTCGCTCACGACTATTCCAATGCCCTGTTCGATCATCTTCCGGAAATGATCCTGCAAGGCCAGGACATCCCCATCCACCTCGGCTCCCTCATCCCGGCCATGAAATGCGTCGCCGGTTTCTTCGGCGACGACATCCTCGAAGGCGATGTGATTTACCACAACGACCCGGCCTACAAAGGCAGCCACATCCTCGACTGCTGCATGTACAAACCGGTGTTCTACCAAGGCGAACTGGTGTTCTGGGCCGTCTGCAAAGGCCACCTGACCGACATCGGTGGCCCTGTGCCCGCCGGCTATAACCCCGACGCCAAGGAGATCTACGCCGAAGGCCTGCGCATACCGCCGGTCAAGCTCTGGTCCCAGGGCAAGCGCCGCGAAGACGTGATCAACCTGCTGCTGACCAACATGCGCGCCCGGGCCTATCAGGAAGGTGACCTCAACGCCCAATACGGCGCCTGCACCGTCGGCGAGCGGCACCTGCTGCAACTGCTCGAGCGCTATGGCGTGGAGCAGGTGCGGGCCTGTATCGCCGAACTCAAGGACATGGCCGACCGGCACATGCGCGCGCTGCTGCGTGAAGTCCCCGACGGTTTCTACAGCGGCACCGCGGTACTGGAAGACTCCGGCCACGGCCTGGGCGAACTGGCGATCACCGCGCGGGTGGAGATTCGCGGCGACGAGGCCCACGTGCTGATCGAAAGCCCGCCGCAGGTGCCGTACTTCATCAACTCCTATGCCGGCAACTCGGTGTCGGGGGTGTACCTGGGGCTGATGATGTTTGCCCAGGTACCGCCGCCCTACAACGAAGGCCTGTACCGCTGCGTGTCGGTCGACCTCGGGCCACCCGGCACCCTGTGCAACGCCTCCGAACCGGCGCCCCACGTCAACAGCACCACCACGCCGATGGAAACCCTCGCCGATGCGGTACGCCAGGCCCTGGAGCAAGCCGCGCCAGAGCGGGTCACCGCGTCCTGGGGCCACGCCAGCGGGATCAACATTGCTGGCCACGACCCCCGCAACGGCAACGCCGAATACGTGACCATGGTCCTCGCCTCGATCATCTCCGGCGCGGGTGCCAACCAGGCCATGGACGGCTGGCCGGCGTGCGGACCGCTGTGCTGCTTCGGCGCGCTGATGTCCGGTGACATCGAGTTGCTCGAGTACTCCTACCCGATCCTGATCCACCGCTACAGCCTGATGACCGACAGCGGCGGTGCCGGTGAATTTCGTGGTGGCTCAGGCACCCGTATCGAAATCGAACCGCTGGACCACGCGATGACGGTGGTCGGCTTCGGTGAAGGCCGGCAACTGCCCACGGCGGGTGCGGCGGGTGCCAGCAACGTCCTGCTGGAACCGAAACTGGGGCGGCTGATCCACCGCAAGGTCGATGAAGCAGAAGACCACTTCACCTACAACGCACAACTGACAGCCCAGCCCGGCGAACGGGTGATCAACATCAATCCCGGCGGTGGCGGCTACGGCAACCCGTTGCGCCGACCTGTAAGCAGTGTGCTCGAGGACGTGCGCAACGGCCTGGTGTCGCTTGAAGGCGCGCGTCGCGAATACGGCGTGGCCATCGACGGCAACGGCCAGGTCGACGACGCCGCGACCCATGCCCTGCGCACCGCGCACTGATCACGCCAGCCCCTTGAGCCATCTGGAATCCGACACCATGAGCCAACCACAATATCGCCTGGGCATCGACGCCGGCGGCACCTTCACCGACTTCATCCTCGCCGATCGCCAGGGCAACGTGCAGTTGTTCAAAGCGCCCTCCACGCCCCAGGACGGCACGCTGGCAATCCGTAACGGCCTGGCGCAGATCGCCGATGCCATCGGCCGCACCCCGGCCCAGATCATTGCCGACTGCGACCTGTGCATCAACGGCACCACCGTGGCCCTCAACGCCCTGATCGAAAAGACCGGGGTCAAGGTCGGCCTGCTGTGCACCGAAGGGCATGAGGACAGCCTGGAAATCCGCCTCGGCCACAAGGAGGACGGGCACCGCTACGACGCCAGCTACCCGCCCGCCTACATGCTGGTGCCGCGCCACCTGCGCCGGCCGATCAGCGGCCGGATCATCAGCGATGGCCGCGAGCATACGCCGCTGGATGAGCAGGCAATCCACGCGGCCATCGAATACTTTCGCCAAGAACAGGTCAAGGCGGTGGCAATCTCCTTCGTCTGGTCGGTGCGCAACCCCAGCCACGAACAACGCGCCGCCGAACTGGTACGCGCGGCGCTGCCGGACGTGTTCGTCTGCACCGGCAATGAAGTGTTCCCGCAGATCCGCGAATACACCCGCACCTCCACCACCGTGGTCAACGCCTACCTGAGCCCGGTGATGGGCCGCTACATCGAGCGCATCGACGCGCTGTTCGAGGAACTGGGAGCACGCCAGCCGACTCGCTACTTCCAGTCCAACGGTGGCCTGGCCCCCGGCCTCGTGATGCGCGAGCGCGCGGTCAACGCCATCAACTCCGGCCCTGCCTCCGCGCCCCAGGCCGGCCTGTGCGTGGCCCAACCGTTCGGCATCGACAACGTGATCACCGTCGACATGGGTGGCACCTCGTTCGACATCACCCTGAGCAAGGCCGGGCGTACCAACTTCAGCAAGGACACCGACTTCCTGCGCTACCGCATCGGCGTGCCGATGATCCAGGTCGAAACCCTCGGCGCCGGTGGCGGCTCGATTGCCTTCCTCGACGACTTCGGCATGCTCCAGGTCGGCCCACGCAGCGCCGGGGCCAATCCTGGGCCGGTGTGCTACGGCAAGGGCGGCGTCGAGCCAACGGTCACCGACGCCAACCTGGCCCTCGGTTACCTGGCCGATGGCGCATTGCTTGGCGGCAGCATTCGCTTGAACCGCCAGGCGGCGATCGAGGCGATCCGCAGCAAGATCGCCGAGCCCTTGGGCATCAGCGTGGAGCGGGCGGCCACCGGCATCATCACCCTGGTCAACCTGAACATGGTCAGCGGCATCCGCCGGGTCTCGGTGGAACGCGGCTACGATCCTCGGGACTTCGCCCTGATCGGCGCCGGGGGCGCAGCGGGCATGCACGTCATGCGCCTGGCCGAGGAGATCGGCAGCAACGTGGTGCTGATCCCCAAAGTTGCCTCGGGCCTGTGTGCCTACGGGCAGATTCTCTCGGACATCCGCTACGACCAGTTGACCACCCTGCCCATGCGCCTGGACGACGACCGGGTCGACCTGCCCCTGCTCAACCGGACGCTATGCGAGCTGCGCGAGCGGGGCATGGATAACCTGCGTGAAGACGGCTTCGGCGCCGGCAACAATGTCGAGTGCCGGTACAACCTGGAAATCCGCTACCTGGGCCAGATTCACGAATGCAGCGTCGAACTGTCCTGCGACCAACTCGACCCAAGCGCCCTGGCGACCTTGCGCGAGGCCTTCCACACCCGGCACAAGGCGCTGTTCTCCTACAGCGAACCGCAGAGCCCGATCGAACTGGTCAACCTTGAGTGCTCGGTGATCGCGCGCCTGCAACGCCCACCCATGCCCGAGTTGCCGCCAGCCACCAGCGACGCCCCGGCCCAGGCCAGTAGCCACCGCTCGATGCTGTTCGATGCCCAGGCGGCCTGGCAGCAGACCCCGGTGTACAACGGCGAGCACCTGCAGTCCGGGCAGACGGTCGAGGGTCCCTGCGTGATCGAGGAAGCGACCACCAACATCGTGGTGCCGCCAGGCTGGCGCGCGACGCTCGCGCCGTCTGCCACCTACCGGCTGACGCGTGGCGGTTGACCCCCTGTAGACATTGGCAAATGATGGCCTCCCAGCGGCGCCGCCAGTCCTTGACCGGCGGCGCCGCCCTCAGAAAAACAACAACACGAGGGCAGCCATGGCACACACCGTCTCCACCCGCCACTGGTCCGACAGCGAACGCCAGCCCCGCTGGGCGCAAGCGATCGGCAGTGCCTACTTCCCGTTGTCGCTGGAATTTGCCGCCAGCGACCGTTTCAGCGGCAACCTGCAGATCTGGGAAACCGCCAGCACCCCCCTGACCCTGTCGCGCCTGCGCTCCAGTCAGCTCGGCTATTCGCGCAGCAAGGCCCAGGTCAGCGAAGACCAGCAAGCCTGCTACCTGGTGACCGTGCCCCGGCGCAGTGAAGTGCATTTCGAGCAGGACGGCCGCGCCCTGCATTGCCAGCCCGGCGGGTTCATTTTCGAGCGCGGTGACGCGCCCTATCGCTTTCACTACGCCAGCGACAACGACCTGTGGGTGTTCAAGCTGCCGGAACAAGCGCTGCACGGCCAGCTGCGCGGCGCCGAACGCTATACACGCTTTTGTTTCGACGCCCGGCGAGCCCTGGGGCGGATCTTCGTCGATCAGTTGGCAATGTGCGCCGCACGCTTTGACGAGTGCGCTCCCAGCGCGCGCCACATGTTGCTGGAACAGGCCCTCTCGACCCTGCTGATGGCCCTGCGCGACGATGAGCGCGTGCTCAGCAGCGAGAGCTCGAACCTCGCCGCCCTGCACCTGCAACGCATCGAACGCTACGTTGAACAACAGCTGGGTAACCCCGACCTCAACCCGCAGCAGATCGCCGAGGCCTGCGGGGTGTCAGTGCGCTACCTGCATAAACTCTTCAGCAGCACCCCCTACAGCCTGGGTGAGTGGATACGCCGGCGCCGGCTCGAGGCCGTGCACCGTGGCCTGCTCGATCCCAACTGCTACTTGTCGATCGGCGCCCTGGCGATGCGCTGGGGCTTCAGCGACCAGGCGCAGTTCACCCGCAGCTTCCGCCAGCATTTCGCCTGCACCGCCAGCGAAGTCCGCGCCAGCGCCCGGCACGGCCGGGATCCAGGGGCACGGTTGATCCAATAGACGCCGGCCTCAGAACCCCACCGTGGCCGACAGCAGCCAGGTGCGCGGGGTCGACAGGGTCAGGCCCGCCGCACTGTCGGACGAGGTGGCGGCCGAGGCCCAGTAGGTCTTGTCGAGGACGTTTTCCACGGCGGCGCGCAGCGTCACTGGGCTGTCGCCAACCTTGAAGGCATAACGGCCGCCCAGGTCGTAGCGTTGCCAGGCATCGATCTCTTGGTCGTTGGCCGGGTCCAGGTACTGGGAGCTGGTGTGGATGGCCCGTGCGGTGAGGGTCAGGCCCTGTACCGCAGGAATGTCCCATTCCGCACCGAGGTTGGCGTTGACCTGCGGTGCGCCGGTGCCACGATTACCGTCGTACTGGCCATCGGTGGTATCGCTCTGCTTGCTGTCGAGCAGCATTACCCCACCCAGCAGGCGCACACCGTGCAGCGGTTCACCGAAAACGTTGAACTCCAACCCCTGGTTGACCAACTGGCCGTTGGGCTTGAAGTTGTTCTGGTCATCGTACTGGTAGGCCGGCTGCTCGATGCGGAACAGGCTGCTGGTCAGGCCGAAGGTGCCATGGTCGTACTTGATGCCGACCTCGCCCTGCTTGCTGCGGTACGGCGCGAAGACCGTATCGGCATTGTTCGCCGTGCTCGGCGCGGTCTCGCCCTGGGTCAGGCCTTCGACGTAGTTGGCAAACACCGACAGCCGATCGCTGGCCTTGAACACCACGCCCAGGGCCGGTGAAGTGTCGGTCTCGTCATTCACCGGCTCATCGCGCACGCCATTGCTCCAGGAGGTGACCTTGACCCGTTGCAGGCGCGCGCCAAGGGTCAGCAGCAGACGGTCCTCGAACAGCCCCAGGGTGTCGGCCAGGGCCACACTGGTGAAGCGGTCTTCGGTGTGGGTGCTGGTATCGATGCGATTGGGCTGGCCCGGATAGGCCACCTCCACCGGCTGGTAGATATTGCCGATGCTGCGTAAGTAGCGCTCACCGGCGTTGTCGAAGTCCATGTCGAAGCGGTTCAGGCTCAGGTTCAGGGTGTGGTTGACCGCGCCGGTGCTGAACCATTGGCGGGCACCGAGGGTGGCGGTCTGCACGTCTTCATCGCGGCGGAAGGTGCGCGGTACCAGGGTGAAGTTGCCGTTGTCCTGGGTGTTCTGCACGCCATGGCGCAGGAAATCGTAGTTACCTTTGCGCGCGCCATAAGCGGCGTAGAGCATCAGTGAGTCGCTGACATCAAACTCGCCACGCAGCGCACCGAAGGAGTCCTTCGATTGCGCATAGGTCCAGGGTTGGGCGAAGTTGCGGTCGATATCTTCGGCCTTCGGCACCTTGGCCCCGGGTGCCAGTTCGACCCGCTCCTGAGGGGCGTCGGCGCGCCGCTGCTGGTGTCCGATGTCCAACGACAGGCGGACCCGCTCTTCGCGCAGGTCGAGGCCCAGCACCCCGGTTTCCCGCTCGATGGCCTGGTGGTCCCACTCGGTGTCGCCGGACTGCTGTACACCGTTGAAGCGCACACCAAAACGCTGGTCCTCGCCAAAGCGCCGGCCAATGTCCAGGGCACCGCCGAACTGCCCGGCAGAGGCATAGTTAGCCGTGATCTCGGTGACCGGTGCATCCGTGGCGCGCTTGGGCACGATGTTGATGCCGCCACCGATACTGCCACGCGGGGCAATGCCAGAGAGCACCGCGCTCGGACCCTTGAGGATATCGACGCGCTCGGCGATTTCCATGTCGATGGCGTAGGTCGGGAGGATGCCGTACAGGCCACCGTAAACCACGTCACTGTTGAACAGGCTGAACCCACGGATGGTGAACTGCTCGAAACGCCCGCTGGCCGGGTTGGTGGTGCGCACCGACGGGTCGGCGGCCACCACGTCGCCGAGGGTCCGGGCTTGCTGGTTCTTGATCGCCTGCTGGGTGTAGGAGGTGACGCTGAACGGGCTGTCCATGAAGTCCTGGTCACCCAGCATGCCCTGGGAGCCGGCACGATTGACCTGGCCACCGGCGTAGGGCGCCACGCCCTGCTCCGCCGTGGCGCCCACAATGGCGGTGGCCGGCAGTTGCAGGCTGCCGGCGTCCGGCGCCGGCACCAGGATATAAGCCTGCTCACCCACTGCCTGCAATTGCAGACCGGAACCCTGGAGCAATCGGGCAAAGCCCTCTTGCACCGCGAATTCGCCGGACAACCCCTGGCTGGTGCGCCCGCCGACCAACGCCGGATCCACCGCGAGGTTGACCCCGGCCTGCCCGGCAAACCGGGTCAAGGTGGCACCCAGGCTCCCGGCCGGCACCTGGTAGCTGCGCCGGGCGGCGTCTTCGGCCCAACTGCTGGCGATCAATAACGGACTGGCGTTCAGGCTCAGCATGAGGCTCAGGTGCAACAAAGGACGCATACGGCTTGGCACTGCGGGCATTGGAAGAGTCTCTGGTTTTTGTTCACTTGCCAGGAATGACCGGCGAGACGCAGAAAAGGGACAGGCTTGCAGGAAATTCTGGAAAAAATAAATAAATCGCCCTGCCACTGCGCACACCCACCACGGGGGCCCACAGATCCGGCAGGCAGCCGCCAAACCTGTGGGAGCGAGCTTGCTCGCGATGGTCGTCAACGATGACGCACACTGCCTGGATGTCCGTGTCGCTCTTGAGGTTTTCGCGAGCAAGCTCGCTCCTACAGTGGTTGCGCGAACCCACAGATCCGGCAGGCAGCCGCCAAACCTGTGGGAGCGAGCCTGCTCGCGATGGTCGTCAACGATGACGCACACTGCCTGGATGCACGTGTCGCCCTTGAGGTTTTCGCGAGCAAGCTCGCTCCTACAGTGGTTGCGCGAACCCACAGATCCGGCAGCCAGCCGCCAAACCTGTGGGAGCGAGCTTGCTCGCGATGGTCGTCAACGATGACGTGTACCGCCTGGATGCACGTGTCGCCCTTGAGGTTTTCGCGAGCAAGCTCGCTCCTACAGTGGTTGCGGAAGCCCACAGATCCGGCAGGCAGCCGCCAAACCTGTGGGAGCGAGCTTGCTCGCGATGGTCGTCAACGATGACGCACACTGCCTGGATGTCCGTGTCGCCCTTGAGGTTTTCGCGAGCAAGCCGCAAGCGGGCACTCGCTCCTACAGTGGTTCAGCCCAACTGGTTGCGGGGAACCAGGGTCACCCAATAGCGGGTGCGCGTATGCACTTCCAGCGCCAGGCTGGCTGCCAGCAAGGCCAGTACCCGGTCGGTGTTGTCGAGGCGGAAGCTGCCGGTCACCCGCAGCTTTGCCAGGGCCGGCTCCCAGCGCAGCAACCCGGGACGATAGCGGCTCAGTTCCCGCAGAAAATCCCCCAATGGCTGGTCCTGCGCCGTCAGCACCCCGCTGCGCCAATCCGCCACGGAGGGGTCGAAGGCGCTCACCGGGCCAGCGCCCGAAGCTTGCAGGTCGACCCGCTGCCCGGCATTGAGCACCAGCAGCGGCCCATGCAAGGGCTGCAACTGCACCGCACCGCTGACCACCGAGACCTGGCAATGGCCGTCATTGAGGCGCACGCACACTTCGCTGCGGCTGACGCTGATCTGCCCATAGGGCGCTTGCAAGGTCAGGGGCGCCGGGCCAGGAACCTTGAGCGCCACCTCGCCGCGTACCAGGCTCAAGTGGCGGGTCCCCAGGTCAAGGTTGACCGCGCTGGCGCTGTTCAACTGCAACCAGCTGCCATCCGCCAGGGGCAGCCGCCGCTGTTCTCCGGTGCCGGTGTGCAGGTCGGCGCGCCACACGTCCAGCGGCAACTGCCGGCTCAGCAACCAGGCGCTGGGAACCAGCACCGCCACCCCCAGGGCACGCTTGAGCACGGCCCGTCGACCCGCATCCGGGCGGTCCAGGGTGGCCAGCGCCAGCGCCGACGGCAGGTCGCAAAAGCGTTGGCGCAACGCCTGCGCTCGCTGCCAGGCGCTCTCGTGGCTGCCATGGCTGTTGCGCCACTGCTGCAGGCGCTGATGATCGTCTTCACTGGCACTGCCCGATTCCATCAGTGCCAGCCACTGGGCCGCCGCGCGCGCCACTTCGCGGGCTTCGCTGGAAGGCACGGCACGACTCACAGTTCCACCAGCAAGCAATGTTCGTAGGCATGGGCCATGTAGCGCTTGACCGTACGTTCACTGACTTGCAGGCGTTCGGCGATCTCGCGATAGCCGAGGCCGTCGAGCTGACTCCAGAGAAATGCCCGGCGCACCAGCACCGGCAGGCCATCGAGCAATTCGTCGAGGGCCTGCAGGGTTTCCAGTAGCAGCCAGCGTTGCTCCGGCGAAGGCACGCTGTCCTCCGGCAATCGGGCCAGGGCATCCAGGTAGGCCTGCTCCAGGTGGCGCCGGGTGTAGAAGTTGCTCAGCAGGCGCTTACCCACCGTCAGCAGGTAGGCACGGGGCTCGCGCATCTCGGCAATCTGCTGCGAGCTGGACAGTACCCGCAGGAAGGTATCCTGACTCAGGTCCGCGGCATCCCAGGCATTGCCCATGCGCCGCCGCAACCAGCATTCGAGCCAGCTGCGATGGTCACGGTACAAGGCGTGGAGGGCATGCTCCGGAGGCGTCGCTGCGTCAATCATGTCAAGAGGCCCTGCGCGAAGGATATTTCAAATGAGAGTGATTCTAATTAATACCTTGTCACTTCACCATGTCCTTTTTGCACATTCAGCGATTACCGCGGCTTGAGTTCGCCCCCGGTTCTGCTTCAGGAGGAAATCCGCTAGGCTTGGTTTTTCTCTTCAGGATGGACCCAGGAATGCCCGTGCTCGACACCTCCCTGCAAGACACCGCCGCCCCCGAGGGCGTTTGTTATGGCTGCGGCAGCCGCAACCCCCATGGCTTGCACATCAAGAGCCGCTGGCATGAGGATGGTGTGCACGTGGTGGCCGAGCACCTGCCCGATGCCAAGTATTGCGGCTGGCCGGACCTGGTCTATGGCGGGCTGATTGCCATGCTGGTGGACTGCCATTCCAACTGGGCAGTGATGGCCTACCACTACCGCGCCGAACAGCGCGAACCCGGCAGCCTGCCGCGCATCAACTGCGTCACCGGCAACCTGGGCATCAAGTTCATCAAGCCCACCCCCATGGGCGTGCCGCTGACCTTGCGCGCGCGGGTCGAAGGTGAAGTCGGGCGCAAGAGCCGGGTGATCTGCGAGGTGTATGCCGGCGAGGTGCTCACCGCCGTCGGCGATTCGGTGTTCGTGCGGGTCGACACCGGACAACTGGCCGCTGCCGCCCACGGCCGCGAGACCGCTTCGGACACTTAAGGATGATGGGCGGACAGCGCCATGACGCTGCCCGCCCCTGGCGCTACTTGCGCGCCACCTTGTAGCGCAGGCAATCCTTGTAGAAGCTCTCGCGCACCGCCGCCGGCTTGAAGCGCGACGGGCTGTCGTAGGTCTGCTCGGTAATACCCAGGGCCATCATGCGCATCCACGACTTGTTGAACTTGTAGGTCTGGATCTTCTGCCGTGCGGCATACAGGGAAACCCCCGACAGCTTGAGCTCCTGGGCCCTGGCCGCAGTACCGGCGCCCCAACTGCAGACATACCGGTCGTTGGCCGGCAACTCCTTGGCCTGTGCAGACGCCACGACGCTGACCAGGGCAACCGGGATCAGCGCGCTGAGTAGATTTCGCATTAAATATTCCGTTTAACCACCTGAAATTCCGGCGATTTTGACGACACATCGAATGCTCAGGGGCCAGCAAATTGCCTTATCGCTGCAGCTGGCGCTGCCAAAGGGGCGGAAACAGTTCGTGCTCCATCGGCACATCGGCGGCCAGTGCCTCGCGCAGTCCCGGAAAATCCGGGGACGTCGCCCAGGGTCGCGGGGCATGGCGCACGTCATCACCGATCACCCGCACCGAAAACGCCCGCCGCCGATTTTTTCCACCCACCCCTGAAGACGCATGCAGGGTCAGCATGTTGAAGCACACCATATCCCCCGGCGCCAGCTCCCAGCCGAGGATCGGGAAGTCCTCGCGGTGATTCTCGATGTCGGGCAATTCGCCCAGGGTGCCCTCGGCAAACCATTTGGCCTGGCTGTCCATGAACGAGCGCGGCATCAGCCACGGGCCCTTGTGCGAGCCACCGATGAATTCCAGGGTCGCGGCCCTGGGCACCGGGTCGACCGGAATCCAGAAACTCACGGTGTCCGAACCGCTGATGTTGTAGTACGGCTGGTCCTGGTGCCAGGGGGTACGCTGGCGGGTGTTGGGCTCCTTGACCAGCAAGTGGTCATGGTGCAAGCGCACCTGCTGGCTGCCGAGCAAGGCTCCGGCGATCGGCCCCAGCGCCGAGTTGAAGATGAAGTCGCGGTAGTCGCGGTTTTCCTGCCAGTTGCAGAAGTCCTCGAAGAACCAGCCCGGGTCGCTGGCACTGCTGGCGACCTTGGCCCGTGGGCTGGGAGCGGCCAGGTTGGCCTCGATGCCCGCGGTCAACTGGCTGATTTGTTGCGGGGTAAAAGCGTTGCGGATGCACACGGCGCCCTGGGTCTGGTAGGCCTGCACCGCCTCTGCGCTAATGGGGCAGGTAAAGCCGGCGTCGGCAAATCGGATCATTTCGTTCATGACGTTGGCCTCACTCACCGTAAATGTCGAAGTTGAAGTACTTCTTGGCGATCTGCTCGTATTCGCCGGACTGGCGGATGCTGGCCAGGGCGGTGTTCAGTTGCTGCTTGAGCTCGGGTTCGTTCTTGCGGATGCCGATGGCCACGCCGTCGCCAATGATGCTTTTGTCGGTGATCGGCTCGCCGGCGAAGGCAAAGTCCTGGCCTTGGGGTTTTTGCAGCAGCCCGGCATCGGCCTGCACCGAAGCCTGGAAGGTGGCATCCAGGCGCCCGTTAATCAGGTCGGAAAACACCTGGTCCTGGGTCTGGTAGGTATGGATGTTGACGCCCTGGTTGCCCCACTGCGCGCGGGCGAAGGCTTCATGCAAGGTGCCTTGCACCACCCCCACGGACTTGCCCTTGAGGGAGGCGGCGGTGGGCAGCAGCCCGCTGTTTTTCCTGGCCACCAGCGACGACGGCGCGGTGTAGATCTTGTCGCTGAAGTCCACCTGCTGGCGGCGCGCGGCGGTGGCGCTGAAGGCCGACAGGATGGCGTCGAACTTGCGTGCCTTCAAGGCCGGGACCATGCCGTCGAAATTCTGCTCGACCCAGATGCACTTGACCTGCAATTCGGCACACAGGGCGTTGCCCAGGTCGATATCAAAACCGCTCAGCGAGCCATCCGGCTGCTTTTGTTCGAACGGAGGGTAACTCGGGTCGACGCCAAATTTGATCACCGGCTGGGCCTGGGCCAGCGGCGCGAACAGTACGCCGAGTAACAGGGCGCGGTAGCGAAGTTTCAAGAGTTGCATGTAGACCTCGTCTTTTATTGGTTTTCACGGTTGGGCAGGTCGTCATTCTCAAGGGTTGAGCGGTAAAAAGGCCTCGGTCAGCTTGACCCAGAAACCGGCACCCCGAAGCAGGATGTCGTCGTTGAAGTCGTAGCGCGGGTCGTGGGCCATGCAGCTTTTTTCCCCGTCGCCGTTGCCGATGATCAGGTAACAGCCAGGGACCTGCTGCAGGAAGTAGGCGAAATCCTCGCTGCCGTTGAAGGGCACTATGTCGTTCAGGACCTCGTCCTCACCCAGCCAGTCGGTGGCCACCTGGCTGGCGAAGCGGGTCATCTGGGGATCATTGACCAGCAGCGGGTAGTCGGCACTGTAGTGGATATCGGCGGTCGCGCCGAATGCCTGGGCCTGAGCGTGGATCAGTTGCTTGATCTGGCTTTCGAGGCGGTCGCGGACGGTGTTGTTCAGCGCCCGCACCGAAATCAGCATCTGTGCGCTGTCGGGGATCACGTTGGAGGCCTTGCCGGCGTTGATCGAGCCGACGGTGATCACGCTCATGTCCTGGGGCGAGACATTGCGCGAGACGATGGTCTGCAAGGCCATGATGATGCTCGCGCAAACCACCACCGGGTCCACGGTCAGATGGGGCATCGCCCCGTGGCCACCCACGCCGTGGATGGTCACCGTGACCTGGTCGGCGGAGGCCATGAACGGTCCGGCGCGAAAACCCAATTTGCCCACCGGGTAGCCGGGCATGTTGTGCGCCGCGAACACCGCGTCACAGGGGAACTGTTCCAGCACCCCCTCCTGAATCATCCGCCGGGCACCCGCCAAGCCCTCCTCGGCCGGCTGGAAAATCAAATGCACGGTGCCATCGAACGGGTGGTCATGGGCCAGGGCATAGGCCGCCGCCAAGAGCATCACTGTGTGCCCGTCGTGCCCACAGGCGTGCATCTTCCCCGGGATCCGGCTGGCATACGGCAGGCCGGTCTTCTCCAGGATCGGCAGCGCGTCCATGTCGGCGCGGATGCCGATCACCCGTTTGCTGGTGCCTTTTTTCAGGGTGCCGATCACCCCGGTCTCCGCCAGCCCGCGCGTCACCTGATAACCCCACTGGCGAAGGCGCTCGGCGACCAGGGCGCTGGTCTCGACTTCCTGGTAGCCGAGTTCGGGGTTGGCGTGGATCTGATGGCGCAGTGCGCGCATCTCCTGTTCGATTTCTTGCAACAACGGCAGGGACTGGGTCATGGTCAGCAATTTCCTTGTTGAACGTCAGGCCGGGATTGCGCACAGTGCCAAGGCGTTTTCTGCCAGGTTCTGCTGCTCCCTGGCACAGGTGCAGGGCTTGGGCGCTATGGGTCCGAGCTTAGAGGCAGGGAGCCGGCGCCGACAGGCAATCGAAAGTCAACAGGGCAACCCAGGGTTAACAGCGGTGACACCATGAAGTTCTATCAACTCAATGCACTGGTGGCCGTAGCCGACGCGGGCAGCATCCGTGGCGCCGCCAAGCGCCTGGACACCTCGCCGGCCGCGGTGACCAAGGCGATCCAGAAGCTTGAAGCCGACACCGCGACCCAGTTGCTGATCCGTAACACCTCGGGGATCGTGTTTACCGAACTGGGCAAGAAGCTGTTGATCCAGGCCCGCCTGCTGGTGGCGCAGATGCTCAACGCACGCCAGGTGCTGGCCGACAACAACGGCGAACTGGTGGGACGTTTGTCGGTGGCGGTGACCCCCTGGCTGGCGATGACGCTGATGCCCAAGGCGGTGGTGCGCTTTCGCCAGTTGTTCCCGCAGGTGCAACTGGAACTGTATGAGGGGCTGTCATCGGTAGCGTGCCCGCTGCTGCGCGACGCCAGTGTCGACCTGTTCATCGGGCGCCTGGACACGCGTTTCTCCAGCACCGACCTGACCTACCTGCCGCTGTTCACCGCCGACTGTGCGGTGGTGGCCCGCCGGGAACACCCGCTGGCGGACAGCCGGCGCATGGAGGACCTGGCGGCGGCCGACTGGATCATGGCGTCGCAGCAAGACGGCACGATCTCCACCCAGGGCCATGTGCACTTCGCCCATTCGCTGTCGATCATCCTCAGCCTGCTGCGCGAAACCGATATGCTCAGCGTCTTTCCCTGGCCGCTGGTGGAGCTCTGCGCACAACGCGAAGGCCTGTGCGCCCTGCCCTTGCGCGAGCCGGTGGGCAGCGCATCGGTCGGTGCCATCAGCCGCAGCGGACAACCCCTGCGGCCAGCGGCAGAGCGGTTCCTGGAATGCCTGATCGAAACCATCCACTTCGAGATGGGCCACGCCCACTCGCCGTATCGACGTATGTTGCAGACCGTCGATTTGCTGGTTTGAGGTGGCTAGCGGTAGTCAGGATCTCGCCGTTGCAGACCTGTACCTCTTGACCCGGTACATCTCACCATCCGCATGGCTGAGCAGCGTATCGGCATCTTGGCCGTCGGCGGGATAGCAGGCCACGCCGATGCTGCACGACGGCGTGCTGATCGCACCAAACTCGGCCCCCAGCGGCTCAGCCATGGCCGCGAGAATCTGCTCCACCTTGTGCGACACCGCGTCCGGTGACTGGATATCGGTCAACAGCACCGTGAACTCATCACCGCCCATCCGCGCCACCGTGTCCGTCTCGCGGACGCACGCTTGCAGCCGGCGGGCGATCGCACAGAGCACCCGATCGCCGGCGGCGTGGCCATGGATATCGTTGATCTGCTTGAAATCGTTGATGTCCAGAAACAGCAACGCCAGCGTGCTCTGGTGCCGGTGGGCGGCGTGCAGCGCTGAGTCCAGCCGATCATTGAACAGCGAGCGATTGGTCAGTTGGGTCAGCGGATCATGATGGGCGAGGAACCGTAACTCCTCCTCGGCCTGCCACAGGGCCGTCACATCCCGAGCGACGCCGATCCGCGCGCCCACCTCCTCGGACCAGAACGCCGCCCACAGGATGTGCACGATAGCGCCATCCTTGCGCAGATAGCGGTTGCGGAAATCGACATGGGGCCGGCCATTCATGACCCGGACAATCGAAGCCCGGGTGGCCGCCAGGTCGTCAGGGTGCATATAGTCGGTGATCGGGGTGCCGATCAGCTCATCGGCGCGGTAACCCAGCAGCGTCTCGCAGGCATCGCTGACAAACGCAATCTGGTTATCCCGGTCGACGACAAACACCGTGTCCAGCATCAGATGGATCAGTTTGGGATAGAGCGCTTGCAGGTCTACGGGCATAGGTCAGTGCAATCTGGTTCGAATCGCCTGATCATGCCCGATCACCCGGGGCGACGGCTAGAATTCCTTGAGCAGGCGCAATCAATCACTGATCCACGAACTACTCGCTCACCCCGCGCTAGTACCCCGCAGGAAACCCCAACAGCAACAACCACCCCGCCACAAAGAGCCCAACGCCGAACGTCAGGTGCGCGATCACACTCCTGCGCCTCGCCACGTTCGGCGCCGCGGTTCGCGAAGCGGCGATGCCCAGGCCGAACGCGGGCTGCAGGATGAAAAAAGGCGCAATCACACTGACCAGGCCCGCCACCAGTGCAGGCAACAGCGTGGGGTTGTGGAGCCAGGAGAGCCCTTGGACACCGACTAACAACATGGCGAAGAAACACCCGGTGAGGTAGTGAAACACCCAACCCAGCAGGCGTTCATGCCTGACTCGGGGCGCCGTCACAATCGAGGCGTGCCAAAACCGGCCTCGCACCATGTGCCCCAACCACCGCCCGACGAGCCCGTAATCCAGCGACGCCAAGCCCAACAACCGCGCCTGGATAAACGCCGACAAGTCCATGATCAACGTCGCCCCCATGCCAACCAACAGAATGCGCAGTACCGCCTCCCCTACTCCCATGTCATCTCCCCTTGCCTTCAGTCTGTTTTAGCGATTTGATCCGGGCAGTCTGCAAGTTCAAGTCGACTTGAGGTCAAGCATGAAAGAGATGGAAATCGGTGAAGTGGCACGTCGTTCCGGCCTGCCGGCTTCAACCCTGCGCTACTACGAAGAAAAAGGCCTGATCCGCTCGATCGGCCGCCGTGGCTTGAGCCGCGTGTTTGCCGCGGATGTACTCCAGCAGTTGTCATTGATCGCCCTCGGGCAATCAGCGGCGTTTTCCCTGGACGACATCGCCACCATGCTGGACGCCGACGGCCAGCCCGCCATTGATCACCAGCGCCTGGCACAAAAGGCCGACGAACTGGACCGCACCATCGAACGCCTTAGCGCCATACGCGACGAGCTTCGCCGTGCAGCATCCTGCCCTGCTCCGCGGCATATTGAATGTCCAAAGTTTCAGGACATGTTGAGTGCTGCTGGGAAACTGGAGACCAGGAATAGAGCAGGTAAAGGAAGGTCGCTGCCTAACGTTCGCCAACCCGCACTCGGAGAAAATTAAGCTTGAAATAAGGTAGGAACCTTATCTTTTGGTTTTTTTGGATCTGAGCATTTCGAGCATGTGCACCTTTAACGCGGAGTCGAAACCCCTTTTCAGTATCGTTCTGGTGAATTACAAGACCCTGGATTTGACCAAGGTATGCCTGGATCTTTTATCTGCACATGCACAAAAAGCCGGCATTGCGGTATGGGTAGTCGATAACGGATCTGCGGATGCCAGCACTGAGTATTTGCGCTCACTCGATTGGATCAACTTGATTGAACGCAAGTCGCTCACCCCAGAGCCAGGCCACATTGCCCACGGCAACGCCCTGGATATGGCGCTGGAAAAGGTCGATACCGATTACGTGTTTCTACTGCACACAGATACATTCGTTTTCGATCCACAGGTATTTACGATGATGCTGGAGCACTGTCGTCAAAATCCGACAGTCGCCGCCGTCGGTTGTACTGAGCAACTCAATCGAGGAGTGCCCAGGACACTTTGGCGATTCACTTCGCGCCTGGCGAAACATCATTTCAGGCGCCTGAAGCTGTCGCTAGGTCTGCGCTCCAGAGATCCGAAACCTTACAGGGAAACCCACCTGAAGAGCTTTTGTACGCTTTGGAACAGCAAAATCATCAAGCAGCACGGCTTGCGTTTTCAGCTCGATGAGCGAGTACCTGGCTATGCATTGCAGGACGGGCTGATCGATATCGGCTACAAGGTTGTGTTTCTTTCACCGCGAAAAATCTTCAAGTATCTGGACCACATCCAGGCGGGAACGGTCGCTGCCGGCGGTGGTTATGGTCAACATCACCGACGCACAAAGATGTACGAAAATATTCTCAAACGCTTCAATACGTTGAACACGCCCACAGCCTGAACATGGCTAATGCCGGCCATAGGCTCTGCGGGATCTGAATTCAGTGGCTTGCAAGGCTACGGTAGGAAACCGCAGACAACAAAAAACCCGCACTAGGCGGGTTTTTTGGTTGTTTCAGGTGGTATTGCAAGCACCTGAAAACAAAAGGTGGTGCCCAGAGACGGAATCGAACCGCCGACACGGGGATTTTCAATCCCCTGCTCTACCGACTGAGCTATCTGGGCCGCGGCGCAATTAAACGTTTTTTACCCCCGCGGCGTCAACCACGAAATCAAAAAAAACTAACGAATACCTATGCTTACGACTGTCCTTGAGGACGAAAAAAGTCAACGGCCGCGGAGTGTCTAGATAAAGGTGGGATTTGGCTGCGACAGGCACTCATTGCGTCAGGGTATTGCCAAGTCAGCAAACCTTAGAAGAAAATGAGAGTCATTATCAAATATCTTCGTTGCGGGCCACCCCCATGTCCTCTGTCGACCACTCTCAACAACATGCCGTGCAGACGCTCTACGAGCATCACCATCAGTGGCTCTGTGGCTGGTTACGCCAGCGGCTTGGCTGTGTCGACAACGCGGCGGACCTGGCCCAGGACACGTTCATCCGGGTACTGACGCAACGCAAGGCGCCTGAATTGCGTGAGCCTCGCGCCTACTTGAGCACCATTGCGCGCAGTTTGATGATCGATATGTTCCGCCGTCGGTCCCTGGAACAGGCGTACCTGGAGACCCTCGCGCTCAGCCCCGAACCGATCGACATCTCGCCTGAAACCCGCACCCTGATCATCGAAACCCTGATGGAAATCGATCGCCTGCTCGATGGCCTGGGTGGGCGCACCCGTGAGATTTTCCTGTTGGCACAGCTTGACGGGCTGAGCTACGTGGAGATCGGCCGACGCCTGAACGTCTCGGTGAACACGGTCAAGAAACACGCGGTGCGCGCCCTCACGCATTGCCTGCTGTTGGCAGACGACTGAAGTGCGCCCGCTCGCCTTGGATCACGCGACACTCGAAGCCGCAGCGCGCTGGTACGTCGACTTGCGTACAGAAGTGCCCGACGCCGCCATCCGAGAAGCACACCGACGCTGGCTGGAGTGTGACCCTCGCCATGTCCAGGCATGGGAGCGCCTGACCCGCCTGCAAGACAAACTTGGCCAAGTCGCACCAGGTATCGCCCGGCCGACACTGACCAGTGCCCGGGCCAAACGCCGTGACGTGCTCAAGGTCCTGTCGATTGTCTTGGCGGCCGGCGGGGCTGGTTCGCTGGCCTGGAACACAACACCCTTGCCGACCCTGATGGCCGACCAGCGGACCGCCACCGGCGAACGGCGTCGGGTGCTCCTGGATGACGGCAGCCTGGTGCGACTCAATACCGCGACCGCAGTGGACATTCGCTACAGCGCGAGCTTGCGCGAAATCCACCTGCTCAGCGGTGAGATCCAGATCGAGACTGCGCCAGACCAACAGGCACGGCCCTTTATCGTGCATACCCCATCGGGCAGCATTCGCGCCCTGGGTACCCGCTTCGTGGTGCGCTACGACGCGCAGCGCACGCGGGTCAGCGTGCAGGAACATGCGGTCGAGGTGCGCAGCGCAAACAGTCTCGGTCCGGCCGTGCGAGTGGATGCCGGGCAGCAGCTCGACTTCGACAGCAATGATGCAGGCGCGGTGCAGCGCTCCAGTCCCCAGGTCGACGCCTGGACCCGCGACATGCTGGTGATCGATGACTGGCGCCTGGGCGATTTCATCACCGAGTTGCAGCGTTACCGTCCAGGTCATCTGGGCTGCGCTCCAGCGGTCGCCGACCTGCGGATTTCCGGCGCGTTTCACCTCGGTAGCAGCGACGCCATCCTCGATAACCTGACCTCGACCCTGCCCGTGCGGCTGCGGCGTTTCAGCCGTTATTGGACGCGCGTCGAAGCCATTTGAGGGTTTTTGCAGAAAATTTATCGAAGGGGGTTGTTGATTTTGATTCTCGTTCGACTTTGTAGATAGAGGCGCAAATAGACGCCGCCATTTACTGCCATCGGGCGAAAGGAAACCGCATGATCCCCCGCACCCCCCAGCCGCGCAAAGTCTTCCGCAAGTCTGCCGTCAAACCCCTGAACCGCGCGGTGCATATCGCGCTGCTGGGGATGGCGCTCGCCTTGCCACTGGGTACGGTACTGATTGCACAGCCTGCCTGGGCACAGACCAACATTGAAACCAGCTTTGATATTCCGGCCGGAGCCCTGGGTTCGGCACTCACCCAGTTCGCCGCGACTGCTGGTGTGACGGTCTCGTTCGATCCGGCCCACGCCAGCGGGCAGAAGACCGCCGGGCTGCGCGGCCGCTACACCACCGATGCCGGCCTGCAGAAGCTGCTGGCCGGTAGCAGCTTGCAAGCGGTTCTCCTGCCGAGCGGCAGCTACTCGCTGCTGCCAAGGGTCCCGGGCGCTGCGCTGCAGTTAGGTGCAACCAATATTTCCGGCCAGGCCATCGAGTCGGCCTATGGACCGGTCGACGGTTATGTCGCCACCCGCAGCGCCACCGCGACCAAGACCGATACGCCGATCCTGGAAATCCCCCAGGCGATCAACGTGGTGACGGCCGATCAGGTTGCCGTGCAGGGCGCACGCAACCTGACCCAGGCCCTGCGCTATACGCCGGGCTTGAGCACCGGCGGTTTCACCGACCGCAATGTTATCGCCGACGAGATCACCAGCCGAGGTTTTGCCCCGACCCCGTTGTACTTCGATGGCGCCTACGTGCCTTATGCCGGCAGCCTGGGCGGGGCTCCGCAAATCGACCCCTACACCCTGGAGCGCATTGAGGTGCTCAAGGGCCCCTCCTCCGTGCTGTTCGGGCAGAACCAGCCGGGCGGCCTTATCAACCTGGTGTCCAAGCGACCCACCAGCGAACAGCGCAGCCAGGTCAAGCTCGGCGCGGGCAGTTACAACCGGGTCAATGGTGCATTCGACACCAGCGGCCCGCTCGACGACCAGAAGGCATTCACCTATCGCGTGGTGGGCCTGGCGAAGAAAGGCAATGAGCAGGTCGCGCACACCAATACCGAACGCATGCTGCTGGCGCCCAGCCTGACCTGGACGCCCACTGACGACACGTCGTTGACCCTGCTGGCGCAAATCCAGCGCGACGATGGCCTGGCCGATTATCAGGCGCTGCCGCGGGTCGGCTCCCTGGATCGCGGTCCGACTGGCCAGAAAATCAAACGGGATTTTTTCTCCGGGGATTCGCGCTACAACGACTACAAGCGCGACCAGTACATCTTGGGCTATGACTTCAGCCACAACCTCAGCGAAGACCTGACGTACCGGTCCACTGCGCGCTACACCGACGTACGTGACCAGTACAAAGGCTTCTACCTGCGCAGCTTCGTCACCGATGATGCCGGTGTGGTTGATCAGACCCAGGCCAATCGCGTCAAGCTGGACTGGCGCCAGCACAACATCGCCTACACCGTCGATAACAACCTGGAATACAAATTCAACACCGGCGCCCTGGAGCACACCACGCTGGCCGGGGTCGACTATCGTCACTTCAGCCGCAAGTACGACGGCTACAACGCCTACAACGTGTTGCCGGTCGACCTTTACGGCAAGAACAACTACGACACCGCAAGCGTAACCCCGGTGCTCGATACCAAGTGGGACAACACCATTCGCCAGACGGGTGCGTACCTGCAGGATCAGATCAGGCTGGACAAGTGGATCCTCACCATCGGCGGCCGCCAGGACTGGGCGGAAATCGACAACAAGGACCTGCTGGCCCATACCGTCACGTCACAACGGGACAACCAGTTCACGGGGCGAGTGGGCCTGACCTATGTCACCGATTTCGGCCTGGCGCCCTATGTCAGCTATTCCGAATCCTTCCTGCCAACCCTGGGCACTGCGGCGCCCGAGCGCGGTGGCAAAGCCTTTGATCCAACCGAAGGCGAGCAGTACGAAATGGGGGTGAAATATCAGCCGTACGACAAGACGCTGATCACTGCCTCGGTGTTCCAGGTCAAACAGAAAAACGTGCTGACGGGCGACACCGAGTACCCGCAATACTCGGCGCAGAATGGCGAAGTGCGCTCTCGTGGCATCGAACTGGAAGCCAAGTCCAGTCTCGATAATGTCGACGTCATGGCCGCGGCCACCTACATCGACTCCTTCTACACCAAAAGCACCTATGGCGATCAGGGCAACCGCAGCGAAGCCACGGCACCGGTCTCGGCCTCGCTGTGGGTGGATTATCATTTCACCCAGGCGACCATCGATGGCCTGACCTTCGGTGCTGGCGCCCGTTACACCGGACGCAAGCCGGGTGACTCGGCCAACTCCTTCGACGTGCCGGCCTTCGTGGTCTACGACACCACGGTCAGCTATGACCTGGGCAAGCTGGACGCCGGCCTGCGCGGCGTGCGCACCAGCCTCAACGTGCAGAACGTCTTCGACCGAGAGTACGTCTCGGACTGTAACTATTCGTTCGGCTGCTACTACGGCCAGGAGCGAGTGGCGTCGGTGGAATTGACCTACGACTGGTGATCCCGTAGGGCAACGAGGCAGCCTTCGCCAGGTGCACAACACTTCGGTGTCCGATTGCGCAACGCCTGCACCCACGCAATCTATTGGCGAGGCCGGGTGCATGTGGGGCGCAAGCAGGCCTTGGCGAAGGTTCGTTTCAAGCCGTTTGCAGTCCTTCGGGAGTTGATGGTGTTGCTCTATCCTTTGTAGTCGCAGTGAATCTGCATGCTTTCTGTTTGATTCTGATGAATTTCAAAGCCGCATTGCCTCAATGCATCCTTGACCTTGTTAATAACTACAAGGTGCTGCGCGGCAACTGCCTCTTGTCGAGTTAACGAGGTAAATACGCCAAAGGGTAGAAAGCGCAATCTTTTTCCATTCAGCACAACAGACACATCGACATGCGTGCCGTCCACGTCATGCCCGTTAGATCCAAATATATCCGTTACCTCATTCTTCCTTTTTGGATACAAGGTGCAAAATAGCCTGACACCGAACCAACGCGACAATAGTCGAAACACACCAAGGTTACTGCTTTTGCTTTCATACCCTCGAACGATAAGCAAACGAACTGACGGAGGCAGCATTGACTGAGTCTCGACCATCTTGTTGAACGTGTTTTGTTCGATCAACACCTTTGATGATGGCCAGCGAGGCCCAACCCTTATGCCTTGACTCTCCCCTTTCACTAACTCAAGCATTTTCAACCGTCTCTATTTCCCGTGCTCTCAACGCCATATGCAATAACGGAAAAGGGTTGCCTTCGTTATCCAAAGGCGAGCGTCCAGTTTGGATAAACCCATAATGCTCATAAAAGCCCACGCCTTGCGGGTTTTGCTCATTCACATCGACACTTAGGGTCGGGTGCCGAGCACGTACATGATCCAGCAGTATTCGACCAATGCCTTGGCCGCGCCGATCTGCGTCGATAAAAAGCATTTCTACATTGTGACCACTGGTGGCGATGAAGCCTGCAATTCCAATAGCGTCCTGGCAAACCCAGACTTCGAGTTCAGGCATGGGCAGGTAACTTTCCTGGACGAGGCACCGCAAGCGCTGGATGTGATCCTCACTCAGGAAATCATGAGTGGCACGTACCGACCTCTCCCACAGTGCACCTAGAGCAGGATTATCGTGCGCTGCTTTTTTGCGAATATTCATGGACGTCATTCTTTAAGTGGAAAGTTATCCTAATCAATCGCACTTTTACAGGAAAGCAAATATTGACTGAAAGCAGACCTTGGCTAACGCCTGCCTTGGGTCGATCGGCCAGAAGCAAACACTCGGAAGATGTCCTGAGCGATCAGTTTCTCATGCCATGAATTCGTCCAGCTGTCGTACCATCAGCGCGTCGACAGAATGGAGGTTGATATGGGCAATACTCAGGGCAAACGAGTCGTAGTCGTTGGTGCAGGTATCGTGGGCGCATCACTGGCGTACCACCTCGCGAGTAAAGGCGCGAATGTCACCGTGGTCGAGGCTGAAGGTATAGCGTCGGGAGTGACGGGAAGTTCATTCGCATGGATCAACACCTCACACCGTGAACCTGACCCCATTGCGCAACTGCGCGGTGCTGCAATCAAGGAGTACCGCCGCCTCGAAACGCAGCTGCCGGATCTCGAGATACGGTGGACAGGCGCTTTGTCTTATAGCGCGATGCCGAATGGAGCGCTGCAGGCTTCAGCTAACCAGGTGTCTCGATCGCAGATTCTCGACCTTGAACCCAATCTAAAAAATCCCCCTCAGTCTGCTTTGTATGCGGCTGAAGAAGGGGCGCTGGATGCAGTGGCAGCTACCCATGCGTTGATCGCCGGTGCCAAGGCGTTTGGGGCGAAGATTCTCACTCAGACGCGAGTTCTTGGTTTCGTAACCCAGCGTGCAAAGGTAACCGGAGTCGAAACAACACAGGGCATCATCGATGCCGATGTTGTGGTATTGGCCGCCGGGACAGGTATCACGAAGCTGACAGATAGGCTTGAAGTGCCCCTTCCAATAGAGGCCTCGCCTGCCATTTTCATCCGTTACAAGGCCCAACCCGACCTCGTGCACACCCTCATCTCCAGCCCTGAAATGGAAGTGAGGCAAAGTTCGGATGGTGCGTTGCTGGCGGCAGAAGATTACCTGGACAACACCATGGAGAATCAGCCAGCAGCGATAGCGCTCCGCACTGCCAAGACCATCCGCAACGAACTCCATGGGGTTGTTTCCATAGAGCCGCAATGGGCTTGTGTCGGGCTCAGGCCCATGCCCGCCGATGGCATCCCCATCATCGGTTATCTACCAAAAGTCAGCGGCGTCTATGTGTGTGCAATGCACCCCGGAGTTACTTTGGCGGCGATAGTGGGACGTCTTGCCAGCGAGGAGATCGTCGACGACAAAGCGTCCAGCGCCCTTGGCCCATGCCGGCCCGATCGGTTTTTGCGAGCGTAGTGGATGCTCTTCTGAGGCAACTGTCGGCCAATAGCTGACAGCTGCCTCCATATCGGGACGAGGCCACGGCACAGAAAGTCAGTCCCAGCAGGGTACCTATGTCATGGCAAATTGCGAGACGATGTATGTACACACGCTCACCCTCGTCGGGTTCCTGCTCTGACCGCAGTGCTGTTGCTACGGAGATGAAATGACGTTTCCCCCCTTGCACAATTTTAAAGTGTTTGAAAGCGTAGCCCGCTTGGGCAGTCTGGCAGCAGCCGCGGTTGAGTTGCACGTCACCACCGGCGCGGTGAGCCAGCAAGTCAAAACGTTGCAGGCCAGCCTTGGCGTGGCGCTGTTCACCAAACGCGGTCGACAGCTTGTGCTGACCGACAACGGCCGACTGCTACAAAAGCACGTAGCGAACGCAATGAGCGAAATCAGCGACGCGGTGGCAGCATTGCAGACCGACTCCGCTGCAGAGCAGGAGGTCGTCGGGATCACCTTGTCCATTCCTCCTGCGGTAGGAGTGGAGTGGCTGACCACGCCGCTGCTACGCTTCATGGAGGCGTCCCGCTCGGTGCGGGTGAGCGTGATCACCGCTCCGAGCATGCCGCAAGTGGACTGGCGCCGCGCCGATATCGCGGTGGTCTACGGTTCGCCACCATGGCCAGGCTTATGGTGGCGTCTGCTGCACGGCATTCGCATGACGCCAGTCTGCAGCCCGCAGTTCTTGCGAGGGCCTAAAGCCATTCGGGAAGTGCCTGACTTGGCTCAACACCGCCTGCTACACGAAGATAATGGCCGCCAGTGGCAGCAATGGCTGGTCGACGTTGGCTTCAGCCGTATCGGCGAAGAGGATATCTTCTTTGAAGATTTCGGTATGGTCTTGCAGGCAGCACGGGACGGTTTCGGCGTGGCGCTGAGCGATGAACTCGTCTCCGCTCGCGATCTCGACGAAGGCCGATTAGTACGTCCGCTGTCGATCACCGTACCTGCGTTGCACAATTACTATGTTGCCTGCTCCGAAGGGACGCGCGAACGCCCGGAAATCCGGGCATTCATCGACTGGTTGCTCGCTACAGCCGGGCAGCCCGATCAGTAACCGTAGCCACGACCATCAGTAAACTGGATGTTGGTGAGAATGCTGATGCCCTTCTCCACCTTATAGAGCTCGGAACTCTTGATCAGTTCCGGATCGCTGAACGCTTCACCCTTGGCGCGCCCCGCCAGAATCAGAGCCATCTTGTCGCGGATCGCCTGTACGTCCGCGTATGTCATGGCCGGAACCTTGGTTGGATCCTCGTCAGCATGAGCGCCATAGATGGCCGTCTGCTCGTTGATCACCTTCAGCGTGGCGTCGAGAGAAGCAACGTAGTCGTTAAGATTCCCTGCCAATAGCCAGGACGGGTAGACGTGATCCCCTGCCAGCAAAATATTGTGCGTCTCATCGAAGAGTGCCACTTCATCCTGCGTGTGACCGGGCACGCTGATCAGACGCACCTTGAGACCGCCAAGGTCGATCGTCTCATCTGGTTTTATCAGCCGCGCGACCTTGAAGGGCGGCACGACCATGTGATCGAAGTTGCCCAGGTAAACCGGCTCGGGGACACGGTAGAAGTCATCCTCTCCCCTGAACTGACGAATGAAGGGCGTATCCACTAAGTAGATGCTTTTAAAATTGTGCAGGCCGCCAAGGTGATCGAAATGCAGGTGTGAGGGCAGCATAGACAGCGGCTTGTTGGTGATTTTACGCGCCACCGACGTGATGTCTTCTTTCTGGTTGGCCCCGGAATCAAACATCAATGCCTGATCCTCGCCCACCAGCAAATACGAAAAATTTTTCTGGTAGTAATTGGGCTCACCGATCGCGTATAGAAAGTTCGATAACTTGTGCACCACAAACGCCGGGCTTTGCGCAGTGGAGGCTTCCTGGGCCTGAATGGCAAATGGCACGCAGAGGATAACGGAGGAAACCAGGGTCAGGACTTTTACGAGTTTGTGCATGGCGTGCGAACCTTTTCTCTTATTGTCAGCGGAAGGCAGTGTGCTTTTGGCAATGCCTATCTGACTGGCTGTCGGTGCGCACATCAATGGATGATTTTTAAAGCAGGACACTTCAGCTCAACTAAAGCATGCGTCAAATAGTCAGCTAGCTTTTCGACTCCAGGAAGTAAAAGCCGAAAATCATTCCCCTTCAATCTACTGAGCGCAGGTTGTGCTAGGAGGCCTTGCCTCCATAGCTATCCACCATATGAATAATGCATGTGCAAACATGTGATTTCCATAATCTCTATGGATTGGAGAGCATTTACCCATCGAAACCAGCCATCTCCAAAGGGGAATGCCATGTTCAGTAAGGCAGTAGCTCTCGCACTTATCCCGGTGGGTACCGCATTGCTGGCAGGCGCAGTCCTGCCCTTCCAGGCCGCCAGTAACGCAGCCGTGGGCCGAGCGTTAGGGCACCCGCTTTGGGGGGCGTTAACGTCGCTGTTCGTCAGCGCCGTTGTGGTGGTGATTGCACTGTTAGTCATGCGGGTATCTGCGCCGGATGTCGGCAAGGCTTTGCAGGGATCCTGGTGGTTATGGATCGGCGGCATTTTGGGTGCCGTGTACGTAGGCAGCGCAACGGCCATCACCCCTCAGCTAGGGGCTAGCGGATTTCTACTGCTCGTCGTCGCAGGACAGATTTCGGCTTCCATCCTGGTTGACCATTACGGATTGATGGGACTTCCCAACAAACCGGTCACCTTCACTCGACTGGCAGGGGTAGTGCTCATCTTTGGAGGTGTATTGATGGTTCAGGGTATCAACACTCCAACAGTTGATAACAGCGCTACCCAAACCAGCAAGTAACCCGCTCTACCCGCTTTATGTAAACCCGCAACGCAACCGCAACTTTCTGACTCACGATAGGAGATACAAAGATGAACTTCGTAAAACTTCAATTCAGCGATGGCCGTCCCGATGTTGAAGGTATTGATAGCGTCAACGCTGTCTTGCGCAGCGTGGGAGTACGCGCCAGCACTGTTTCTATTCCCGAAGAGGCCAAGCGGATTCTCAAAGCATCGCTGACTAACGCCATCAGTGAAGAAGACCAAAACCAGTTGCTGTCAATATTCAGTCTCAACCGTGCTGAACTGCTGGAGCAAATCCACCTCGCAGGCCGGACTCCCGAGCTGCACCGTGGTGGCTACCTGGGTACCCGTGAGGGAGATACAGCGCCCTATCCAAAAGTTTACGACATGAAGGCCATGACTCCAGAGATGCGAACTTGGGCTCTGAATCGTTATGGTCGTCTTCATGTAAACACTTCGGACAATGGCGCGGGCATTGATGAGGTGATGACAGTGGTATCTGGAGGTGCTTTCACCTGGATGTTTGTGCTGCCAGATGGCGTCCTTGCGCGTCTGACTGTGCATGAAATCAATCCTCAAGGGCCTGCCGTGCGCCTCAGCTATCCTGGTTTCGGCATACACGCCGGCTACATGGACCCGCACCAGGGCTTGATTGTTGCCTACGCCCATGGGCCGGAAAGCTTCACCATTCGCTTCGATGAACCCAGCGTAGCGCATGCAGAGTTGCTCGATACCAACCCATGGGTCGACTTCTCGGGTGAGGTGCCTCAACTGTTTTCGAAGGTTAACTGAGTCGTCGAACTGGGTGCCCGCACTATGAAGAGTGCCCAACTGAGGATTCGAAACTGGATGGGGACTCAAATCAGTGATCCGACAGGAGTGATCGTAATGCGCAGTTTTTCAATTCAACGTATCGACCATGTTGTACTGCGGGTACAGGACATTGAGCGCAGGGACATCCATGATTGACCTGGTTGATGTGAATGGGCCTATCGGCCGTCAGGGTGGTCAACCGGCGGGTAAGCAAAGACACAACGTCGATCACTTTTGCCTTCGGGTTGAGCCGTTTGATGAACAGGCCATTCTCCGCCACTAGTCGTGATGGAACGCACCTGAATGCTTCAGTTTGATGTCAGCTTGGCTGAGAGCACTCGAAAACGGCTTCCCGCAGCCAGCGGTGTGCGGCATCACCCTCTTTCCTGGTATGCCAGGCCTGCTGGTAGGCGAATCGCGGGATATCAATGGGCGGTTCGAATTGCCGTAGCGATTTGTGATTGCGCATCGAGCCCACCGCGCGACTGGCAACCGTAAGAATCAGATCAGTGCCCGCCAGTACTTCAACCGCCGCACTCCAGTGCGGCAAAGCCAACGCAATGTGACGCTTCAAACCCTGGGCGGCTAACGCCTGCTCGATCTCATCGTTCGCATCGGGGCGTAGTGCGAGCATCACATGCGGGCGCGACAACCAATCGTCCAGTGATAGGCCACCCTTCGCTGGCAGTACTTGCTTATCTGCAAGACTGATGAATCCTTCGCAAAACAGATCTTGAAGCGCAATGGCATCCGCAACCTCGGGAAAGATGCCTAGTGCAAGGTCGAGTTCACCATCCAGCAGCTGAGAAATCATCATTTCTCGACTGGCCTGGCTGATAGCCAAATCAATACCTGGAGCTTCTCGACGAACCTTCTGGGCAAGCCGTGGTAGAAGGATTCGCGCGGCATAGTCCGATAGCGACAATCTGAAACGGCCTCTTGCTGTTGATGGCTCAAATGACGGAGCGCCCAACAGCGAATTCAGGTGGCCCAAGGCATCCTGAAGCGGTTGAGCCAGCGCTTGTGCCCTCGCTGTCAAAACCATCGCCCCATTGCGACGAATGAGCAAAGGGTCATCGAAATGTGCTCTGAGCAAACCGAGCGCGTGGCTGACTGCCGGCTGGCTTTTATGCAGACGTACTGATGCTCGCGTGACGTGTTTCTCAGCCAACAACGCATGAAGCGTTACCAGCATATTGAGGTCAATCCTGCGCAGTTCATCCATGGAATGAATACTCGAGTCGCTAGATAGTGAATTCAATAAATTTAACACATGAACAGGCCCGTATACCGAGCGTTGAGCGAGCTGTTTAACGGAGAGATTTAGGGTGGGCGAAACAGCGCTTTATCTTTTTTACCGATGCTGACAGCCTTTATGAAGAGCCGCTGTCGCGCCCAGTATCGGTTGTACTGCGATATTGATAGTGATCGTCCTGATGCGTTTGCCCGTGCCTGACTTCCAACGTGCCCCGCAGTCTCCATCGCACTCAAGGGGCTTGACCCTATAGCGGCTATAACCCTCACGCTAGTAGCCAGTTCGTCTCAAATAGGAATTGCTCATGGACAACCGCATCCCTCCGCCGCTGGTTGCTGCCCTGTTCGGTCTGTTGATGTGGTTCGCAGCTCGACACTCACCGGGCACCCTGGAGCTGACTATCGAGTGGCGCATTGCCCTGGCGCTGGTGGTGGCGCTGGCAGCCGTAGCCATTTGTCTAGCCGGCGTACTGTCGTTTCGCCGTGCCCGCACCACGGTCAACCCGCTGAAGCCGCAAACCGCTTCGGCCCTGGTCAGCTCGGGCGTCTACAGATACACACGCAACCCGATGTACTTAGGTTTCGCCACAGTCCTGATAGCCTGGTCAATCTTCCTCGCCTGGCCGCCGGCACTCCTCGGCGTGCTGGGCTTCGTGATGTACATGAACCGCTTCCAGATCGGGCCGGAGGAGCGAGCCCTCGCCAGCCTTTTCGGCAGAGAGTTCACGCAATACTGCAGCCAGGTCAGACGTTGGCTCTAGAACAGAGAACCTCGGTTTCTGGCCAATAGCAGCCCAGCGCAATAAGCCACAGGCCGCCAGAAACCAAACCACCCATTACCCACCCCCACTCGGCACATCCAACCCAACCTTCACCCGATCCAGCGCCACAATCGTCTTGAACCAGGTGACGTTGGTGTTCTCCGCAAACAGGCGCCTTGCCAGGGCCTGGTACTCCTGCATGCTGGCGACGGTCAGCACCAGGACAAAGTCCACTTCCCCGGTGACGTAATAGCACTGTTGCACCTCGGGCACTGCGAAGTGGGCCTTCATGGCTTCCAGAGCCTCCAGGCTGGTGCGCTCGGCCATCACTTCGACAATGATGGTAATCGGTCGGCCAACGGCGGTTGGGTCGACGATGGCGACGTTGCCGGTGATCACGCCACCCTCCTCCATGCGCTTGAGGCGTCGCTGGACAGCGGCGGTCGAGAGGTTGACCTGCTCGGCGATCAAGCGCAGCGCCATGGTGTTGTCGCGCTGGACCAGGTCGAGGATCGCGCGGTCGAATTTGTCCAGGGCTTGGCTTGTTGCAGTGGTTTTTATCATGCTGGCTCGCGAGAAATTTTCTCGAAAACTAGCAGAAAACCGCGACCCTTTATCCACTGCCGCGAAATATTATCTTGGCCACACGCCGCACCCGCGGCTGTCCGGGCACCCACACAGGATATTATTGGCATGGTCGCGCTGTTTCATCTGTCCCCGTTCCTGTTGGTCACCGCCATGCTCGTCGTGCTGCGGCGGCCACCTGTGCAGGCCGCCGTCGCCGGCACTCTGCTGGTACTGCTGCTGTGGCTCGCCGGTGCAGCCGATGCCTGGCACCTGGGCAGCATGGTGGCCGCCCTCAAGGACACGGCGGTGCTGTTTGCCAGTACCGCCTTCGTGATTGTGCCGGGCCTGGCCTTCGTGATCGTGATCGAACGCCTGGGAGTCAACCTGGCGCTGAGCCAATGGGTGCGTTCATTGGGCCTGGGCAGCGGCGATCAGGTGGTGTTCATCGTGCTCGGCCTGGCGCCGCTGCTGGAAGCCATGACCGGGTTCGGCGTGTCCTTGATCGCCACGGTGCCCTTGCTGCTGAGCCTCTTCGAGCGCCGGGTCGCGCTGCGCATTGCGCTGGTGGGCATGGCGATCATGCCGTGGGGCACGCTCGGCCTGGCCTCGGTGATAGGCGCTTCGCTGGCGCACCTGGATGCCCGGGCACTGTCATCGACCTCGGCACTGACCAGCGCGCCGGTGTTTTTGCTGCTCAGTGGATTGGCGCTGTATCTGGCGGGTGTGCGTGAGTTGCGGGCATGGGCGGCGCTGGGGATTTACTGGCTGTTGTTTATGGCGGCGCTGTACAGCGCCAGTCGCTGGCTGGGCCCGGAAGTGGCCGGTGTTGCCGCGGCCCTGGTGACGGCCCTGGCGGTGCTGGCTGGCGGAGTGTGGCGCGTGCGACGCAGCGCCAGTCCGCGCATTGCCGTGCACTGGCCGCGTCAGGCATGGCCGTACCTGGTGCTGATTGTCTGCATCGTCTCCTTGAAGCTGATCCTGACCCTGACTTCCTGGCAGGATCAATGGCTGGTGTCTGGTGCCCAGGTCACCTGGAAACCCCTGGCCTCCCCTGGCGTAGCCCTGCTGCTGGTGCTGGTCGGCGTGTGGCTGCATGCGCGGGCCACACCACACAAGGTGGGGTCGGACGGCAGTCTGCCGGTGGCACTGATGGCGCGGGCGAAGCGGCCGTTGCTGACGATTTTTTTCTTCCTGGCGATGTCGCAGATCATGGTCAAGGCCGGCTTCCTGGCGGGATTGATGCAACTGCTGGCCGGCCTTTCACCCGCCGCCGCGATGCCGTTGGTGACGATGTTCGGTGCACTCTCGGGCTACATGACCGGCTCGAACGTGGGCGGCAACGCGATCTTCATGCCGGCCATCGCCCTGCTGCCCGAATCCGCGCGCCTATTGTTGGCAGCGGTGCAGAACAGTTCGGCAGGGCATGCCGCACTCGGCTCGATATCGATTGTCATGCTGATCGTGGGGCTGGCAAAAACTCAGGCGAAGGAAGAAGGCGAACTGATCAGGTTCGGCTTCGCCCTCGCTTGCCTCAATACGGTGCTGGTGGCGTTGGCGGCCGCGTTGCTCAGCGGCTGGTTCAGCTGGGCGCTGGTGTGGTGAGCCTTTGTGCCAACGCCAGACGATCAGGCGGTTTGCCGGCGCATCGCGAGAATCGCCGCACCAAACCCGATGAAAGTTACCCCCACCACGCGGCTGACCCAGCGCGACCACTCAGGTCGCGCCAACATGCCCTTGGCGCGCGAGGCGAGCGCGGCATACAGGCTCAACGACAGCAACGAAAGCGCCATGAATATCCCGGTCAGGATCAGGAATTGTGGAAACAGGGCTGCGCCTTGATCGATAAACTGCGGGAACAACGCGGTAAAGAACAGCGTCGCCTTGGGGTTGGCGAGCGCGGTCACCACCGCTGACCGGTACAGTTTAAAGGGGCTGGGGCGAACGCTCTGCCCCTGCTCAATCCCATCAGCCAGCAATGGCGTCTTGTTGAGCAACTGCTTGACCCCCAGGTAGAACAAATACCCGGCGCCAGCGATCTTGACCATATTGAACATCCATTCCGAACTGGCAAGCAGCGCGCCCAACCCCAGCATCGCGGCCGCCGACAGGCAGAACAGCCCACTGGCATTGCCCAGCGACGACCAGATTGCGCTGCGTTGACCATGGGCCAGGCTGTTGTTGATCGCCATCAAGGTCGCAGGCCCCGGGCTGGCGATGGCAATCGCAGCGACCAGGGTAAAAGCCAACATTGTGTTCGGGTCCATGGTTCCAGCCTCCTTGAGAATGGCGGGTATGCTACCGAATGTTTCATCGCCTGATGATAAAAATCATCTTCGGGAGCAAGCGCCCAACGGTTCATCCGGTTTTTTGCGGGATTAGCTCGAGTGCGCCTAAAAGGCTGCGGGTGAACGCAGCCATCCATCCAGGCGTTTGATCAGGAGAACTCAATGCCACATGAGGTGAGTCGCGCAAAGGGATCTCCCGAGCCGAACTCCCAACCTTCAGGCATGGTGGTTTTCCAGCCACGCTGCTTATCCATCCGGTTTTTTTCTTCTTCCGAGATCAGAACAATCGCCAGATGGCGCTCAATCATCATTGCCACAGCTTCGACCAACTCGCCGGCCTGATACATCTTCATGCTTTGGTCGCGGATCAGGACACAGGGCACGATGTGTTCTCTATACCTGCCGCCGCTGGATGACCTGGCGCATATCAGCCACGCATCAGGAACGACGTGCTCAAAAATCCGCGTACTACCAACCCTGCCCTCTTCCCAATGATCGCGGAATATTTGTGCAAGTCGCTTGATGGCTCTCTGTTTCTGCTCTGCTTGCGTATGTTTAGCGATGTTGGTTGTCATTGGGTCCAGGCCATTGAAGATTGATCAAGTGCTGCCATTGCTTCCCTGCGCTGCGCAATGAGTGCGGCTTTGTCCTGCGCGCAAAGATGTTGGCCGGGGGTCGGCAAGGCACAAGCGGTGGCCTCGCTCCAGCGGTCGAAGGCCGCAGTGGCAACGAACGCGGGGCCTTGGGTCTTGCGCACCAAGGCTTGGTCTTTTTGCTCAGCGATTACTGGATTGACTTTGGCATAGGTAAACCGCGAAGAGGGATGGTTCACCACGGCCACCGGCACATCACCGGCAAGCGAGCGAATCAACTTACCGTTACGTACGCTGAAGCAGACAATCAGATCCGGTGCCAACACCGCCAAGACTTCGCTGAATGCTCGCTCACCCCGCTGCCAAGCGCCTTGCGGCGGCGGAACTCGACTGTCTGGCAGGAACTCCTGCAGAAAGTTGTAATAGGCAACACTGCTCCAGAAGTCTGCTTTTTGCGCGCCGGTGAAGGCCTGCCGAACGTTCTGCACCGCCGTCATGATTTTCGTGAAATGGGGATGGCGCCGAAGTTTACCGGTGGCTTTAGGGTGCCTCTGGCCTAGGGCAAGTGCCTTGATGATTTCGGGTGTAACGGTGGGGCGCTCGTGCTGCTTGGCGCCATAGTGAGACTCGCACACCAGGAGAATGCGTAACCCGCCACATCCTCGCTCGTAGTGCGGGCCGACCCAAGGTGCAAAGCGCACCGTACTGTTGTTCATGGTCTTCCTTGGTTGGGGGTTCTGCTGAACCATTCCTGATGGAGCGCAAGATACCTGCAAGCTCAAGCCCGTACCACTCAGGCTGCGTCAAAGTCCACAGGACGCTCGCTTGACTTGGTATTGCTGGGGTCGCTGCGCCACCCAACGCAGCCTTCGGCAGCTGCTACAGGTTCCTGTTGTCGCTTAACTGATCGGCATTAGGCACAATCGCCGGCTTTTTTCGCGACAGGCAGTGCGACCATGCAACGGATTGTAATTCTCGGCAACGCCGGTAGCGGCAAATCTACCCTGGCCCGCGCCCTCGGCAGCCGCCTTGGCCTGCCCGTGGTGCATTTGGACAGGCTGTTCTGGGAGCCTGGCTGGGTCGAGCCAGACGCCGAGCAATTCCGCGCCCGGGTCAAGGCCGCGGTTGCGCCAAAGGCCTGGGTCTGTGAAGGCAACTATGCCCGGCGCACCTTCGACCTGCGCCTGCCCGGTGCCGACCTGATCATCTGGCTCGATACACCGCGGCTCACCTGCTTCACCCGAGTGATCCGGCGCAGCGTCATGAACCGCCCTCGCCCCGACCTTCCCGCAGGCTGCAGCGAGAAGATCGACCGGGCGTTCCTGACCTTCCTGAACTTCGTGTGGAACTTCGACCGTGGCTACCGTCCAGGCATCGAGATGGTGCGCCAGGCCATCGGGCCCCACATCCCTACCCTGCACTTGCGCGGTTCCCGGCAGATCCGCGCCTTTGTCGACAGCTTGCCGGCAACGCCGCAATCAATCAGCGTCGACCTGCAGGGCCTGCAGGATAAACCCGAGTGATTCCGGGGCCGCACGGTGATTGTTCGGCGAGCGGTGCTGGTCCCAGGGCATGGCGTCATCGGTGCAAAAATCGCCGATGCACGCGATGCTCAGCTCAGCCTCCAGCAGCCCCAGGGGAATCCAGAAGTACGGGGTCTGGCGCAGAGGATTCGGCACCGTGGAACCACATGACGAGCAAAAGTCGTTGCGGTAGCCGCTGGGTTTTTGCCAACTGCTGATCTGCTCCTGCCCTGCGACCCAGCGAAAATCAGCCGCCTTGACCAGCGTCGCGAGGTTATGGCCGACCCCGGTTTGCTTGCGGCACAGGGTGCAATGGCAGCGATAGAAATAGCGCGGTTCTACCTCCAGGGTAAAACGTACGGCCCCGCACAGGCACTGCCCGGATGTCATGGATAGCTCCTTTGTACAACGATAGTTCGGCATTTCTACAGGCTGGACTGGCCGAGGACCAGAAAAAACACCAGTCGGCAACGAGATGTCCTGCACCTGCGCTACGAGTTCGCGCCGATCCCCCGCACCACCCGCCGGGCCGTCAGGATGCCCAGCAGCGGTGCGAGAGCGAACACGCCAAACAGCCAGCTTGCGGCATTCGCCGTACCAGCGACACCTCCGGGAACAGTCAGGCCGGCGAGGTTCGCCACCATTCCCGCCAGCGCCGCACCGAGCGCGGTCGCGAACAATTGCACGGTGGTGATAGACGCCGATGCCAGGTCTTGCTCTCCCGCCGGTGCCACCTGGAATATCCGGGTCAGTAGATGGGGCCAGGCCAGGCCGACGCCCAAGCCGATGATCACCAGCGCCAGGCAGATTGGCAGGAGTGCCTGCCAGTCGCCGCCACTTTCACTGCGCAGCAGAACGGCCAGCGCCGCCATGCCGGTGAATCCAAGCAGTGGACCGGCGAGGATCACCCGGCCCACTGCCCTGCCGCTCGCGCCTGAACTGCCAATCGATCCCAGCGTCCAACCCGCCGCCATGAGCGCCGCGAGGTAACCGGCCATCAGCGGCGACTGCTGATGGAGGACCTGGAGGAACAGCGGCACAAAGATCTCGCCACTGGTGACCGCGACCGCAAGCAACGACATCGTTGCGTAGAGCACACCGAGCGCCGAGGTCATGGAAAATGCACCGGCCGGAAGCAATCGCTGGCAGGCGCGACTTTCGCTCCAGATCAATAGGGCTGTCAGGATCGCGGCCGCGCCAAGGCCGAGGATATTCCACGACAGCATCGACCCAACGCTGCCCGCCGACACGCAGAGTACCGCCGCTGTCAGCAGCACCAGTTGGACCAACGGCAATGGCACGCGCGACGGTTGGTCCGCGCTGCGTTTGGGCAGTATGCGTGCCGCCAGCAGGGCGAACAGAATGGCGACCGGGATCAACGACCAGAACGCCGCCCGCCACACGCCCAGTTGCGCAAAGATCCCCCCGACGGCGGGACCGACCAGGGTGGCCACCCCCCACATGCCGGAGACCAGGGCCATCGCCCGCGGCCATAAGGCTTGAGCGAAAACCAGCCGGATCATCGCGTAGGACAAGGCGAACAACAACCCGCCGCCCAGCCCCTGGACAAGCCGGCCCGTGAGCATCACGGCCATTGACGGGGCAAATGCGCAGATCAGCGCACCACAGGCAAACACCAGAGTCGCACCAATGTACGCGCCACGAGGTCCCATGCCAGTCAGCCAGCGCGCCGACAGCGCCGAGCCGAGGATCGAAGCCGCGACGAAGAGCGTGGTGTTCCATGCGTAGTAGTCGAGGCCGCCGATGTCCTTGACCACCGAGGGCAGGATGGTGGTAGCGATATAGACATTGATCGCATGGAGCACCACGCCACCGGCGAGTGCCAGCGAGCGCACGCCATTGGCCCCCGATAGCAGGTCGGCCCAGCCGGTGCCTGCCGGTGCCACAGATTGCAGATGATCGTCAGTGGGTCCTTCACACGTGTCCATGTCAGCTCCAGTCAATGATCCCACTCGCCACCGCGAATGGGCGCTTGCAACGGCAAGCCGACCTCCTTATAAAACCTCATCCATAGATGAGGTCAAGAGAAAGCTGCCATGTCGATCGATGTTCGCGTGCCTCTATCGGTAGGGGAAGTGTCCCGGCGCTGCGGTGTGACGGTTGCCACCGTGCACTTCTACGAGGCCAAGGGCTTGATCCACGCCGAGCGCAGTGCCGGCAACCAGCGGCGTTATGCGCGCGAAGTGCTGCGCCGGGTAGCCATTATCAAGATCGCCCAGCGCGCAGGCATCCCCCTTGCGACCATCAAGGCGACGCTCGACCAACTACCGACCGGGCGCGCCTTGACCGCGCACGACTGGCAACACCTGTCGACGATCTGGCGCGACATGCTCAGCGAGCGGATTCACAGCCTCACCCAGCTGCGCGATCAACTCGACGGCTGTATCGGCTGCGGCTGCCTGTCGATCGACGACTGCCCGCTGCGCAATCCCGGTGATCGCCTGGGCCAACTGGGCAGCGGTGCGGTCCTGCTCGACCAGGACACGCCGGCCAACAACTGAGTACCGCGACCTGCCCCACGCTGTAGCTCTCCCATAGATTTTTTTCATGGCAGGCTTCTTCGCCGCTGCAATACCTGAGAGAATGTTTGTTAATGATTCTCAATAGCCCTATTTATATCATTAACAACCAGGAACCTACCTTATGCCGCGCGTTACCCCGCTGCGTTATTTGAATGCGCCCCGAAATCTGCTGGCCATGGCCATCTGCATGGCTACCCTGGCGCCAGCCTGTGCCGATGACAGCAGCGCTATGCCAGAAACCTCCAGGCCGACCACCCTGGAACTGGGCGCTACCGAAATTACCAGCACCCAACTGGGTAGCACGACCGAAGGCACGAGTTCCTACACCACCGGCGCCATGTCCACGGCAACCAAACTGCCGCTGACCATGCGTGAAACGCCCCAGGCCGTCACCGTGATTACCCGCCAGCGCATGGACGACCAGGCCATGACCAGCATCAACGATGTGGTCAATGCGACCCCTGGATTGTTCCTCGATTACTCCGGTGGCCCCGGCCGGCAGTCCTACTCGGCACGCGGTTTTGACATCGACAACCTGATGTATGACGGCATCCCGAGCGGCTATCGAGGCGCGGTGGTCGGCGCCCAGCCGAACCTGGCGATGTTCGATCGGGTCGAGGTGGTACGCGGGGCCACCGGCCTGGTGACCGGTGCCGGCAACCCTTCGGCAGCCATCAACATGGTCCGCAAGCGGCCACTGGCCGAGCAGCAAGTCACCCTCACCGGCGCCGCCGGCACCTGGGACAACTACCGCGGCGAAGTCGACGCCTCCAGCCCGCTCAACGACAACGGCACCTTGCGCGGCCGGGTCGTGACGTCCTACCGCGACACCAACAGCTTCGTCGATGATGTCGATGAACAGCACGGCCTGTTCTACGCGGTCACCGAAGCAGACCTTGGCGAAGACACCACCCTGACCCTCGGTTTCTCCAACCAGAAGGACAAGACCAACTACTTCTGGGGCTCTTCGATGATCGGCCTGGATGGTCATCATCTGGACCTGCCGCGCTCCTACAACCCCGGGACTGACTGGGAAAACAAGGACCAGGAGATCAACACCCTGTTCGCCGAAGTCCGCCAGCAGTTGGCCAATGACTGGAAGCTGCAGTTCAACGCCAACTACGCCGAACAGAACGCAATGTTCACCGGGTCTTACCAGTCGCGTTGGGTCAACAACACCCTGGCCCGTACCGTCTACCAATCCGGCCACGATGAAAACCAGGCCGGTGTGGATGCGTTTCTCAGTGGTCCGTTCGAAGCGCTCGGGCGCAGCCATGAATTGGTGGTGGGCGCCAGCAAGCGCATCTACGACATGACCACCCACAACTACTCCCCGTACGACACCAACTGGCCGATCAATGCCGGCAAACCGGACTTCGTGCACACCGACAACAGCCGCGAAGTGACCACCCAGGACGGTCTGTACATGACCACCCGCCTGAGCCTGGCCGACCCGTTGAAGCTGATCCTCGGCGGCCGCCTGGACTGGTACGACTACGACAACCGCGATGGCGACGGCGACTACAAGGTCACCCGCAACGTCACCCGCTACGCCGGCCTGATCTACGACCTGGACCAGCATCACTCGGTCTACGTCAGCTACAGCGACATCTTCACCCCCCAGAGTTCCAAGGGCACCTCCGGTACTCCGCTCAAGCCCATCGTCGGCAAGAACTACGAGATCGGCATCAAGGGCGAATACTTCGACGGTGCGCTGAATGCGAGCCTGGCAGTGTTCCGCATCGACCAGGAAAACCGCGCTGTGCAGGTGTACGTACCGAACTGCCCGCAAGCTACCTGCTATGAGGCCTCCGGTGAGATTCGCAGCCAGGGTATCGACTTCGAACTGCAAGGTGCACTGACCGAGAACTGGCAGGTAGGCGGCGGCTACACCTATGCACGCCTGCACACCCTCAAGGATGCGGCCAACCCGCAGAACGAAAACCAGCGTTTCGACACGGACACCCCGGAGCACCTGTTCAAGCTGACCACCAGCTACCGCTTCCAGGGCCCGCTGGAAAAACTGCGGGTCGGCGGCAACATCTCCTGGCAGAGCCGCATGTACAACGACGTCGCGCTGGCAGATGGCAGCACCTACCGCCTGGAGCAAGGTGCCTACGCCATTACTGACCTGATGGCCGGCTACCGGGTCAACCAGAACCTGGACCTGCAACTCAACGCCAACAATATCTTCGACCGCGAGTACTACTCGTCCATCTCCAACTCCACCAGCTACGGTGGCGACACCTACGGCGCTCCGCGCAACATGATGTTGACCGCCAAATACAGCTTCTAGATAGCCCGGGCGCAGGGACGCGCACGATTGCTGATGCATGTTTGAATAGCGCACGGATTGACGGTACTTCTTCTCCCCCACTCCAAGGACAGGCACATGGCTCTGATCTCGCAACGAGTAGAAATGGCGCGCAACGGCGCCAACGACAAGGTTATCTGTCGCCTGGCATCTGGCTGGGTGGTGATGGGCGACGTGCAGTTCCTGCCGGGATACTGCTTGTTGCTGCCCGACCCTGTGGTGCCCAGCCTGAACGATCTGGATGCCCAGGCCAGGGCCACCTACCTGCTCGACATGGCCCGCATCGGCGACGCCGTTCTGCAGGCTACCGGGGCGCTACGGATGAATTACGAGATCCTCGGCAATTCCGAGCCAGAACTGCATTGCCACCTATTCCCGCGCTACGCCTCAGAACCGGAAAAACATCGCAAAATGCCCGCCTGGTTCTACGACTGGAAAACCGCCCCACCCTACGCCGAAGAAACCCACGGTGAGCTGCGCCGCAAAATTGCCGAACTGCTGACTACCCCGTAGCAGCTGCCGAGCCCGCGAGGCTGCGTTCGGCTGCGTAGCAGACGCTAAGGACCCACGCCCCCCCGGCGAGGACTGCGTCCTCGAACGCAGCCTCGCGGGCTCGGCAGCTGCTACGCTTTTATTGAACACCCGACACTGCCCAGGTGACTGCCATGAGCACGGCTGCGCTGTCAGAACTCGATGCTGCCCTGCCTGGTCTGGCCCGCAGGATCCGTGTGTTGGACGCGCTGTCCTGGCCGGTCGGGATTGAACAGGTGTTCCTGGCCGATTGGCGCGCCGGCAAGGCGGCGTTGCCCAGAGTCGAGTTACAAGCGCGTGAGCACAGCGCCGAGATTGCCGCCCTGCAAAGCTTTGCCGGACGCTGTGACGAGGGCCATCCGGCCGGCAATTACCTGGCCATGACCGCCCGCAGCTACGCCACGGCCGGGCGCATGCTGGGCGCCATCGGGACTCCCGATTTCACCCGTTACTCCTCGGCGCTGTACCGGCGTCCGGACTTCTATTACACGAACCTGCACTTGAGCATGCTCGACGCGGCCCAGTTCTTCCTCAAGACCACCGACGCGCTGCTGGGCGGCGCGCGGATTCCCCCAAGCCAGGCCGACATCCCGGCCGAGGCTTTCGCCGCCTGGATGCAACCGGAACTGGACAGCTTTTTCGGCGCCGGCCAGATCAGCGTCGTGCTCGACCCGAGCCTGGCCGCCAAGGCGATTGCCGGCGCAAGCCGGATCCGCCTGCGTGCCAGCGCGCTGTTCTCGGACCTGGACAAACAGCAGTTGCTGCAACACGAGGCCTTCGTACATGTCGCCACGGCGCAGAACGGCGCCCGCCAGACCAATCTGAAAAGCCTCGGCCTCGGTGCCCCTCGCACCACCCAGACCCAGGAAGGCATTGCTACCCTCGCCGAGCTATTCACCGCCAGCATGGACATCAACCGTTTGCGCCGCCTGGCCCTGCGAGTGCTGGCGGTCCAGCAAGCGCTGGATGGCGCCGATTTCATCCAGGTATTCGAAGGGTTCCTGGCGGCCGGCCAATCGCAGGAGGAATCGTTCCGCTCAACCCAACGGGTGTTCCGCGGGGCCGACCTGCGTGGCGGCGCGGCGTTCACCAAGGACGCGGCCTACCTGACCGGATTGCTCGGTGTGCATACCCTGCTGCGCATCGCCATCCGCGACAACCGCCCGGACCTGGTCGGACATTTATTTGCCGGGCGCCTGACCCTCGGTGATACCGTACGCTTGGCACCGCTGTTCGAATCCGGCTGGCTCCAGGGACCGACCTACCTGCCCGCCTGGGCCAGTGATCTGCGGCGACTGGCGGCGAACCTGGCGTTTTCAGCCTTCATCTCGCGGATAAAGCTTGAGGTGCTGGATCTGCAGGTGCTGATGGCCTTCGCCGACGAACACGAAAGCGATGCCAGCGCCATGTGAACCATGCACGTATTGGGCGGCAACCAAAGTCCATTCAGGGGAAGCCAGATGAACGCGACAACCGTGGGGAAATGGGCGACCTGCCTGCTCGCCCTGCAACTGCTGCTGATGGCGGGATGCAGCAGCAAACCCAACCGGAGCACCTATGCGAGCAGCAGCCAGGGCTCCAACTGCTATGCCAAGGCGCTGCCCACTGCCGGGGAAGGCGGCCTGGCCTGGGGCTCGACCTTGGGTGTGGCGCGGCAAAAATCCATGGTGAGTTGTCAACGATACGCCGGTCGATCCGGCGGCACGCCGAGCACCTGCAAAGTGGTGCTGGCCCAGTGCAAAACCCGCTAACACCGACGGCCAGCAAACGGAGTGGATCGATTCTGCTGCTACGCTTTGATCTCCTCCGAATGGATTAATACGATGTATTGGTGTATCCCCCTCCCCACATCATCTGCCTGGACGCGGCCATGAGCCGTCGGCTGATGGCTGGCCTCACCGTGGCGCTTATCGGCGTGACCAGTTACGTGCTGGTCCAGTGGCAGATGGTCAACCAGCACAAGCGCGAGGTGCAGTGCACCGAGGCCCGGCAGGCGCTCAAGGATGTGCAGATTCGGGCGCGCGCGTTGGCGGCCGGTTTGTCGCTGGACGCTTACAGCCAGGAGGAGGAAGCCAAAGTGGCGGCGCTGATCAAGGCGCTCGACGCCGCCAGCAACGAGGCCGAGGTGAATGCGGTGATTGCCGCGCATGCTGCCGCCATCGAGGCCGAGGCGGCGGCGATCGATGCGCAGGTGGACACCCGGGGCGACCAGGTCTTCCTCGAACAACGCCGCATGGAACAGCGCATCACCGTGGACGTGAAACAGGAACTGCAGCGCGCGGCGAAGGCCGTCAGCGTGACCTGTGACTAGCCTCGGGCCTGGCGCGGCTTGCGCAATTCCGCCACCAGCAAGGCCGCGGCCCCGGCCATGATGGCGATATCGGCCAGGTTAAACACCCCGGTATGCAGCGATCCCAGGTTGAGCACCAGGTAATCCACCACGTGCCCGTCACGCAGCACCCGGTCGATCAGGTTCGACGCCCCACCCAGTGCGACGCAGTACACCGCCAGCGCCTTGCCTGGCGAACTGGCCCAGCGCGACAACGCCCAGCCGATCGCCCAGCACACCACAGCGCCCACACCGACGATGAAAATCAGTTGTTTGACCGCCGGTGCCAGGCCGGCCCCCAGGCTCAGGAACGCACCCGGATTGAGGCTCAGGGCGATATCCAGCCAGGCGAAACTGCCACCGATCTTGAAGCTCTGCGCCGCCAGAGACAGCAGCGCGAGCACCTTGATCCACTGGTCGAACGCGATAAATACCAGGCCGAGCAGTACGGCAAACCAGCGACTCGTTGTGACTCGTTCCATGAACAATCCTTGGGCTGACTCTCATGCCTGGACAGGAGGCACGCACCGCCGTTTTGGCAGCGGCGGCAAGATAGCGCAGCTGACGAGTGTCGTCCATCCACCGCCAACCGGGAGCGGTCGGTTCCGCTGGCGACTCAATCCGCCATGCCTGCACCGGCCTTTTCCTTGAGCCAGTCGATCAGCACCTGCACCCGAGGGGGCATGGGATCGCGATGGGGGTGGACGAGAAAATAGTCGTAGCGCCCCGGCTGGGAAAATCCACCAAAGGGCAGGATCAGTTCGCCCTGGTCGATGCGGCTCTGCACCAGGCGCTGGCGGCCGATGGCGATGCCCGCGTGATTGATGGCCGCTGTCACACACAAGTCGGAGCGATCGAAGGTCAGCCCGCGTTGCGGCAAGACCTCGAGCAGACCCTGCTGCCGAGCCCAGAGTTGCCACTCGGCATCGTAGACCGCGTTGTCCCAGGCCAGGGCATCGTGCAACAGCGTGCAATGGCGCAGGTTGTGCGGCGCCTCAAGCAGGCCATGACGCTCGGCATACAGCGGGCTGCAGACCGGCGCGATGGTCTCGCTCATCAAGGCATGACTGGCCAGCCCAGGGAATTCGCCATTGGCGTAGAGCAGCGCGAGGTCGACGTTTTGCGTGCGAAAATCGATGGCGTCGTTGCCGACGCGGATGTCCAGGGCAATGTTCGGGTAGCGTTGGTGAAAGTCCGCCAGGCGTGGCACCAGCCAGCATTGCGCAGCCGAAGGACGGGCATACAGCGCCACCGACCCGCACAGCTCGGCCTGGGGCGACTGTTGCAGGGCTTCGGACAACTGCTCCATCACCCCTTCGAGGATCGCAAACACGCGCTCGCCCTCCCCCGTCAGGCGCACCCGACGGGTCAGGCGCTCGAACAGGCGCAGGTCCAGGGCTTGTTCGAGGCGGGCGATGCGATGGCTGACGGCGCTGGGCGTGACGCACAATTCTTCGGCAGCCAAGGCAAAACTCAGGTGCCGGGCGGCGACCAAAAAGGTGTGCAGGTTGGCAAACTGTGAGCTGTTGAGCCGGGAGCTCAATCGAGGAGGCAGGTTCAGCATCGGGGCGTTTTTCCGCGGGCGAGAAACCCGGGGCCGCGCGGCCCCGGGTGCAATGGCTAGTGTGCGGCCAACAGTGTACGTCCCTGCTCCAGGTACGCGTCCATTTCTTGCGCCGGCACCATGCTGCCGCCCGTGCCCCACACCAGGTGCGTGGCGTTGGCCAGGCGCTGTGCATCGAGACCCAGGCGTTGACGATAGCCCTGTTGCTCTTGCAGCACCCGCAGGAACCCGGGCAATCCAGCCAGCGCCGAGGGCTCCAGCTTCAGGCCTTCCTCGGCATGCAGCAGGGCCAGCAGGCGGTACATCTGCTCGTCGCTGAGGGTGTAGTAGCCGTCGAGCAAGCGTTGCATCGAACGCCCGACAAACCCCGACGGCCGCCCCACCGCCAGGCCGTCGGCGGCGGTGCGGTTGTCGATGCCAAAATCATAGACGCTGACCTCGTCGTGCAGCCCGGTGTAGACCCCCAGCAACATACATGGCGAGTGCGTCGGCTCGGCGAACACGCAGTGCACCGCGTCGCCGAAAATCTGCTTCAGGCCAAAGGCAACGCCACCAGGGCCGCCGCCGACACCGCACGGCAGATAGACAAACAGCGGGTGTTGCGCGTCGACCGTAATCCCCGCGGACACCAGTTGGTGCTGCAAGCGACGCGCCGCCACCGCGTAACCGAGGAACAGATTGATCGAGTTCTCGTCGTCGACGAAATGGCACTTGGGATCGCTCTCGGCCTGCTGCCGGCCCTGCTCGACGGCGACGCTGTAGTCCGATTGATACTCGACCACCGTCACTCCGCAGGCGCGCAGGCGATCTTTCTTCCATTGCCGGGCATCGGCGGACATGTGCACGGTGGCCTTGAACCCCAGGCGCGCACTCATGATGCCGATGGACAGGCCGAGGTTGCCGGTGGAGCCAACGGCGATGCTGTACTGGCCAAAAAAGGCCCGGGCGGTATCGCTGTCCAGGCTGCTGTAGCAAGCGCCCGGTTGAATCAGGCCGCCGGCCAGCGCCAGGTCCTCGGCGTGCTTGAGCACCTCATAGATGCCGCCGCGGGCCTTGATCGACCCGGAAATCGGCAGCAGGTTGTCGGCCTTCAGCCACAGTGCGCCCTGCACCGGCAGTTGCGCCTCGGCACAGAGGGTAGCCTGCAGGCGCGGCAGCGCGATCAGCGGCGACTCGATGATGCCCGCGCTCGCCTGGGTCTCGGGGAACGCCGACTGAATGTAGCTGGCAAACCGCTCGAGCCGGGCGCTGGCGTCATCCACGTCGGCCAAGCCCAGGGGCACATCACTCAAGGCCTGCGCAGTCGGCGCCAGGGACGGGTTGAACCAGGTGACGGGCTCGACCCGGGTCAACGGTCCAATCAGGGGATGGCTCTGGCACCAGTCAGCCAGGGATTTGTTGTGAATCATGGTTCTACTCCAGACAGTGGACAGCATCGCGGGTGTGCTCAAACCCACTGCGATACCAATAACGTCATACCCAGGGCCACGACCGAGGCCAGCAAGGTTCCAACGGTAAATTTTTTCAGCGCCTCGCCCAGGGACACCCCCAGGTATTCCTTGACCACCCAGAACGCCGAGTCGGTCACCGTGGTCCAGCCAATGGCGCCGGCGCCGATCGCAATCACCACGATTTCGCGGTTCTGCCCGGGCATCGCATCCAGTAGCGGCAGGACCATGCCCGCGGCACTGATCATCGCCACGGTGGCCGAGCCCACGGCCAGGTGCATCAGGCCGGCGACGAACCAGGCCAGCAGAATCGGATTGAGGTCCCATTGCGACAGCGTGCTGGCCAGGACCTTGCCTACGCCACTGTCGATCAGCACGCCATTGAAGGCCCCGCCGGCACCGATGATCAACAGGATATTGGCCAACGGCGTGAAGGACTGCTCAGTCAGGCGCTGCAGCTCGGCCATGCCCAGCCCGCGATACAGGCCCAGGGAACCGTAGGCGAACACCACCGCAATGGCCAGCGCGGTCAGCGGATTGCCGAGAAAGCTCATCAGTTGATAGAAGCCACTGCCCTGGGGCAGGCTCATGGTCACCAGGGTCTTGCCGACCATCAGCAACAACGGCAGCAGGATCACCAACAACGTCAGCCCCAGGCCTGGCATCACGCGGGTGTCTGCCAGGCTGGTGGGCGCCGCGGCGAAGCTCTGGCCGCTGGCCGGCTCGTGGCGCTTGCACACCAGCTTGACCCACACCGGTCCCGCCACGATGGCGGTAGGCAGGCCGACGATCAGCCCATAGATAATCACCTTGCCGACGTCAGCGCCCAGCAGTTGGGTGATCGCCATGGCTGCCGGGTGCGGCGGCAACATGCAGTGCACGGTCATCAACGAAATCGCCAGGGGCAGGCCGACATACAGGATGTTCAAGCGGGTTTGCCGGGCGACCACATAGATCAGCGGAATCAGCAACACAAAGCCGACCTCGAAGAACACCGGAATGCCGACAATGAAGCCCACCAGCATCATCGCCCAGGAGGCACGTTGCTCGCCCAAGGTGCTGAGCAGCGTGCGGGCAATACGCTCGGCGCCACCGGACACTTCCAGCATTTTACCCAGGATGCTCCCCAGGCCAATCACCGCCGCAAGAAACCCCAGGGTGCCGCCCATGCCCTTTTCAAAGGAGTCGGCGATGGACGACAGCGGCATGCCCGCACCCGCCCCGACGACAAAACTGGCGAGCATCAACGCCAGGAAGGAATGGACGCGAAACTTGACCACCAGCACTACAATCAAGCCGATAGCCGCCATCAAAATCAGTAGTAAACCCGCCTCTTCGTGCATGACATCCCCTTGTTATTGTAGTGAGCGCATGAGACCGCGCGGATCGCGGTCCGCGGCGATTAAGCGCCAGGGGTCTGGGGGCTTACAAAGGATGGTTCTTCAATGGATGGATGACGTGGGGTCATCTATGGGAGGGCTGGCTTGCCGAGCCCCACAGGGTCTGGTGTATGCAGGGACCTGTGGGAGCTGGCTTGCCAGCGATGGTTGCAAGGACGGCGCGGTGCATCAGGTTGTGCGCGTTATCGTTGGCGACCATCGCGAGCCTGCTCGCAATGACCGTCTACGATAACGCGCAGTACCGAACCTAAAACCGCTCAGCCAGATCCGTGGTCATGAGCATCTGCTGGAACCTCTCGAGAAATACCGACTCAGCCTGAGTCAGTTTCTGTTCACGGTTCCACAGCAAGTAGACATTCACGTCAATCACTCCCTCCCATGGCGGCAAGCGCCAGACTTCTCCAGCCAGCACATCAGCCGCGACGATGTGCTCCGGCAGGCAACCGATGCCATAGCCGGCGCCCACCAGCCGGCGGATTTCATCGAGGCTCGGAGACGAAGCAACAATGCGCCCAGTGAACCCTTGCTGATCACGAAACACCGTAAGCGGCGACAGGTTGCCGCCAATCTGGTCGCTGGTAAAACTGACGAAGTTTTCACTCTGCAAATCCGCCAGGGTCAGGTTCGTGCGACCGAACAGCCGGTGCCGCTTGCCGCAGAAAAACGCATAGCGCTGCTGCAGCAACACCCGTTGCTCAAGCTTGGGCTGTGGGGTGCGGCACAGGCTCAGGCCGAACGAGGCGGTTTTTTGCAGCAGTGCGCTGGCCACATCCGAGCTACGCAGCACATCGACCTCGAACTCCACCTGCGGGTATTCAAGGTGAAATTGCGCGAGGAACTCATCGTAGCAGCGTGATTGAATACGACTGATGGTCAGCATGCGGATCTTGCCCACCACCGTCTCGGCGGGTGAATCCAGGGCTGGGCCCAGGCGCGAGACCGTGCCGTACAGTTCGGCGGCGATCTGCATGACTTCTTCACCGGCCTTGGACAGGCTGATACGCGGCCCACGGCGCACCACCAGCGCGCTGTCGAGTTGCTCCTCCAGGCGCCGCAGGGCCTGGCTGATGGCCGGCTGGCTCAAGTGCAGGCGCGCGGCGGCCCGGCTGATGCTGCCTTCCTGGCCGATCACCAGGAAGGTGCGCAACAGATTCCAGTCCAGGCGGTCGTTGAGGAAGCGCTTGGCGTCGGGATCGCGTAACGAAGGGCCGGCAGGGATCATCATTATTCCTGGTGCTTATACTTGAGTATTTAGATTAGAAGCTTTTCCTAGCATAGGGGCTGGCGCAAGATCCAGCAACGCACCGCCAGAGTGCGAACGTCGTGCCTGCGCATGACACACATTTCCTCCTGCTTATAACAATGACGTCCAGGAGCTACAGATGACGAGCACTACCTCAAGTCCGCGACGTGCCGCGGCAGCGGCCTTTATCGGCACCACCATCGAATTCTACGACTTCTACATCTATGCCTTCGCGGCAGCGCTGGTCCTCGGCCAGCTGTTCTTCCCCAGTGAAAACCCGATGCTCAGCACCATGGCGGCGTTCGGCAGCTTCGCGGTCGGCTTTATTGCCCGCCCGTTCGCCGGCATGGTCTTCGGCCATCTGGGCGACCGCCTGGGGCGCAAGAAAATGTTGCTGGTGACCATCGTGCTGATGGGGGTGGCGACCACCTGCATCGGCTTGCTACCCACTTATGCCCAGGCGGGTATCTGGGCCCCGATCGGCCTGGTGGTCCTGCGCTTACTGCAAGGGATTTCGGTCGGTGGCGAATGGGGTGGCGCGGTGCTGATGGCCAGTGAACACGCGCCCAAGGGCCGCAAGGTGTTCTTCGCCTCGTTCGCCCAATGGGGCAGCCCGGCGGGCCTGCTGTTGGCGCTGATCGCATTCCGCTGCATCAGTGAAATGGAGCAGGACGCACTGATGAGCTGGGGCTGGCGTATTCCGTTCCTGATGAGCGGCGTGCTGATGATGGTCGGCCTGGCGATTCGTTTCGGCGTGCCTGAGTCGCCGGAGTTTGCCGCGGTCCAGGACAGCGGCCAGACCGCCGAGAACCCGGTGCTGGAAGTTATCCGCAAGGACTGGAAGAGCATTCTGTTCGCGGCCCTGGCAGTGACTATCGGCTCGGGCGGTTTCTTCTTCACCAACACCTTCATGATCACCTACGTCACGCAGTACCAGGGCATCGCCAAGACCACGATCCTCGACTGTCTGTTCGTGGTCACCGTGCTGCAATTTCTCTCCCAACCCTGTTCTGCGCTGTTGGCCGAACGCCTGGGCGAGGGACGCTTCCTCAAGTGGGTGGCGTCGCTGTGCATCCTGGTGCCGTACCCGATGTTCCTGCTGGTGCAGACCGGCAACCTGTTCTACATGACCGCGGGGATTGCCCTGGCGGTACTGCTGCTGGCAGCACTGTACGCGGTGATCGCCGGCTACATGGCTGAAGCCTTCCAGGCGCGGGTGCGTTACTCGGGCATCTCGATTGCCTATCAGTTGGGCAGCGGCGTGAGTGGTGGCCTGACGCCACTGATCGGCACCTTCCTGGCGGGGCATTTCGCCGGTCAATGGTGGCCGCTGGCAGTCTTCTTCAGCGGGCTGGCGCTGATGTCGTTGATCGGTGTACTGGGCCTGGCTTATTTGCGCGGCGTCAATGCCAAGCCGGTCGGGCTGCCCCTTTCCCAAGGAGTTGTTTAATGAGCAAGCCAAGCGCTATGTCGCACATCGAGTGGCAGTCGCGCTGCGAGTTAGCCGCGCTGTATCGGCTGGTCGCCTACTACCGCATGACCGACCTGATCGACACTCACATCACCCTGCGTGTGCCCGGGCCGCAGCGGCATTTCCTGATCAATCGCTACGGCGTGGCGTTCGAGAAAATGCGCGCCAGTGACCTGGTCCTGATCGACCTCGAGGGCAACGTGGTCGATGGTCAGCACGGTGGGCACGTCAATGCGGCCGGGTTCGTCATCCATTCGGCGATTCATGAGGCTCGCCCGGATCTGCACTGCATCATCCACACCCACACCGCTGCCGGTATGGCGGTGGCTGCCCAGCGCGACGGGTTGTTGCCGCTGACCCAGCACGCGCTGAAGTTCTACGGCAACCTGGCGTATCACACCTACGAAGGCATCGCGTTGTCGATGCACGAGCGCGAGCGGCTGGTGGCTGACCTGGGCTCGCACAAAGCGATGATCCTGCGTAACCACGGCCTGCTTGCGGCCGGTGACAGCGTGGCGGCAGCGTTCCACGAAATCTACTTCCTGGAGCGCGCCTGCCAGGCGCAGATCCAGGCGATGTCCGCCGGGGTAGCGCTGAACATCCCCGACGAAGCCGTGTGCCGGCACACCGCCGCGCAGTTTGGCCGTGAGGGTATCGAGGGGATCATTGATCTGGCCTGGCAGGCCGCGCTCAGTCTGATCGACGAGCAGCGCGCCGATTGGTGCCGTTGACCATGGCCAGTCTCGTGTTGTTGTGCCAGAACCCTGCGCTGACCGATTGGCTGGCCGCGCTGTTCGCCAGCCATGCTCCGCACTTGCAGGTGCTGCGTCCTGAAGATTCAGGCGCACAGCAGGCCCAGGTTGCGGTGTGCTGGTTCCCACCAGCGGGCAGCCTCGGCGCCTTGCCGAACTTGCGCCTGGTGTACTCGATTGGCTCGGGGGTCGACCACCTGGCCCAGGATCCTTCGCGTGATCCGGCGCTGCCGGTATGCCGGGTGGTCGACCCGGATCACACCCAGGGTATGAGCGAGTACGTGCACTGGGGGGTGTTGCATTTTCACCGCGGCTTCGACCAAGTGATAACCGGCAACGCTGCACAACGCTGGCAGCGTCCGCTGCAGCGCCGTGCGCAAGGGTTCCGGGTCGGGGTGATGGGCCTGGGAGCGATCGGGGCACCGGTGGCCATGCGGCTCGCCGAGGCCGGCTACGACGTGCGCGGTTGGGCGCGCACACCGCGAGCAATCGATGGCGTGAGCACCTTCAGCGGAGCGTGTGCACTGCAGGGGTTTCTTTCGGAGTTGGATGTACTGGTCAACTTGCTGCCGCTGACCGCCGCCACTCAAGGTGTGTTGGGTCGCGAGGTGTTCCAGTACATGGCGCGAGGCAGTGCCTTGATCAATTGCGGGCGTGGCCAGCACCTCAATCATCCGGACTTGCAACAAGCCCTGGCGAGCGGGCAATTGCGTGGCGCCTTGCTGGATGTGTTCGAGCAGGAACCGTTGCCTGTGGACTCGCCGCTGTGGCACACCCCTGGGGTCTGGGTAACGCCGCACATGGCGTCCGCCGCCTCGGACCAATGCATCGCCCAGCAGGTCGCCGACAACGTTTCGCGGCTCGCGGCGGGACTGGCATTGAACAATCTGGTCGATCCCGAACAGGGATATTGAGCGGACCACGAATTAATCACTGCGCGTTGTGTGCCGCGTTATCGGCCAACGCACATGCAACCCGAATTGTCTTGGCATGAGGTCATCCATGAAAACATTTTTCCACCCGGCACAACGTCTGCACCATCCACGTTCCTACCTCTCGCGCGGGCAGATGCGCGAGCCGCAAGAGGTGCCCGCGCGTATCGACCCACTGCTGGCGGTGATCAAGAAGCTCGGCTACCCGCTGCAGGAACCGCTCGACTACGGTCAGGCGCCACTGGCCGCGGTGCACAGCCCGGCCTACCTGGAATACCTGAGCAGCGCGTACCAGCAATGGCACGAGGTGCCGGAAGACTGGGGCGATGAGGTGATGTCGAACATTTTTATCCGCGAAGGCAATCCGCTGCGCGGGATCCTGGGCAAGACCGCCCGCTACCTGGCCGACGGCAGTTGCCCGATTGGCCAACACACCTGGCAGGCTGCTTACTGGTCAGCGCAAAGTGCGGTGGCCGCCGCCCAGGCGATTATCCAGGGCGATGAGGCGGCCTACGCCCTGTGCCGTCCACCAGGACACCATGCCCGTGCCGAAGGCGCTGGCGGCTTCTGCTTTCTGAATAACGCCGCAATTGCTGCCCAGGCGTTGCGGGGCACGTTCGCCAAGGTCGCGGTGCTGGATACCGACATGCACCACGGCCAGGGCATCCAGGAGATTTTCTACGACCGCGACGACGTGCTCTACGTGTCGATCCATGGCGACCCCACCAACTTCTACCCGGTGGTGGCCGGCTTCGACGACGAAACCGGCACTGGCCGCGGTGAAGGTTTTAACTTGAACCTGCCGATGGCCCACGGCTCCAGCGAGGCGGATTTCTTCGCGTGCATGGACCAGGCCGAGGCCGCCTTGCGCGCCTTCGCCCCAGACGTACTGGTGCTGTCACTGGGTTTTGATATCTACGAAAACGACCCGCAGTCCAAGGTCGCGGTAACCCATGAAGGTTTCCGGGTGCTGGGCCAGCGAATCAAGGCGCTGGGCCTGCCATGCGTGGTGGTGCAGGAAGGCGGTTACGACATCGCCACCCTCGACGAAAACGCTGCGCGGTTCTTCGACGGCTTGACCGCCTCGCGCTGAGCCTCAATCGCCCGGGCTGGTTAACCCACCAAGGGTTGCAGCCTGGGCTTACCGAGCAATACCTAAAACAACAAGGGTGCAACTTACGCCTCGGCGCAAGTTAGCGGTCGGGCTTGACCTTGCCCGCAGCAAACACACCTGGTCCAGAACAATAAAAATTCACGCTGCCACTCTTAAACGTTGGCAAAAAGGAAGTGCACCATGTGGTTCAAACTTTTCACCCTGGGGATGGCCGGCGCCAGCGTCTGCCTGAGCAGTACCGTAGTGGGCGCGGCAGAGTCGGCCAGCGGCTTTATTGAAGACAGCACGACGTCGGTAGGTTTGCGTAACTTTTACTGGAATGCCGACAACCGTAGCGGCAGCTACCGCAACCCCGAAGGCGAACGCCAAAGTTATCGTCAGGAGTGGGCGCAAGGGGTTCTGGCCAAGTTCAACTCAGGTTATACCCAGGGGCTGATTGGCTTCGGCATGGATCTGCATTACATGGGGGCGCTCAAACTCGACGGCGGCAACGGACGCGTCGGGGATGGCATCGGCAATGGCGGCATCGTTGCACGGGACAATCAAGGAGAGCCTAAAAGTGGCTACTCCAAGGCCGGTGGCGCGGTGAAGATGCGGGTCGGCCATACCGAGTTGGCCTACGGCGATCTGTTTCCCGATTCGCCAGTGCTCAAATACGGCGACATTCGTCTGTTGCCGCAAACATTAAGGGGTTTCAACGCCACGGATCGCTCGCTCGACGGCCTGACCCTGAATGCCGGGCGTTTTGTCTCCAGCAGCGACCGCGCGCAACCCAATCATGGTGGGCATCTGGGCACGGCCTACAGCGGGCGCCAGGCCGACAGCGAGTTCGTCAGTTATTACGGCGGTATTTACACGGGGGTCAACAACCTCAAGATCAAGCTATTTGGCTCCGAACTCGATGACATCTGGAATCAGCAGTTCGCCTCGCTTGACTACCGCCTGCCATTGACCGTCGGCGGCGTGGTGAATACCGGCGTCAACTATTACCGTACCCGCAATACCGGCGCGGCATTGCTGGGCGATATCCGCAACGATGCCTGGAGTGCGCGTGCGGGGTATGCGCTGGGTGGGCACAAGTTTGAACTGGCCTATACGCAGATCGATGGAGACCAGCCATTCGACTATGTCTGGAACAGTTTTGATATCGAACTGGATGCGGCCTCCCAGGGCAGTGACTTCAACAGCCCCAACGAAAAGGCCTGGAGTGCCCGCTATGACCTGGATGCCGCCGTGCTCGGCGTGCCGGGCCTGACCTTCACCGCGCGCTACATTCGTGGCACTGACATCGACGGCAGGGATGCCGGCGGTGCCTACTCCCGCTACCAGGCGGTGCGCGATGGTTCGCAGTGGGAGCGGGACCTGTGGGTCAAATACGTGGTGCAGTCAGGACCGGCGAAGAACCTGTCGCTGCGCTTGATGCTCGCCTCGATGCGGACCGGTGGCGATTACGGCGCGATTGCCAACGACCTGGATCAAACCCGGATCATCCTGGACTACCCCTTGGACCTGGGTTTCCTGCGCTAGCTTGAACGCGCTCCCAGCGAGCGCAATCAACAGAGGCCATCGCCGGCACCGCCGTGTATGGCCTCCCCCCCGCCAAGAACCTCGCATTGATTGCGCTGATGATTACTATCGAGCGGCACGCCTGTTGAATATCCAGGACTGATTCCTATAATCGCCTCCCTTTTCCCCCCGCCTGCCTGCAGGCGACCTGTCCCTCTGGAATCAACACCATGCCAAGCGCCAGCCAGGCCCCTCGCGACATCCCCGAACATAGCCAACAAAGTGTCAAACAGCAGTGGTTGGCGATTCTCTCCGTCGCCGTAGGTGCATTCGCCCTGGTCACCAGTGAGTTTCTTCCGGTGGGCGTACTCAACGATGTCGCCAGCGACCTTGGCATCAGTGCCGGCCACGCCGGCCTGATGGTTACCCTGCCCGGCATCATGGCAGCCCTGGCCGCCCCCTTGCTGTCTGTCGGGATTGGCGCCATGGACCGTCGCTATCTACTGATCGGCCTGACGTTGATCATGATCATCGCCAACTCGGTCGTGGCCTTCGCCAGCGACTTCAACCTGCTGCTGTTCGGGCGCGTGCTACTGGGCATCAGTATCGGTGGCTTCTGGGCGACTGCCATCGCGCTGAGCGGCAGGCTGGCACCCAAGGGCGTTGGCGTCGCCCAGGCGACCTCGATAATCATGGTCGGCGTGACCTTGGCCACCGTCCTTGGCGTACCCGTAGGCACCTGGCTCAGCGGCCTGATGGGCTGGCGCATGACGTTCCTGATCACCGCGTTGATGGGTATTCCGGTGCTCCTGGCGCAGGTCTTTCTCCTGCCCCGCCTGACCCCGGAAAAGGCCATCCGCATCAGTGACCTGCCAGCCCTGTTCGTCAATCCACAAGCGCGCGTTGGCTTGATTGCGGTATTGCTGATTGGCCTGGCGCACTTTGCCGCCTACACCTACGTCGCCCCCTTCTTTAAACACAGTGCCGGCTTCGATGGGCCGACTATTGGCTCGTTGCTGCTGCTCTTTGGCGTGGCCGGGGTCATGGGTAATATTTTTGCCGGCTTCGCCGCCAACCGCAGCGTACGCCATACCCTATTGCTGGTCGCGCTGATGATCGGCACCAGCACCGCCCTATTCCCCCATTTCGCCACCGGCATGACCGGCGCGGCGATGCTGATCGCGCTCTGGGGTTTCGCCTTCGGCGCCTTCCCGGCCTGCGCCAGTATCTGGATGTTTGTCGTAGCGCCCAAGGATGTCGAACGCGGGATGCCGCTGTTTGTCGCCTTGTTCCAGGTGATTATTGCGCTGGGTTCGTTTTTCGGCGGGCAGATCGTCGACCACCTGGGCAGCTCGGTGCTGCTGAGTCTTGCCACGGCGCTGGTAGGTTGCGGTTTTGTCACGGTGCTGGTGCTGGGGCGTAATATCACCAATAGCCTGGCGGCCCAGCCCTGCTAACCCGGGCCAATTTGTGGGCGCCCTTCAATAGCGCTCACAGTTCCTTCGATTGTTGCGCGGGTGCGGTAAACCACTTGTCCTTGGGTACACGCTTCTCTTCGCTGGGGTCACCGAGATAGTGCGGCGACATAATTTGCACTGAATACTCGTTGAATACGTCCTGAATATTGGCGTGCAACAGGCTGAGCAATACCGCCCGCGGTCGGGGTTGACTGGGAATTGCCTGGGCCACCAGTCGATACTCGGGATAGAAGTCCGACAACGCGGTCTGGAACACCTGCGCCGGAGGGTCTTCGAGAACGCCGGGGGTGCGCCTGGCGGCCTCCAGCAACATCGCCTCGACCTGCCGCCACGGCGTGTCGTAACCGATGGTCACGACCGTGTCGACCACATACCCAGGACCTTGCACGGTACGGGAGTAGTTCTTGGTAACGGTGGCGGTAATCATCGAATTGGGCAGCGTCAACACCTCCCCCAGACCTGTTCGGATGCTAGTCGTGAACATGCCCAGCTCTGTGACGGTGCCTTCATAGTCGCCAATGCGCACGAACTCCCCGGGACGCAAGGTTCGGGTGTACGTGAGGATCAATCCGGCCGCCGCCTGCCCGACCACACTGGTGGCACCGAGGGAAATCATCAAACCAATCAGTACCGACAAGCCTTTAAAGGCATCTGTACCGGCGCCGGGCAAATAGGGATAAGCCATGGCCAAGGCAAACAGCCAGATAGCCAGGGAGGTCAAGCGCTGGGTCGGGTGCAGGGTTTCTTGATTCAGCCAACTGAAGGTGCCGGGGACCGCCATGCGGCGCAAGATCCGGCGACTGAAAGCTGAGATACCACGGGCAATGAAAAAGATTGCGACTGCGACGCCGAAACCAGGAATTGCACCGACGATCCCTTGGAGTAGATATCCCGCGACGTCCAACAGATAGTTGTTGAGGCTTTCGCCCCAGGGCCGGGTATAGGGAAACCGCGACAAAATAAAGCCAAGCCATTCATACGTGAGCAACAGCACGACGAGCCAGCGCAGTAACCCGAGTAAACGACTGACCAGCGGATACAGGTAATTGGCATCTATTACCTGTACACGTCCGACTTTCAGCGCCTGTGTATGCCGATCCATCAAGTCCGGCAGTTTCCTCAGCAATCTGCGGCGCAGATACGCCATGCCCCAGAGCGCGGCAATCAGAATACCGGTGGCAAGGGCTGCAGCTGCCAGTGACCTGAAAATGAAATGCAGGCTGCGGGCTTCCTGGGTTTCGCTAACCACCTGGCGCAGTTTGTCGGCGGCGCTTTCTGCGGCCTGGCGCACTGATTCAAATTGGCTGGCATCGACATCCTGGGGAGAAACAATAAACGCGCGCCTGGAGCCCAGCAGCACCATATAACTGTTCTGAATGGAGTCGAGGGTGACATTCAGATCGTCTGACTCATCCATTGCCTCACTGATCGCCGCTTTCGCACGCTTGACCCGTATTTCCGGTATTTCACCGTATAACGCGGCGCGGAAAACCATGACGCTGCGGTTGTAGATTTTCAGTTCAGCGGAAGCAGGTTCTACCGTTGCGCGAGAGTCCTGCGCGAACGCGAAAACTGAGCAAAACAATCCGAAAACAGCAATCAATTGCGCGAGAAACCTGCTCCGCATGCGTCAGTTCCTTACTTGACATAATTCAGGTCAGGGGTACGTATCGCAGCGTAGCTCAACGAGGGGCTGTTTGCTGATTGGGCTGTGCCAAGACCCGTGCGTAGTCCATGGAAAAAGAGCAACTCGCTGTGCATACTTCTGGATCACCCACTGCACGCACTGACATCAGAAGTTGATTTTGAAACCAAGCATGGCGTCATAGCCATGGCTGTCGCCGTCGAATCCCTCGCGATAACCGGCCGAGACGGTGAATGTGGTGCGTTGATTGGCTTGATAATCGACGCCCAGGTTCACTTCGCCCCAGGTGCCCTGGATGTCCGACTCGAACGGGATGTAGCCAGACTGGGAGGAGAACTCGGTTTTCGGTTGCCCCTTGAACTCATGCCAGACACTCGGGCGAATCCAGGCGTTGGTGCGGCGTGCTGTCTTGTCGACACCTTCGGTGTCCCAGTCCTTGGCGATCCGCACACCGGCCCGGCCGATCAGCGACTCCACGTCCTTGAAGCGCACGTTGGCTCCGACATCATTGCTGCTGTCCAGGTCGACGTAACTGTAGATGGCTTGCACCTGCGGCTCGATGTACCAGTTTTTGTCAAACTTGAAGGGGTAGCCATTCTCCAGCGAGGCGGTATAGCCCCAGCCTTTGGTTTCCAGTTTCGCCAGTTCGTTGGGCTTGGCTTCAACATCGAAATGATTGACCTGCAGCACGCCGTCCAGATACCAGCCCGAAGGCCCGAAATGCGTCCAATAGGCGCCGACACCGTAGGCGCGCAGGGTGTCATCCCCGGCGGCACTGCCGGTGTAGTGACTGACCCCGGCATCGATGGTGCCGGCGGACAGCGAGATACCGGCCTGCTCATGGCTGCCGTCGGTGCGCACCTTGCGATACAGGTCGGTACCGACCTGGAACGCGGTCAGGTCGTAGTTGTACTCCGGCGAGTTGCCCAGGGCGTTTTTACGATCGCTTTCCTGCTTGCCGCTACGATAAATCACCCGCCCCCAGCCCATCGATGGCGAATCCGCGGTCTGGTCGGTTTTCGGCAGTGGGTCGCCGTCGTTAAGGCGTTCTTCACCGACCCGCTCATGCAAGGTATCGACCATTGTCCGGCCATACACCAGGGCCAGGGCCGGTAGCGCGCCATACAGTGAAATTTCCGGGCGATAGTTCGGCACAGGTGCGGGATCAGGCGCGGGTGGATCGGGAATCGGAACATCTGGCGGAACTGGAGGGTTGGGTGGCGCTGCTTGATCCGAACGCAGGAACCAGGTGTCCCTGGCGCTGCCATCCTCGGCGCCTTGCTGCAGGCGATACTCATACGGGCCGGCAACCACCCGGTTGGCCAGGCGGAACGCATTCGCATCGCTGGCGGTCGCGGCTTTGTTGGTCAACTCGACCACGGCAATGCCGTTGCCCTGGGTCAGCTCGCCCTGACCACCGATGTTGCTGACAGCAATGGCCGTCGCGCCACCGCTGCCCGTCGACGTCGAGTCCACCACCAGCATGTCGGAACGGCTGTTCGCGCCGCCTTCGTTTAACGTCGAATTGAGCAGCAGGCTGCCTCCATCGGCAACGAACACGCCGCCGCCGTCGATTCCCGCGGTGTTGGCCCCGCTGATCACCAGCACATTGCCGACGGTGCTGGTGCCATTGGGCAGGTCAAGGATGCCACGGTGGGTGAAACTGCTCACGCCAAGTATCTGACCTTGCGTCGCACCGCCCAATATTGGTTGATTGGCCGTTTGTCCCAAGGGTAAGTACGCACCGCTGCTGTTGAAGTTGACGATGCCGGAGGACGGTTGGGCCGCCAGGCGGATTACGCCGCTGTTGTCGATGCTGCTGCCGGCTGCCGAGCCCAGGTCGCTGGTGGCAATGCCCCAGGTGTCACGGACGCCGCTGCCCGTGCTGTCGGCAAAGTTGCGCAGCGTCCAGGTGCCCTGGTTAGCCAGGGTGGTTGTCGCGCCTGCGGCCGTAATCGCGCCAGTGATTTGCCCTGTGTTATTTACGCTAAAAGCGTTTCCCGGGCCGTTGGCGTCGGCGCGCACGGCGACATCACTCAGGGCCCCGATGGCGCCGCTGTTGCTCAATACTTGTGTGGCACCACCCAACGTGACCCCGTTGCTGTCGGCCCACCCCCCCTGCAGCGCGGCGCTGTTGCTGACACTGACCGTTCCGCCCAGGGCCTGCGTGTCGATCGCTGATGAATTCGTACCGCGGCTGGTAATCGCCCCCGTGTTGTTCACCGAAATACTGGCCGCACCCGAGGCTTCTGCGAGGATACCCTGACTGTCGCTGGCGCCGAGCGTCTGGATTGCGCCTGAGTTGACAAGGGTTTGCTCGCCCGTGGTGGAGAACGTACGAATGCCCCGTTGCTGGTTGCCGCGCGCGATCAGTTCCCCGGTATTGCTCACGGTCAAAGTGCCCAAGCCGGTGCCCGAATTGAACGCATTACCGGCCAGCATGGCGGCGCCTTGACCGTTGACATCGATACGCGAACCGCTGAATGCCACGCTGACATTGCCGCCCTGGCTCAACGCCTGCAAGCCGAACGAACCGATGCCGCTGCCATCGCCGCTGCCGGTGTTGGAGTGGGTGGTGATGGCTCCGCGAGCAGTGATGTCCACGGGCGCAGTGGTCGACTGGGTGGTGGCGTAGATGCCGTTGGCGTTGCCGTTGAAGGTCTCGATGCGATTGCCGGTGTAATCAACGCGCACACTGTCGGTCAGCGAGTCTGCCCGGATGCCGCCTGCAACGGGACCGCTGGCAACGATGTCGCCGCCGTAGTTCACCGCGATGGGCCCGCCTTCGGAGCTGATGATGATGCCGAAGGCACGGCTGGACGTGAGACCGCCGAGCACATTGATGTTGCCGTTGCCCGTGACAGTGGTCTCACCGCTGCCACGCTTGATGATGAAGATCGCCCGCGACCCAGTGGTTTCAGTGGTGTTGCCGACGTTGAGGGCCCCGTTGTTCTGCACACTGATCGACCCGGTGGAGCCGGCGTTGTCGTTGACGTAGATGCCGTGGCCGCCTCCCCCGGTCGTGGTGATCGCGCCGTCGTTGACCACGGAAATACTGCCAGTGGTCGAGATCGCTCGAATGCCGAAGCCGTTCAAACCGTCGGTGGTAATCGACCCGCTGTTGTGCAACTGGGTGCTGCCCGTGCCTCCCTCGGTAAAAACACCGAATGCATTCATCCCGCGGCCGGTAATAGTCGCGGCGTTATCGACCGTGGTGTTGCCATTGATCGCGCGGGTGTGGACCCCCGCATGGTTACCGACGCCAGCAGTGGGCAACGTGTCGTCGAGGATGGGGTCGCCGGCCGACAATGCATCGTCGTTGTTGACCAGAATGCTCACCCCAGCGCCGACAGTGACGTGGTTGTCGCCACTGCCAGTGGCCTTGGTCCAAATGCCATTGCCACCGAGCAGGGTAATCTGGCCATTGCCTTGATGTGTCACATTGATCGCCCCACCGCCGGTGCCCATCACATCAATCGCGTCGTGTTCGTTACCGACGACGGTATTGAGGATGTTCAGCGTGGTGCCGGAGGTCACCGTGAGACTGGATAGGCCGGTGTTGACGTTGGTGATTGCCAGCGCATCAAGGCCCGAACCACCGAGGTTGACCGTGTTGACACCGCCATCCACCGTGAGGCTGGCGCTCCCCGGGCCACCGGCCCCGAGCACGTTGGCGAACACCGCATTCGCGGCGGTGGGAGGCGTACTGTTGATCGTGGTGCCGCTGAGGCTGATCGCCGAGTTGTTGTTGGTGGCGCGACTAAGCACTGAAGAGCCGGCAGTGGTGGTTATCGTCGTGCCTGATTGCGTGGAGAGGGATGCCTCGACGCCTGCCGCGGGTGTGCAGGTCTGCGATACGTTATAGGCCCCGGCAGCCAGCGGCCCGCAAGCGGCCTGGGCATCTGCCAGCGTGAGGGTATTGGCCATGGCGACCAACAAGACACTGCGTTTGAAATGCAGGGTAAATCCGCTACAAATAGGGTCGCGAGGGCTTTTCATTAAAAACCTCCTTGTACAACTCTTACCGATGCTTTCTAGCCAGGTAGTTATTGCAGGGCGATTACAACTATAGACCTTTAGTTGGAATTCGCAGATCGGCGGCAAAGGAGTCACGACGACCCAAACTCCATTAGGTTTGGGTCGGTGGTGTAATGGTTAGCGCAATCGGTTCCGTCCACTTGCGAAAACGCTCACACCTCAGAATCGCCAGGTCATGTTGCCGCTGAGGGCTTGGATCCAGGCGTCGCCGTACTCCCCGGAGACTTGATGACCCGAGATCGACTTGGTCTGGTCCACAGGCATATCGCCTAGCCAGACCATGGCCCAACTGACGTTGATGTCGGTGTCTTGATTAAGCGCATAAGTTGCGCCTGTGGCGATGCGCCAGGATTCGCCCATGGGTACAATCACGCTGCGTTTGCTGTCGGAGACGGCGCTGCTGTCGTAGGCCATACCAACATTCCACAGCCATTGCTCGGTAGCCTGGTACTGCGCGCCCAGGGACAGGTGCCAAGTGTCCTTGAACCCGGCATCGACTGATTTCGACTGTGCGCCCAACGCCGTGGTGTCGACCTGTACACCGATCTCACCGAACTGCGACCAATCCTGCCAATTAGCCGAAGCCAGCAAAGCCCATTGCCGGTCCAATTGCTGGAACAGGCTGAGGGTCACGGTCTGCGGCACGCTGGTGTCGAGTTTGGTGGGGGTGTCGTTGATGCGCTCCAGCAGACGCCCGTCGCCTTTCACATCCAGCCGGTCTTCGAAGTCCAGATCGACTTTACTGGTGTAGGTCAGGCCAATACGCGTGCCGGATTGCGGGGCGTAGATTACCCCGACATTGGCGCCATAACCCCAGGCCCCGTCCTTGTATTTGTACTGACCGTCAGCACGATCGGTGAAGCCGAAGGGAGCGCGGTCGATGGCGGTTTGCGCCTGCATCATGCCGTACATGGCCTTGACGCCAACACCCACCGACCATTGCTCATTAAATCGGTACGCAACGCTGGGTACCAGGGACAGACCCAGCAGACTGGAGTTCTGCGCGAAGTAGCGACCGTACCAGTCATTGTCGTAGTTGACCGCCAGGCCGAAGTCACCGTACTGGCCGAAGCCGACGCTCCAGTGGTCGTCGAGTTCATGGCTGATAAAAAAACTGCCACCGGGAATCGGGTCGAGAGCGTTACCGCTGCCGGTTCCTGCGACATTGCTACCGGCGTCGCGATCGAAGCTCAGGTCGCCATACAGCACTTGCAGGCCAGCGGTAATTTGTGTGCCTGACAGGTAACTCATGCCCGCGGGGTTACTGGCGATGGTCGATGGGCCCTGGGCGCGCGCAGCGGCACCGGCGTTGGCCAGGCCGGCATTATCGGTGCCAACTTCGTAGAGCAGAATGCCGCCGGCCCAGGCTTGCTGGCAGCACAGTGCCAGGAGTGTGCAGGCGGGCATGACACTACTTCTGGTTGGCATGATTAACCTCACAATTATCCATTGTGCGAATAACGTAGCGCACGCACCCGACTCCAGGGCGTAACAGTTGGTGCGACCGCGCACGCTCAAGTCGAATAGATACTAGTCAAGAAAACACAAACCATGCTCTTCGAGGCTGCTTCGTATTGAGGCGGTAAAGGTGAACGACCTCAACAGTGAATCCGATTTCGCGCAAGATGCCATTAACCTACTAGGCTCTTTGGGTGCTTTGAATTAAACGGGAGTTCTTTCGATGGGTCGGTTGGCCCCCTTGAACTGTCTTTTGGCACGGCGTAGGGGGATTTACTCACCGAGATCCTGATCGTTGCGTACTTGATGTGTGCGTAACAACTGAAAGGGTCAACCTTCGATAGGGTACCGCTTATGAAACGGCTCTCACATCGTACCAAGTTCTACCTTGCGTGCTCATTGCTCATCGCCCTCAACGTTGCCCATGCAGCCCAGACCGAAAAACCCAATATCCTGTTCATAGTCTCCGACGATACCGGCTACGGTGACCTCGGCCCTTATGGCGGCGGTGTAGGTCGCGGCATGCCGACACCGAGCATCGACGAACTGGCGGCGCAAGGCACCACTTTCTTTTCGTTCTATGCCCAACCCAGCTGCACTCCCGGCCGGGCAGCCATGCAGACCGGGCGCATTCCCAACCGCAGCGGCATGACCACTGTGGCATTTCAGGGCCAGGGTGGCGGTTTGCCGGCAGCCGAATGGACCCTTGCCTCCGTTCTCAAGACCGGTGGCTACGACACTTACTTCACCGGCAAGTGGCACCTGGGCGAAGCCGATTACGCCATGCCCAATGCCCAGGGCTACGACGTCATGAAGTACGTCGGCCTTTATCACCTCAACGCCTACACCTATGCCGATCCAGAATGGTTCCCGGACATGGACCCCGAGACCCGCGCCATGTTCGCCAATGTCACCAAGGGCGCGCTGTCCGGCAAGGCAGGTGAAAAACCGGTCGAGGAATTCAAGATCAACGGCGAGTATGTCGATACGCCGGTTATCGATGGAAAACCCGGTGTGGTCGGGATTCCCTACTTTGACGGATATGTCGAGAAAGCCGCCATGGAGTTTCTCGATACCGCCGCCAAGTCCGACAAGCCGTTTTTCATCAACGTCAACTTCATGAAAGTGCATCAGCCGAATTTGCCGGCACCGGAATTCGTACATAAGTCGATTTCCAAATCCAAGTACGCCGACTCGGTGGTGGAACTCGACACCCGCATTGGCCGCATCATGGACAAGCTCAAAGCGCTGGGCATGGATAAGAACACCCTGGTGGTTTACACCACCGACAACGGCGCTTGGCAGGACGTTTATCCGGATGCCGGCTATACGCCCTTCCGCGGCACCAAAGGCACGGTACGCGAAGGTGGCAACCGAGTACCGGCAATCATGGTATGGCCGGAAAAAATCAAACCTGCGATGAAAAACCACGACATCATCGGAGGCCTGGATCTGATGGCGACATTCGCGTCGGTGGCCGGCATTAAACTGCCGGAGAAAGACCGCGAAGGTCAGCCGATCATGTTCGACAGCTACGACATGACCCCGGTATTGCTGGGGACCGGCCCCTCACCCCGCAAGGAGTGGTTCTATTTCACGGAAAACGAACTGTCGCCCGGTGCCGCCCGTGTCGGCAACTTCAAGGCCGTTTTCAACCTGCGCGGCGATGACGGCGCCCAGACCGGTGGCCTGGCGGTCGACTCCAATCAGGGCTGGAAAGGCGCCAGCAAGTACGTGGCAACCGTACCGCAGGTCTTCGACTTGCTGCAGGACCCGCAGGAGCGCTATGACATCTTCATGAACAACTTTACCGAACGCACTTGGTCGATGGTTCCTATCAGCATCGCCATCAGCAACTTGATGAAGACCTACGTGCAATACCCGCCTCGCAAGATGCAAAGCATGACTTACGACGGACCGATCGAGCTGTCGAAATATCAAAAGTTCCAGTCGGTTCGAGAGGAACTGCAAAAAGAAGGCATTCACTTGCCGATGCCCGCCGGAAACTAGTTAAGCAGGCAATAAGCGGCGGCTTTATCTACGGCCGCCGCTTAATGACAGCGTCAACCGTGTTCTTTCGCAGAAATATCGGGTCATGCCCAGTGTCCAGTCAGTGCCAGGCGGTTCGCGAAGGCTTTTCATTAAAACCTCCTTGTACAACGCTCGCCGATACTTTCTAGCCAAGTAGCTATTGCATGGCGATTACACCAATCCTCGCCATCGCAGCGCCAGCCGCCGATTCACAAACATATAAAAATCCAGAAGTCAGCCTACAAACATATGAATTCTTATCGATGTTTGGCTGCCTTAAGCTGCGTGCACTCCTCTTGCAGGAGACCGTTTCGTCGGTACGCCTGCGCCAGGCGATCCTAAAAATAATCTGTCTGCCGACCAAGGATTTTCTATGTCACCTACCCTCGCACGCCGCCGTGCCGGCCATTGCGCTCCGATCAGCGCTTGCACTGGTGTTGGAGGTCGGCAATGACCTCCCCGCTTTCCCGGCAAAACGCCGATGAATCGCTGTTGCACAGTCAAGGCTATGCCCAGGAACTGCATCGCGGGCTATCGCTCTGGTCTTCGTTTTCCGTCGGTTTCGCCACCGTCTCGCCGGTCGTGGGTATTTACTCGGTGATGTCGCTGGGCGCGATGAGTGCCGGTCCGTCCTGGGTCTGGATCGTACCGCTGTGCCTCGCGCTGCAACTGCTGGTGGCGCTGGTATATGCCGAACTGGCTTCGCAGTACCCGCTCGCCGGCGGCTGTTACCAATGGGTCAAACGCCTGGCAGGCGACCGCTGGGCCTGGTTCACCGGGTTCATGTACCTGGCCTCCGCGCTGGCCTCGCTGACCACAGTGTCCTATCTGGGCGGATTCTGGCTGTGGCTGTTTTTCACCGGCGAGCCCCCGACGGCAAACGCGCAGGTGTTCAGTGGCGCTGTGCTGTTGATGCTCGGCCTGGGTGTGAACCTGTTCGGCATCAACCCGCTCAAGTACTTCGTGAATGCCGGCATCATTGCCGAGGCGATTGCCTCGATCGGTATTGGCGTGTTGCTGCTGCTGTTCTTCCGTAACCATTCGTTGTCACTGGTGTTCGAAGGACTGGCGTCCACCCAAGGTACAGAGGGTTCCTATCTTTGCGGGTTCCTGACGGCCATGGCAGTCGGTGGCTGGGCGTTCCTCGGTTTCGATGCTTGCTCGCAGGTTTCCGAAGAAACCGCCGATGCACGGACGTCGACGCCCCGCGCGATCTTGCGCTCGATGATTCTGGTCGGCCTGACCGTAATGCTCACCGCATTCGCCGTGACCCTGTCCTACACCAATACCGCCGGCATGGTCTCGGGCCAAATCATCGACCCGGTTACACCTGCCGTCGTCGATGCATTTGGCGCTTGGTCTGAGCGTCCGTTCGTCGGCATTGTTCTGATTGCGTTTATTGCGTGCGTCGTCTCTGTACAGACCTACATCGGTCGCGCGGTGTTCGGCATGGCGCGCGATTCGATGCTGCCCGCCTCAGCGGTGCTGCGCCGGGTGGATAAACGCAAAGTTCCTTTCGCAGCGATGGTCTTCTGCACTCTGTTCGCCAGCTTCGGCCTGGCGCTGGGGTTGAATGCAACGGCCGTCGGCACGCTGATCGCCTTTGGCAGCGGCGGCTTCTTCGTGGTGTTTCTGATTGTCATCACTTGTGCCCTGCTCGCTCGACTCAAAGGCAAATGGAAAGCCGAGCCAGGGACCTTCAGTCTCGGTCGCTGGGGCATGCCGGTCAATCTCGCCGCGTTCTTCTGGCTGGTGTTCGAAAGCATCAACGTCGCTTGGCCAAGGGAGTCCCTCGCACCACCCGGAGCGCCGTGGTTCCAGGTCTGGGCAGTCATCCTGGTGTTCTCGACCCTCGCGGTGCTGGGCCTGATCTACATGTTGCGTGCCAAGCCTTACCTGCGTGCCAACCCTCAACTGCGTACCGATTAACCCCCATCAAATTGTCGCGTGAGGTCCATGAATCATGGGCCTTGCCGATCTGGAGTTTCTGATGTCCTCACTTCACTATTGGAACTACCCCACAGAGATCTTCTGTGGGCCCGGTGCGCTGGATGTATTGGCTGAGCGCTGCAAATTGCTGGGCATGCGCAACCCCTTGCTGGTCACCGACCCTGGGATGCTGGCACTGGAACCGATGACGCTGATCCAGGAACATTTGCTGCAAGCCGACATTAGGTTCGCCGTGTTCAGCGACATAGCCAGCAACCCAACCCTTGAGGATGTCGCCAGGGGCGTAGCCGCGTTCAAGGCAGGCAAGCACGATGCGCTGATCGCCCTGGGTGGCGGTAGTGCGATGGACGCCGCCAAAGGCATCAGCCTGGCCGCCGTCGACGAGCAAGGCCTCGACCAATACCAATGGTCGAATGTCATTGCAAACTACCCAACCCTGGCGGACTTTCCACACCTGGACCTACCCCGCCTGATCGCCTTGCCCACCACCGCGGGCACGGGTTCGGAGCTGGGTCGTGAAGCGGTGCTGACCCTCAGCGAACAGAACATAAAGCGTGTGATCAGCCACCCGCAGTTGCTGCCGGCATGCGTGATCCTTGATCCGGTCCTGACCCGTGGCCTGCCACCCGCGCTGACCGCCGCCACCGGCATGGATGCGCTGACCCATCACATTGAAGCCTTTTGCTCTCCTCTGTATCACCCGATGTCCTCCGGTGTCGCGGTAGAAGGCATTCGCCTGATCCAGCAGCATCTGTGCGACGCCCATCGCGATGGCCAGGACATGATTGCGCGCGAAGGCATGCTGGTGGCGTCCGCCATGGCCGCCGTGGCGTTTCAGAAAGGCCTGGGCGGCGTGCACGCCCTGGCCCATCCATTAGGCGCGCGTTATCACAAACATCACGGGCTGTTGAATGCAATCCTCCTGCCCTACGTGCTGGTCGCCAATCGGCACGCGATCAGTGAAGACATCGCGCGGCTGGCGCGCTATCTGGAATTGAAACAAGCCGATTTCGACGGTTTCCTCGACTGGGTGCTACAACTGCGTCAACGCCTGGGGATTGCTCATTCACTGAGTGAAATCGGCCTCGATGCAGAGGCTGCGGCATGGGTCGGGGAGCAGGCGCTCGCCGATATCTCCTCTTCGGACACTAATGCCTGTGTCCTCAGTGCGGCCGAATACAGCCAGATTTTTCGCAACGCCGTGCAGGGTGTCCTGCCGGGAGTGTCAGCATGAGCAAGGCTCAGTACATCAACGGAGCCTGGCTGACGGGCGATGGCGCCGAGCAGATCACTGTCTACGATCCGTCCCTCGGCCAGCCGTTCGCCGAACTCAAGGTCGCCAGCTCTGCCCAGGTGGACCAGGCCATCGCCGCGGCACGCCAGGCCCTGCCAGCCTGGCGAAACACCAGCGCATCGATCCGTGCGGGCTACTTGAGAGGCTTCGCTGAGCAAATCGAACAGCGTCGTGAAACATTGATCGCCCTACAGATGCAGAACAACGGCAAACCCCGTCATGAGGCGGTCGTGGATATCGACGATGCCGTGGCCACCTTTACCTATTATGCAGGCCTGGCCGAAGGGCTGGCGGCTCGGCCCAGCACTGAGGTGCCGTTGGCTGTCCCTGGCTTTACCGCCCATACGCACCTGGAACCCCTTGGGGTTGTCGGCCTGATCGTGCCGTGGAATTTCCCCTTGGTCACCAGTGCCTGGAAACTGGCCCCGGCCCTTGCTGCTGGCTGTACGGTGGTACTCAAGCCTTCGGAAATCACGCCACTGATTGAACAAACCTATGGCGAGATCGCCGATGCTCTAGGTTTGCCGGCAGGCGTGTTGAACATCGTCTGCGGCAAGGCCCAAACCGGTGCGGCGTTGAGCAATCATGCCGGTATCGACAAGTTGTCATTCACCGGTAGCAACGCCGTGGGCACTCAAGTGATGCGCAGCGCCGCGGCCTATTGCCGACCGGTCACCCTGGAGCTGGGTGGCAAATCGGCCATTGTGGTATTCGACGATTGCGACCTCGACCAGGCGGTCGAATGGATCGTCGCCGGGATTTGTTGGAATGCGGGGCAGATGTGCTCGGCCACCTCGCGCCTGCTGGTGCAGGAGAGCATTGCCGATGCCCTGATGCTGCGCTTGAAAACGGCCTTCGAAACGCTGCGAGTGGGCAACCCGCTTGACGGTGAAGTCGATATGGGCCCCCTAGCCAGTCAGGCGCAATGGGACAAGGCGTGCGAGTACTTCACCATTGCCCGCGCCGAAGGTCTGCAATGCGTGGCCGGTGGCGAGGCGTTGCGCGATCCAGGATGGTTCGTCAGCCCGACCCTCTACGCCGATGTACCGACGACCAGCCGCCTGTGGACCGAGGAAATTTTTGCGCCGGTGCTGTGCACTCATCGCTTCAGTTCAGAGCAACAGGCACTGGCACTGGCCAACGACAGCCGTTTCGGACTGGTGGCCACGGTGATCAGCGCGGACCTGGTTCGCGCTGAACGCGTGGCCCTTGCATTGGAAGTCGGCCACGTCTGGATCAACTCGATCCAGGCGGTATTCGTGGAGACGTCCTGGGGGGGAACCAAAGGCAGCGGCATCGGGCGCGAACTCGGTCCATGGGGGCTGTCAGCCTATCAATCGGTCAAGCATGTCACCAGATGCCTTGGCTGATACCTGGTTCACAAACCATGCTCGGCCAACAGGTCGGCGATGAAGGCCCGAACTGCTTCGCTTTGCGGGTGCCCCACATGCGTGATCATACTGTGCTGTACCTCATAGCGCAGCGTCGCTGGATGCAGGGCGCGCATTTGCCCGCCTAGCAGCCAGGGCCGGGCGTAGTGCGCCGGGAGATAACCCAGGTGGGTCCCGGCCAACACGCCATGGGCGACCGCTTCCATGTGGTGCGCCGTGGCTGAAGCGCGATCAGGTGCAATGGGCAACACCTGGTCGGTGGGCAGGAAGCCATGGCGGATCCAGTCGCTGGCCTTGAGCTGTTCCAGGCTTGGCGCCTCGACACCGAACAGCGGGTGAGCCTGACCGCAGAAAATGCCGATTTCCTCCGTGTACAGCGGCTGGTAGTTCAAGGTCGGCAATGGACGGCTGAAATAGGAAATGGCGACGTCCAGTTGCCCATCTATCACCGCCCGTTCGAGTTCGGTGGGCGAGTTCACGAAGATGTGCAGGTGCATGTCGTGCTCACGCTGATAAAACCGGGCGATGGCCGCATCAATCCGCGCTGTCGGCAAGGTCGCGATATTGTCTGCCAGGCCCAGGTAAAGGTCCCCCACCAGGCGCCCGGAAAGATCCTGGGCTTCGTTGCGAAACGCATCCACCGCCCCGAACAATGCCGCTGACGCCTTGAGAATCCTCTGGCCTTTTTCGGTCAACCGAAAGCCGCCCTTTCCCCGCTCGCAAATCCGGTAGCCCAGGCGTTTTTCCAGGCCGGAAATGTGCGTACTGATGTTCGACTGGCTCATGTTCAATTCGGCCTGGGCAGCCGTGAACCCACCGCATTTCACCACGATGGAAAAAATACGCAGCAGCCGCAAATCCATGTCCGTAACGTTTCTGAGCACAGTGTTTCTCGACAGATTGGAAAACCTTTCGCACGCGCCGCCGGCACGAACATGAGCTGGAACAAACCATGAGTTACTGCAACTGCCTGTCACCGAGCCACGATAGTATCGGTGATTACTGTTGTTTTGAGGTTACCATCCGCCACCGAGTGCTTTGAATGCAGCAACCGCCGAGCGCGCCGATTCCGTTTGTGCCTGGGCCCGGGCGTCGGATGTCTGCAGGAGCTTTTCATCGGCACGTAGCACCTCAATCAAGCTGATCGCGCCTTTTTGATATCCCATGAATGAGGATTGTCTCGCGAAGGCAAGAGCGGTTTCACCTCTGCCCAGCGTGGCAGCCTGAGCTTGGCGATTGGCCAAGGAAGAGAGCGCGTTCTCAACATCTCCAGTGGCTTGCAGGACTGACTGGCGGTAAGCGGCCAGGGCTTGCGCTTCGCTGCCCTTGGCCTGCTCGATCTGAGCGTTTACCCGGCCAAAATCGAAAAGCCTCCATCGCAGCCCTAGTACGGCTGCCGATTGGCTCGCTCCGCTGCTGAACAGATTAGCGCTTGAAACGGCTGTCGCACTGCCCAGCAACGCACTAAGGGAGAGCTTCGGGTAATACTCGCTCATCGCCATTCCAATGCGCGCGCTTGAGGCGGCGAGGCGACGCTCAGCCACGATGAGGTCAGGCCTGCGGCGCAGCAGATCCGCAGGTGTACCGGTCGACGTCAGCTGCGCAGGTTGCGGAATACCTTTGACTGTCGCCAAGGTTTGACGATGGGTGCCAGGGGGGACGCCCAGCATTATGTCCAGCGCATTCATGGCCGCATCAAGTCCCGTGCGCAAGACCGGTACGCTCGCCTGGGCCTGCGCAAGCTCGCCCTCGGTCTGACGCAGCTGGTATTGCGCAGCCAGCCCCTTGCCGTAAAGCAGCTGAACCTTGTCCAGCAGATCCTCCTGCGTTTTGACCTGTCGCTGGGCAATGGCCAATCGGGTTTGCAGGCCCCGGATGGTGATGTAGGTATCAGCCGTCAGAGCGGCGACTGCAAGCCTTGCTGCAACGACACTTGCTTCAGAGGCCTCGTACTCAGCCAATGCAGCCTGTCTGCCGCGGCGCAGACCGCCGAACACATCCAATTCCCAGCTTGCGCTGAGGTCAGCTTCGTAGGCGTTGCCGTAGCGATCATAGCCGGGCGTCGAGTCAAGAACTTGGCCGAGTGGCGTTTCAACTGATTGATAGGCACGTGCCGCTTGGGCGCTGGTGTTGCCCGAGGGTAGAAGTGCCGCCGTTGCAATGCCCAGTGCTGCCCGTGCCTGGGTGAGTTGCGCATTGGCCTGGGCCAGGTTGAGATTCTTGATCAGGGCCTGTGAGACAAAGTCGCTGAGCAAGGGATCTGCGAAACCTTCCCACCAAACGACATTGCTTGCTGAGCGCACGGTAATATTCGGTTCTTTACCCGGTTGCGTCAGAAAACGATCATTGATTGGAGCATCTGGACGCTGATAATCCGGACCTACGGCGCAACTCGCCAGTAGGCCGGTACTTATGACCAGTGCGTACGTAGAGAGCGGGCGCATTGAATTTCCCCTGAGCAGATTTAAGTTGTGACGATATTACAATATGGTCACTCGTTGTCAATCAGGGCTCGTGGAGCTAAGCTGCAAATATGACTAATCAATCGAAGACGACCCCGGCACGCGGTCCATCGGACCATAGCGTGCGTGACCAGGTCGTGGAAGCGGCCACCCAGCACTTCGGACACTACGGATACGAGAAGACCACGGTCTCCGATCTGGCCAAGGCCATTGGCTTCTCCAAAGCCTATATCTACAAATTCTTTGACTCCAAACAGGCTATCGGTGAGGTGATTTGCGCCAATCGGCTGGCAATGATCATGGCCATCGTGGAGGCGGCGATCGCGGATGCGCCAACGGCCTCCGAGAAGCTGCGGCGCTTGTTCCGCGCGCTCGTCGAGGCAGGCAGCGACCTGTTTTTTCACGACCGCAAGCTCTATGACATCGCCGCTGTCGCGGGTCGCGACCAGTGGCCCTCTGCCAAGGCACACGACGAGCGCCTGCGCCTGCTGGTCCAGGAGATTGTTCTCGAAGGGCGGCAGTTGGGCGAGTTCGAGCGCAAGACTCCCCTGGATGAGGCTGTCCAGGCGATTCATCTGGTTATGCGCCCCTACATCAGCCCAGTGCAGTTGCAGTACAACCTGGACATCGTCACGACGGCCCCGGTGCACCTGTCGGCCCTGATACTGCGTAGCCTGGCGCCCTGAGGTTGTGACTATTGACTATATTGGTCACTAAATAGAGAATCGGTTCCCTGTTCACTTGATATGAGTCAGGGATCCCATGCTTCGGTCCAGATCTGCAACCATTGCCGTTTGCTTATTGCCTTTCGTTTTGACTGCCTGCGGCGAATCGTCAAGCGCGCGTGATCCGCGAACTCAACCGCCCCTGGTAAGAGCCGCTACTGTCGCGAGCGCTGATGGCGCATCGCGCTCGTTTACCGGTGTGGTGGTCGCTCGCGTGCAAAGCGATTTGGGCTTTCGTGTATCGGGGAAGGTGCTGGAGCGCTTGGTTGATACCGGGCAGGCAGTCAAACGGGGCCAGCCCCTGATGCGCCTGGATCCCATTGACCTTGGTCTCCAGGCTCAAGCCCAGGTGCAAGCCGTTGCGGCCGCGGCTGCCCGGGCCAAACAAACAGCCGATGACGAAGCGCGTAACCGCGATCTGGTCGCCGCCGGTGCAATCTCTGCCTCGGCGTACGACCGGATCAAATCCATGGCTGACACGGCAAAAGCAGAATTCAACGCGGCGCAAGCCCAGGCCAATGTCGCTCGCAACGTCACTGGGTACGCCCTTTTACTCGCCGATGCCGACGGTGTAGTGATTGACACGTTGGCCGAGCCTGGGCAGGTCGTCAGTGCCGGTCAACCCGTCGTCAAGTTGGCCAAGGCCGGACCACGCGAGGCTATCGTCCATTTGCCCGAAACATTGCGCCCCGCTGTTGGCGCCCAGGCTCAGGCCAAATTGTACGGCAATGGTACGACGACACTCCCTGCGAAGCTGAGGTTGCTGTCCGACGCAGCTGATCCGCTCACGCGTACGTTCGAAGCGCGCTATGTGCTCGATGACTCAAGCGCCAACCCGCCGCTGGGATCTACCGTCACGCTGCGCATCGCTGACGACACGCCTGCCCAGCTTGCGCTTGCGGTTCCAATGGCCGCCATCTACGACGCCGGTAAGGGGCCGGGCGTATGGATCGTAACGGGCACGCCAGCAATCGTCTCATGGCGCGCGGTGCAACTGCTGGGGTTGAGCGACGAGTCGGCGGCGGTCAGTGGCGACCTCAAGCCCGGTCAACAGATCGTTGCCTTGGGAGCGCATCTGCTCCACGAGGGTGAGGAGGTGCTGGTCCAGCAACCGGATCACGTTATCAAAGGGGAACGACCATGAGCGGGGGCCGTTTCAACCTTTCTGCACTGGCCGTTCGCGAACGGTCCATCACGCTGTTCCTGATTTTTTTGATCGGCGTGGCGGGAACGCTTTCATTTTTTAAACTGGGCCGCGCAGAAGACCCGCCATTCACCGTCAAACAGATGACCGTGATTTCCGTATGGCCAGGTGCGACCGCGCAAGAGATGCAGGACCAGGTCGCTGAACCACTTGAGAAGCGCCTGCAGGAACTGAAATGGTATGACCGTAGCGAGACCTACACCCGGCCAGGCCTGGCTTTCACCATGGTCTCACTCCTGGATAAAACCCCACCTTCGCAAGTGCAGGAGGAGTTTTATCAAGCGCGTAAAAAACTCAATGATGCATCGAAAAGCTTACCTGCGGGCGTCATCGGCCCGCTGGTCAATGATGAATTCTCGGACGTGACCTTCGCCCTTTTTGCGCTAAAGGCTAAAGGTGAACCTCAACGCTTACTCGTGCGCGATGCTGAATCGCTGCGCCAGCGTTTGCTTCATGTCCCGGGTGTGAAAAAGATCAATATCATCGGTGAACAAGCCGAGCGGATCTTTGTATCGTTCTCCCATGAGCGGTTGGCCACCCTGGGTATCTCTGTGCAGGAGATTTTTTCGGCACTCAATAACCAGAACGTTTTGACCCCTGCCGGTTCGATTGAAACCAGCGGGGCGCAGGTGTTTCTCCGTCTGGACGGGGCCCTCGACACACTGGGGAAAATCCGCAACACACCCATTGTGGCGCGGGGCAAAACCCTGAAGCTATCAGACGTCGCGACAGTCGAGCGTGGGTACGAAGACCCCGCGACTTTTCTGGTGCGCAACCAGGGTGAACCGGCCCTGTTGTTGGGCGTCGTGATGCGTGACGGCTGGAACGGCCTGGACCTGGGTAAAGCGCTGGATGCCGAAACGGCCAAAATCAATCAAGGCATGCCGTTGGGAATGACGCTTGCGAAGGTCACTGACCAATCGGTGAACATCAGTTCGGCCGTTGATGAGTTCATGATCAAATTCTTCGTCGCGCTGCTGGTGGTGATGCTGGTCTGCTTCCTCAGTATGGGCTGGCGAGTGGGTGTGGTCGTCGCCGCGGCCGTGCCGCTGACACTGGCGATTGTCTTCGTGGTGATGGCGGCCACAGGCAAGAACTTTGACCGAATTACCCTGGGGTCATTAATCCTCGCGCTGGGCCTGTTAGTGGATGACGCGATCATTGCCATCGAAATGATGGTGGTGAAGATGGAAGAAGGTTACGACCGGTTCAAGGCATCCGCTTACGCCTGGAGCCACACCGCAGCGCCGATGCTTGCCGGTACATTAGTGACCGCTGTCGGGTTCATGCCCAACGGTTTTGCGCAGTCGACTGCTGGCGAGTACACCAGCAACATGTTCTGGATTGTCGGCATCGCGTTGATTGCCTCCTGGGTAGTTGCAGTGGTCTTCACGCCTTATCTGGGGGTGAAGCTGTTGCCTGCAATCAAGCCCGTTGCAGGGGGACATGCCGCTATTTATGACACCACCCATTACAACCGTTTTCGAGGACTGCTGGCTCAGGTGATTGCCCGCAAATGGTGGGTGGCAGGTGCGGTGATCGCTGCGTTTGTGGTGGCGATTCTCGGGATGGGATTGGTTAAGAAACAATTTTTCCCGACATCGGATCGTCCCGAAGTACTGATCGAAGTGCAAATGCCCTACGGCACCGCCATTGCGGTGACCAGCGCCACGACAGCTAAAATCGAGGCATGGCTGCAACAGCAGGATGCAGCAAAGATCGTCACGTCTTATATCGGCCAGGGTTCGCCGCGTTTTTATCTGGCAATGGCACCAGAGCTACCGGACCCATCGTTCGCCAAGATCGTTGTACTGACGCAAAGCCAGGAGGCACGCGAGTCTCTCAAACTACGGATTCGTGAGGCTGTTGCTCAAGGGCTCGCACCTGAGGCTCGGGTTCGAGTTACGCAACTTGTGTTCGGTCCTTACTCACCGTTTCCGGTTGCGTACCGGGTGACGGGGCCGAATGCCGATACGTTGCGAGAGATCGCTGGGCGGATTGAAACCGTCATGCAGGCGAGTCCGCTGATGCGCACCGTCAACAGCGATTGGGGGCCACGAACGCCCACGCTGCATTTCTCTGTGGATCAGGATCGATTGCAAGCGTTCGGGCTGACGTCGAGCGCAGTTGCCCAGCAATTACAGTTCCTGCTCTCAGGTATCCCGATCACTTCTGTGCGCGAAGACATTCGTTCAGTGCAGGTGGTGGGACGAGCAGCGGGTGATATTCGGTTGGATCCTGCGAAGATCGAGGGTTTCACACTGGTGGGCGCCGCCGGCCAGCGCATTCCCCTTTCACAGATAGGTGAGGTCAGGGTACGTATGGAGGACCCGATTCTGCGCCGTCGAGACCGGGCACCGACCATCACCGTACGCGGTTACATTGCCGAGGATCTGCAACCACCGGATGTTTCCAACAAGATAATGAAAGAACTGCTGCCGATCATCGCCAGCCTTCCAGATGGCTATCGCATCGAGCAGGCTGGATCTATTGAAGAGTCGGCAAAGGCCAGTGTGGCATTGGTACCACTGTTTCCGATCATGATCGCAATCACCTTGCTGATCATCATCCTTCAGGTACGTTCGATGTCGGCGATGGTGATGGTGTTTTTCACCGCACCGCTGGGATTGATTGGAGTAGTGCCGACCCTGCTGCTGTTCAACCAGCCATTCGGGATCAACGCCCTTGTCGGGCTGATCGCACTTTCCGGGATCCTGATGCGCAACACGTTGATCCTGATCGGGCAAATCGATCACAACGTCAAGGACGGGCTTGAGCCGTTCAATGCGGTGGTCGAAGCGACTGTACAGCGCGCTCGCCCGGTATTGCTCACAGCAGTGGCGGCGATCCTGGCATTCATCCCGCTCACGCACTCAGTGTTCTGGGGCACGCTGGCTTACACCTTGATTGGCGGCACCCTCGTGGGGACCGTCATGACGCTGGTGTTCCTGCCAGCGATGTACTCCATCTGGTTCAAGATTCGCCCGGTGAAAGCGGCAAATTGACTGCAAAAAAAGGCGCCACTAGGGCTAATGCCGATCAGTTAAGCGACGCTGTCAATTGTAGGAGCGAGCTTGCTCGCGAAAAACGTCAACGATAACGCGTGTATTCAGTATAAACGCGGCGCCGTTGAGTTCTTCGCGAGCAAGCTCGCTCCTACAAAAGGGCTTAACTGATCGGTATTAGCCACTAGGGCGCCTAAAACCGCCCCCCAAACCAAGGGAGCAACAAGGGGGCGGGTATTTGCCAGGGCTGCTAATGCTTATGTTTTCAAGCCGTACACATCAGATAACCCAGTTTAGAAATGCCACTCAAGGTGCATTGTCGGTGCGTAGGTGTCAGTCCCGGGCTTGTTGATCGCGCCATATTTGTGCTTCCAATATTCGTAACCCGGGCCGATCAGAAGTTTGTTTTTCGTGCCAAAAGTCATTTGCCCGACATCGACCAACAGCGACGCACGAACCAGACTTTCTTCAGCCGTATCCTCCTTGAAGTAGTCTTTGCCTTTTGCTGTCTTGTAGCTGGCAAACCCCTGGAATTTGAGCGGTACACTTCCCATCTGGAAAGGAAACCCCCAAACCATATGAAGCACATAGTACGGATCGAACTGTATATTTTCGGTCTGGCACGCATTTAATCCGCAATGGTTCCACTCCATGGCGTAAAGCAGACTGATATCCAGGTAACCCGGCACGTCGAACTTGAGCGTCGGTCCAACGACCAACATGCGCTTACGGGTAGCGAACTCGGTGTTTTTGTAGTTGAGTTCTACCCCGCTGCTCAGCGCTACTTCTTTCACCGGGCCGAAGGCCAGCGATCGGTCAAAGACCTTGCTCAGGAACAGTTGATGGCGATAGACCAGGTAGGCTTCAGTGGCACCTGAATCGCTGTCTTTTTTAGGGTCGTTGCTGTCGGACTTGAGGACGTCGAGGTTGAAGAAGTTGGAGCCTGTCTCATTGCCGCTGGCATGGCCCAGTTGGTAAATCTCCTTCTGGACTTTGCCCTGGACACTCGGCTCAGTGAAGTCGGTGCCATAGCGAAAGCCGATAAAGGTATCGCTCCAGTCTTTGGCATGTGCGTGATTCGAGGCCAGGCTCATTGCGCCCGCAGCCAGAAGTGCCCTGAAATACGTTTTTTGTAATTGTTGTACGTACATATTCAAGATTCCAATAAGTCAGCAGTTCGGTAGGGACATGCAAGACGACGAAGATCTCCAACCGCTATAAGTTCCAGGCATAAGTACGCCGTGCCCGATTAACCGTAACGGTCGGGATAAAGTTGTCCGCTGTGCTGTTAGTTGCTGAAAAAAACGCCACGCGGGTGATTCAATATCGCGCGCAGACCATCGCCCTCAGACTTTCGAATACCGGGTGGACTGCCAGGCCATCATTTGCCAGCCGGTTTCGGCCTCTCTCCAGACACTGATGTAACGCGAGTTCAATAACATGGGTTCACCTCGGATAATCACGTCCATGTCGATCAGCCCCGTGACAACGGCGCACTCCCCTACCCTGCGGATCTGTTCTTGCCGGCTTTCGAAACCCCGATAATTCCAGACACCTGCACGCATGCCTTGAAGGTAACTGCCCTTGCTGTCGCTTTGGCCATCCGAGTGGCTATAGGTAAGATCGTCGGTATATAGGTTTTCGAGAAACGCCATATCGCCATCGATCATCGCCTGGCGACGGCGTACCTCCAACTGTGCCAAGTGTTGTATTACGTGTTGCTCTGACATGTATTACCCCTGCGCATGGATATCGAATAGCTCGCGAACCCTCTGGATCAGGGACGAGTAGTTTCCAGTGACACGTTCTGTGCGGGACTCGCCTGGGCTATTTCCACCTGAGGCATGAACAGCATGGTCAAGGTTGCCAGTGCGAAGAAGCCGGCACACACCAGAAGTCCAAGCGCCAAGCTGTAGCTGGTTGCGATGCCACTCAACAGCAATGGGGCAAACGCCGCCAACCCCCGGCCGAAGTTGAAACAGAAACCGGCGCCGATAGTGCGCACTCGTGTGGGGTAAAGGGCACTGAAGTAGGATGCGAACAGGCTGGCGAAGGCATAGAAGAAGGCATAGATCGGCCCCAGCCAAAACAAGATGGCGTTATTCGTCGTGAGCGCATAGATCGACAGCATCACCGCACTCCCCAGCAGCGACAGCAGCGTGGCGTTACGCTTGCCGATGGAGTCTGCGATGAAACCGAAGGCATTTATGCCGATGAAAGCGCCGATGTTCAGGATCGCCATGAAGTTGGCCATCATCGCGATGTTCAGGCCACGTTCTTGCACCAGGTAGGTGGGTAACCAGGTGCTCGCGCCCCAGAATCCGATGACCGCGCAACTGGCTGCCAGGGTGCCCAGCAAGGTCAACCGGAGAAGTTCAGGGGCAAAGATTTCGCCGACCGATACATTCTTATGTAGCTGGGGGCTGGCAATGCTCTTGGCTCTCTGCTCTTGCCACTCACGAGATTCGGGAACAAAGAAAAAGATGTAGGCCACCGGGATAAGCGTCGAGATACCCGCCAGCATGAACAGTACTTTCCAGTCTGGCAGCAGCGTTGCCGCCGCCAATGCCGCGATCGCGGCACCAATCGGAAAGGAACTCAGCACAAAACCGATCGCCCGTGCGCGCTGATGTGCAGGCCAGGTCTCTGTCACATAGGCTGAGACAATTCCCCAGACTCCACCCAATCCCAACCCGGAAAGGAATCGCAGCAGCAAGAGCAATCCCCAGTTGTGGGTGGTTGCTACCAGCGTGGTCAGTACACCGAAAACCATCAGCGATATGAGCAGCGCTTTGCGTCGACCATAATTGTCGGAATACCAACCGGTGGTGATGCTACTGAATCCGATACCGAGCAGAGTCGCCGAAGCGAGCATACCGGCCTCGTTAAAGGTCAAGCCAAGGTCCTGGCGGATAACTGGCAAGGCGATGGTAAGCAGGATGATTTCCATGGCATCGAATAGATAAGCCAGGAAACCGCCGACAAGTACATGCCATTTCGAAATGGACTTCATAGAGGTGTTTTCCTTTTTGTTGTTGTTTTACCTGACCGATTGATTGAGCGCGATGAGCCGCAGCGCTCAATCAGTCGGGCTGGAGGAATTGCATGTTTGATCGTTGTGCAAACAGCTACAGCAGTGAGCAAGCCTCTTCGAAGTCGAGACGGGGGCTGCGTGAAAACAACTTGCCCGGGTCGCCATAACCGAGGTTGCAGAGGAAGTTCGATTTGATCTGCATGCCGGCGAATGCATGCGATCGCCCGGCGCCTGCGGTGAAGAACTCCTGGTCCACCCATTGATGGTCAAATCCGGACATTGGACCGCAGTCGAGCCCCAGTGCACGGGCTGCCAGGATGAAGTAGCCGCCCTGCATTGAACTGTTGCGCAGGGCCGTGGACTCAATCAGTTCAGGCTGCCCGGCGAACCAATCGCGCACACCGGGGTTGTGGGGAAACAGCTTGGGCAGTTGCTCATGGAAGCGGGTGTCATAACCGATGATTGCGGTCACTGGCGCGCTCAACGTCTTTTCCATGTTGCCAGCGCTCAATGCCGGCAGTAAGCGCTGCTTGGCCTCGGCACTGCGCACAAACACGATGCGTGCCGGGCACCCATTGGCGCTGGTCGGCCCCCAGCGCATCAGGTCATACAGTTCTTTGAGGGTGTCATCACTCACCGGTTGGTCGAGCCAACCGTTCTGGCTTCTGGCCTGACGAAACAACAGGTCGAGCCCCTGCCCTGTGATTGCTTGGTTCATGGCATCTGTCCTCTAACGATTGATCAACCGCGGCGCTGGCGCAACGTTGCAGATCGGGGAGTGGTCTGTTTGGCCGCACATTTGCCGCCAAGGAAATACTCCACCGACATCGGAGGCCCCCACTGATAAAGGCTGTCGTCGCAGGCTTGGGTGAAGCCGGAGGGTGAGTCCTGATTGAAGAGGTCGCCGTCGGTGAAATGCTCGATGAGGTTGCCGGACGGGTCACTCCAGTAGTCGAAGATCTGGCTGCCCAACACATGCCGACCAACGCCCCAGAACGGCCGCCAACCTTGTTGGGTCATCCAGGCATGCCCCAGGCACTGCGCGTCGAAGTCCTGCACCTCGTAAGAGACGTGATGGACGAAATCCTTCTCCGCCTGAAACAGGGCAATGGTGTGGTGGTCGGTCCATGCACTCCCGCGATTCAATCGCAGGAAGGCAGCAGTCGGGCAATTTCGATTGGGTTCTTCAACCACCAGATCGGAGGGCAACATGCCAAGCACCTGCGTGTACCAGTCCAGATGCGCGACCATGTCCTGCACACCGATTGCCGCATGTCCGAGACGCAACACCTGCGCGGCACCTTTACCGGGCCGCTGCACGTCGCCGAAGCGCTGTTTGTCTTGGGCCGAGTTGATGGTCAACGCCGCGCGCAGGGTTAACGCACCCACCGGTTCAATGCCGTGGACCAGTTCGATGCGGCGGCCGGACGGGTCGTGCAGTACGACGCATTGCCCGCCCCCGGGGCCATCAATCGCCTGGATGGAGCAAGCGCCAGGCAGTCGTGCTGCCTGTTGCAGGTCATCGAGCGTCTCGACAGCAAAAGCAATGGCTCCAAAGCTGCTGTGCTCGGCTTTCTCGGCGATGTACACATAAGGCAGTGAACAGGCCCCACGCAGGTAAAGCCGCTGTTCGGTACGGTGCATGACGACCAGACCGAAGTCGGTCAGGAAGTGCTCTATCACTGCTAGATCGGGGTGACGGTAGACGACGTGGTTGATGTCTTTTATCTGCAACACAATAGTGCCTCCTTGGCCGCTTGCAGAGTGGTGCCTCTAGAAGCGGGCCAGCGACAAAACTCAGGGTTACCCGGCCGGATTTACTCGGGTACACCCTTCAAGGGGAGGAACAGCAGGCCGATCGATTTCAGGGCAGCCGAGTCCGCGAACGGCCATGCAGTTCGGTAGAAATGTGACTGCCTTGGGTGGTGCGTCAGCCATCGACCACAGGTTAAACCGGGTCAATTGTTCCGCTATCTCGAAAGCAAAAACGCCCGCCTGGATTCAGGCCGGTGGTTGCTCGTCTGCGATTGGACTGCTCAGCGTGCCGAGCCCTTCAATCTCTACTGTGCACAGGTCACCCGGCTTCATGAACAGGGGTGGGCGGCGCGCCCAGCCGATCCCTGCAGGCGTGCCAGTGACGATGACATCACCGGGCTCCAAAGTGACCGCTTCGCTGAGGATGGAAATCAGGTCAGCGACGCTGAAAACCATGTCGGCAGTATTACCTTGCTGCACGATCGCACCATTGAGACGGGTCACCAGGCTCAGGCCGCTTGCACCTGGCGGCAGTTCGTCAGCACTGACGAAGGTCGGGCCAAAGGCGCCGGTGGCGTCGAAGTTCTTGCCAATCGTCCATTGCGGCGATTTGAACTGGTAATCGCGGATCGAGGCTTCGTTGAAGATCGCATAACCGGCAACATGCTCCAGCGCACGATCCTTGGAGATATGCCGACCACCGATGCCAATAACAACCGCCAATTCACCCTCGAAATCCAGTTGCTCGGAGACGCGCGGACGAATAATGGATTCGCCATGACCGATCAGGCTCGAAGCGAATCGAGGGAAAAAGGTTGGATAGGACGGCTGCTCGTACGGGCTTTCCTTGGTGTGATCGGCATAATTCAAGCCGACACAGACAATCTTGCCCGGACGCTCGAGGGGCGGCAGGTAGCGTATTTGCGAAGGGTCAAGTAAACGTGCATCGCTCAAGCGATTGTGGGCGGCCTTCAGCGCACCTGCGCCTGCATTGAGCAGGGAGTGCAGTGAACCGGGGTAGCCTGCTTCATTTTCGTTCAGGCCACGCAGGATGCCCGCTTGGTCGACGGCCAGCCCTTTAGCGCCGTCTTCTGAAAATTGTACAAAACGCATGATCTGTACCTCTGTTGTTATTATGCTCTTACGGAATGGTACGGTACGTTACCGTACCGTCAGGGTGAAAGGTGCACCCAAACGAAATGCTCGTCAAGCGTGCAGAATGGCTTTTTATAAAATATTCTGGCCCGAGCTTGCGCCCGGTGTACGCCTGTCCGGCTGGAACGCATACACCGAGCGGCGTACGCTATGGCGAACTTCGTAATGTACTTTCAGGAATACCCGAGACACATGGAAACCCCCCGGCAAACAGCGAAGCGTCAAAGCATTCTCAAGGTAGCGACGGACATGTTCCTCACGGAGGGTTACTCCGGGGTCAGCGTTGACGGGCTCATTGCAAAAACCGGCGGATCAAAGCGCACGATCTATAGCTACTTTGGCGGCAAAGAGGGGCTGTTCGCCGCGATTATCCAGCAGCTCTGCGCTGAGAACGTCAGCCCCCTCACCCACATGGATCTCAAGCAACGGCCCTTGCAGGAGGCCCTGTCGAGCATTGCGGGGATCTTCCTGGATGTGGTGCTATCGCCCCGCACCATCGCTTTGCACCGGCTGATCGTCGCTGAAGCGCTGCGTGCTCCAGACGCGGCCCAGTCGTTCTTTGACGCAGCTCCGGCGACTGCTTACAACTGCCTGGCCGAGTACTTCACCTGGGCCCAGGAAACCGGGCTGATCGTGCCAGGCAACGCCGATATCCGCGCAAAGATTTTCCTCGACGCCCTGACAGGCGACCTGCAATTGCGCTGCTTGCTCGGTCTTGGCAAGTGCCCTTCGAAATTGGAACGTGAACAGCTGATCACGGAGACCATCTCAATCTTCATCAAGGGATTGTTGCCTGCGGCCCGCTAAACCGCGCGAAATCGAGAACTAGAATGCGTGCAGGTAACGCAACGTCAGTTGTGTTCCCTGCGAGCGATTTTCAGCCCCGCTTTCAAAATACAGGTTGGCAAACAATGTCTGCTTTCCTTGCTGATACATCACGCCAGGCCCGATCCCCAGCACTTGCTCGCGTGAATCTTGCTGGCGATGGCCGTCGATCCGGTCATCACTGATTTGCTTGAGCTGATAACCCGCCACGCCTAACCGCCAGTTGTCGGACACGGCATAGGAAACCGCCAGATTACTGTGGATGGCCTCCCCGGGCTGGATGCTGTCGGCCTTTAACGCGGACGCCGGATCATGGTTGCGACTCGACCACGCATAGTGAAAGCGACCGCTGACTTCCAGGCGATCAGTCAGTTCCCAGGTGAACACATAATGGGGGTTAAACACCCAGACATTGCTGCCGGTATTGATATCCGAGTCAGCGCTGTAGGATCCCGTAGGCAACGAAAAAACAAAGTTCAACCGTTGCCAGTAAGGCCTGCCAAGAACCGAGCGCGGCGACCACTGCAACAGCAGAGGACTGATGACCATGTCGCCCTGTCGCGTACGACTGCCGTCGGGGCCTTGGTCGATATCCAGGTCCAGATGAACCATCGGCAGCAGCACCTCGGCTCCGTAGTTGGCCCCCAGGAAGGTGTTGGAACTGAAGTAGGCAAAATGCGGAAGCACGGTACTGCTACGAACTTTTTGCGTTCCCGGTAAAGCATGGCCTTGGGCATCACGCGCCGAGTTGCTGCGATAGATTTGCGCGGGCAATTCAAACAGCATCCCCGGGCCTGCCACTCCATCCATGAAACTCGCATTGCCCAATGCCAAGGGCGGCAAGCTGACGCTATCGGCCTCGCTCGATAGGCAAACAAAAAACGAGCCGATGCCGATGACCTTGATTAACCCTGCCTGTTGGCGCATGCCATGCCTTCTTATGTTGCTGGTAAAAAAATCCTGAACGGATAATCCACAATCACGCGGTACTCATCGGCGTTTGACCTGCCCCAGTGATGAGCACCTTTTGCCAACGCGTTGTCGATGTAGCCGCGACGCCTACCTTTCGAGCACCGTCACGGTGGCCGTGGTGCCCGCACGCAGGCTGCCCTTGCGAGCGTATTGCGGGTCTATCTGGATCCTGACGGGTACCCGCTGGGCCAGTTTCACCCAGGTGTAGCTGGGGTTGATGTTGGCTAGCAGGCGATTGCCCGGAGAGTTCTCCCGATCGGTAATGGCAAAGGCGATGCTCTGCACGATTCCGCCGAACGCCTCACCACTCATCAGGTGGATTTGTACCCGGTCGCCCACCGCTATTCGCGGCAGCTTGGTTTCCTCGAAGTAGCCACTGAGATAAAACGAGTCACTGTCAACCAGCGCCAGCAGCGCGCTACCCGCACTGGCGTAATCGCCTTCGCGGGTCAGCAGGTTTGTCACGTAACCGCTGACAGGTGCCGTCACGCGAGTTCGTTGCAGGTCCAGTTCGGCCTGGGTCAATGCCGCAATGGCCAATTGCACATTGGCTTGCGCCAGACCCAGGTTGGCCTGGTTGCTCAGCAGGTCCGCACGGGCAACCGCGACTTCAGTGCTGGCCTTCTCCCACTCCTCGCCGGAGATTGCAAAACCCTGTTTAAGGGTCCTTCTCCTGCGTTCCTCGCTCTGGCGCTGCTTGAGCAGTGCTTCACTGGAGATGATCGCCGCCTGGGATTGACCCTGCGTCGCCTTCGCCACCTCGACTGAGCGCTTGGCATGTTCGACCGCCAACGCGTAGCGTGCAGGATCGATTTGCAGCAGCAACTGGCCCTTCTCCACGTGCTGGTTATCCTGCACGTGCAGGCTGACGATGCGCCCCGAGACATCGGCGGACAGCGTCACCACATCGGCGCGAACCCGCGCATCACGAGTCCAGGGCGAACGGGTGTAGTGCTCCCAGGCAAACCAACCGAGCACCACGGCCAGTCCGACAACGACCACGGTCACCAGTTGGGCGACGATTTTCTTATTCATTTTCATGAGGCACCCATCAGCAAAATCACCACCGCGCACACGCAGGCATACAGCGCACCTTCAAAAAGGGCTTCATGCCAGACAAACCTGAGCAACCCGACCCGGCGCAACCCCCAGTCCAGCAACAGGAAAATCGGCAAGGCCAACAGCAAGGCCTGGGCAATGGGCGGCAAGTAGACCCCGCCTATTTCGAAATCAATGGGCAAGGGCCGGGACTCCTGTGTCCACAGGTTGAAGAAATTCGCGATAACGTTCGATGAACGCGGCCACGATCAGCAGGGCCACGCGGATGCGGAAGACTGACCACAGGTGCTCATGCCCCGCTGCCAATTCACCGGAATGCAGTTGGTCCAGTTCGTCGCCCAGTTGGCGCAACTCTGCGGTCAAGCGCTGCAGGTCAACCCCAGGGCGATCCGCAACCAGGCGCCCGGACTGCTGCAGCACTGATTGCAATCGGTCCTTGAGCTGCGGGCTCATCAGCGCATTGCCCTGCCCTTGCTGCTTGAGCTGATTGAGGGCCACTCCGAGCGCCATGCACGCCAGGCTGACTTCATAGAGTTGATTGCTGCGTGGGTCATTGGCCGCCGGCAGCAACCCCAGCATCATTGTCAGGCGATCAACCATGCGGCTTTCAAAGGCAAACTGCTGCTCATCGGCGGCCGAGGTCTTGAGCAGCAGATACACCTGTTCGCGAGTCTCACGAAACAGCCGATTGATACGCTGTGCCGGATTGAAGGGAAACACCCACGAATACACCAGCAAAGACAGCACACCGGCACAGACATAGGCGCCACTGAACTCGAACCACTGGATGGCGGTGTTCTGCCAGGCTCCGATATTTTGTGGGCCGACCATCAGAAAGGTCGACAGGCCCAGGCCCATGCCGATTCCGGCAGTCGCCGGACTGGCCAATCCCACCGCGATCACATACAGCAGCGGTGCGAGAATCAGCGCGAGCATTTCGAAATCACCGATCGCGGGCACAAGCATGAACTGGTAGATCGCCGAGACAATCAGCGCCAGGCCGAGGCCGCGTACATAGTTCTGGCTGGCCAGCAATGGCCGTGGAAAGGTCGCCATCAACGAACACAGAATACCCACCAGAATCATCCCGGCACGGGCCCCATCCCACCCGGTTTCGATCCAGATCAGCCCGGATACCAGCAACGCGGTAAAGGCGCGCACGGCATTCATCGCGGCCAGTCGAAAGTCCAGGTGCAGTGGATTGCTGCGGGGCTGCTGGTAGACGCAGCTGGCCTCGCGACCGTTCTGAATCGCGTCACTGAGCTCGAGGATTTCCTCCAGTTGTTGCAGCAGCCGAGCCTGCTCCCAGCGCAGTGCCCACGCCAGCGAACGCAAGGTGGCCGGCAGGTTTTCGCTCAGACGCTCGGCTTTTTCCGCCAGATGATCGAAGCGCTGCTGGAGCACCTTGAACTGATGCCGGGCTTCGCTGGACAGCGAACGACCCTGACTGGCCAACTCGTCGAGAAACAGTAATTCGTCTTCGCGTAAGCGCTGGATATGCTCCGGAAGCTCGCCTTCCCAGCGCTCGGCGATCAATTTGCGTTGATGGCGCAGGACCGTCAGGCGCGAGGTCAGCAACACCAACTGATTACCCAGTAACTGCACCAGGCCGTTGGCGCTGCGCAAGCGCGGGGCATCGAAATACAAGTGCCGACGCAAACCCTCCAGTGCGCTGATCTCCCCCAGCAGTTGCAGTTGACGCTTATGAAAGTCGGCCTCGCTTTCTTCGGTACGGATCACTGCCGCCGCGTGTTGCGCCATCAGCTTGAGCACTAGATCGACCTTGGCGAAGTAACCCCGGGCCACCGCCTCCGGGCGTGCGGTCAACAGACTGACCACGCAGACGCAGGCCACCGCCAACAAGGTCTCGGTAATTCGGGTAATGGCCAACATCAGCGTGTTGTCCTGCTCGGGCACTGCCAGGAGCGCCACCACTACCGCAGTGAAGCCGCTGAGCACGAACGCGTGTGAACTGGTGTAGCGCAGCAGGGTGCCCCCGGCCGTGCATATCGCCAACCACAGAGCCAGGGTGATGATGAATGGCAGTGGCGCCTGAGGAAAGATCGCCATGATCAGCACCGCCACCGCCGCCCCTGCCGTGGTGCCAATGATCTGCGAAAAGCTTCGTTGCAGAGCCATGCCCCCCAGCGGCTGGCTGACGATGATCACCGCCATCACCGACCATTTCGGTTGATCCAGATCGAAAATGAACGCCAGGTACAGCGTCAACAGGCCGGCGGCGACTGTGCGCAAGGCAAACAGCAGCACCCCTAGCCCGGGGTTGAACACGACCTTGAAGTAGTTGATCAGTGGTTGCATGAACGTGCGCTATTCCCTGGCATTACCCACGCTGCCATGGCAATGGCGGGGCCACGAGGCGCTCACCGTCGAAACCTTCAACGTCCCCGAAGCGGTCCAGGTCGCGACTGTTCCAGGCTTCAAGGGCCTGGGCAATCTCCTGTTTGCTGTGGCCGACGAAGTTCCACCACAGCTGTATTTCTTCCTCAAAGGGTTCACCGCCTAACAACAAGGCACGAGCGCCCGCCGTCGATGACAGTTCAATCTCGTTGAGGCCACGTCCCAGGTAGGCCAACTCATCGCTGGCAAAGGCCTGCCCATTGATCGAGAACGTTCCTTCGAGAGGCAGGATGCCGTATTCGAATTCGGGCTCCACGGCCAATCGAACGCTGCTCGCGCCCTGGCTCCACACATCCAGCCCAACCAACGGGGAGTAGATACGGCTGGGCGCTGTATGACCGGCGAAATGTCCCGCCAACAAGGTGAAGCGCATCGCGCCTTCATCCCAGACCGGCAGTTGTGCGTAGTGATCGAACGCCGGGGCGCAGTCCTTGTGGGCATCGGGCAAGGCAATCCATAGCTGCGCAGCATGCAGATGATGCTCTTCGGGCAACGAAACCTCGGTGTGCGTGATACCTCGCCCGGCAGTCATCAGATTCACTTGCCCGGGGCTGATCACCTGTACGTTACCCAGGCTATCGCGGTGCAGGACTTCACCTTTGATCATCCAGGTGAAGGTCTGTAGGCCGATATGGGGATGGGGGCCGACGCGCAGGCCGGCATGGCTCTGGAACACTGCCGGACCCGCATGATCGAGAAAACACCAGGCACCGATCATCCGCCGCTGGCGCGAGGGCATCAGGCGATTGACGGTGATCCCCCCACCGACTTGCGCAGAGCGTGCGCTAATGCGCTGGATCGTCCGGCCACCGGCTTGCATCGGGCAATCCGATGAGTTCGACAGTTGGCATTCGGGTTCTTGATTGCTCATTTTTATCTCTCCTGTGGCCAGGCTTTGAACTCAACTCCCGACAGGAACAGGCCCCGATAGAGCAGGGCCTGTTTCGACACTTACAAAAAGCCAGCGGCGCTGATGCCGCCCTGCTCCGCACTTACTTGTCAGAAGTCAGCTTGGTGTAGCTGGTGATCAAGTTGCGATAGTCCGGAATGTGGTTGGAGAACAACGTTCCCAGCCCTTCGATATCGTTGCGCCAGTCGCGGTGCAGCTCACAGGCCAAGCCGAACCAGGTCATCAGTTGTGCGCCGGCAGACGACATGCGGTTCAAGGCTGAATCGCGGGTCAGGGCATTGAAGGTGCCGGAGGCGTCGGTCACCACAAATACTTCAAAACCGGCCTCAATCGCCGACAGTGCCGGAAATGCTACGCAGACTTCGGTCACCACCCCGGCGATGATCAGTTGCTTTTTACCAGTGGCTTTGATGGCCTTGACGAAATCCTCGTTGTCCCAAGCATTAATCTGGCCTGGACGAGCAATGTAAGGGGCGTCGGGGAACAACGCTTTCAACTCCGGCACCAACGGGCCGTTCGGCCCCGTTTCAAAGCTGGTGGTGAGAATGGTCGGCAGTTTGAAGTACTTGGCCAGATCGGCCAGCGCCAACACATTGTTCTTGAACTTGTCCGGGTCGATGTCGCGGACCAGCGACAACAGACCGGTCTGATGGTCGACCAACAACACAGCCGCTTGATCTTTATCCAGACGTTTATAGGCAGTGGACATTTTCATTCTCCTGGTGAACAACGCAAGCCCCGAGGGCTTCATCTGATGAGGGGAACTCCCCCCGTGACGTACCCGATTACTTGCGCTGGGAATCCAGCACTTCATTGTTTTTTGCTACGTCTTGAGCCCTCATGTAGCTTTCGATCAGTAACTGATAGGCCGGGAAAATCTTGGTGTACACCTCAGCCCATTGTTGTGCATCGTCGCGGTTCCAGGATTTTTGTATCTCAGATGCAACAGCACCGGTATCCATCGGCACCACACCGGCCTGGACCACTCGGGCGAGCGTAATTTCCTGGGCCATTTTGCTGTAGGTGCCGGACGCATCCACCACAGCGAAGACCTGATAACCGTCATACACGGCGCTGATTGCCGGGAACGCCATGCACACGCTAGTGATGGTGCCGGCGATGATGAGTTGCTTCTTGCCCGTGGCTTTCACTGCAGCCACAAATTCGGGGTTGTCCCAAGCATTGATCTCACCCTTGCGCGCCACATATTGGGCGTGAGGAGCATTTTCATGAATCTCAGGGATCAATGGACCATTCGGGCCTTGCGGCACAGAGGCCGTGGTAATGACCGGGATCTTGGCCAGGGACGCCATTTTAGCCAACGCCGCAGCACGCAGGCGTAGCTCGGGCATCGGCATATCGCCCACGGTCTGGAACAGACCACTCTGGTGGTCGATCAACAGCATGACGGCATTGGAAGGATCAATGACGGGTCTTTGGTTATTGAAGTTCGCCGGGGTACTCATAACGTGCTCCTTTGAGAAAAGACGGCCTCGCGGCCGACAGGTTTCGCAATGCCAAGCAATGACACTGCAAAATGATCAAGGGGGTCTGTTCAACATAGCCGTTGTTGAAGTCGGCGATGGCCTGGACTATTTCTACTTCGCTAATCATGACAAAAGGACCATGGCCAACCAGGGGCTCATCGATTCGCCCTGTGCAGAGCAGGACGGTTGCCAAAAGACCTGAGGGAACGAACCTTAGTCGTGGAGGTTGGATGCCGGTAGTGGCTGGATTAGACTTCACAGTCTCAAAAATGGAACGATCGAGGCCTCTAGTGATTGATCTCAATGAACTCTTTCTGTACGCAAAAGTGGTGGAACATGCCGGCTTCGCTCCCGCAGGTCGCGCCCTCAACATGCCAAAATCCACCTTGAGTCGACGGGTCAGTCAGTTGGAGATGCGGCTGGGCGTACGCCTTATTCAACGCTCGACCAGGCAATTCCAGGTTACCGATATCGGTCAGGCCTATTACCGCCATTGCGTGGCCATGATGGCGGAAGCTGAGTCGGCGGAAGATGTCATCGAACAGAGCCGGTCAGAGCCCCGAGGGGTGATTCGCCTGAGTTGCACCACGCCACTGCTGAATTTCTGGGTAGCCCCACTACTGGGCAAGTTCATGGCGCAATGCCCTTCGGTGGAACTCTATGTAAAGAGTTTCAACCGCCGGGTTGATGTCATCAGCGAGGGATATGACATCGCCTTGAGCTTATGTTTTCCACCGCTGGAAAGTAGTGACTTGGTCATGAAAGTCCTGGCCAGGAGTCCACAGGTACTGGTTGCCAGCCCGGTTTTCATGCAGCGCTATCCACGGTTGGAACTACCGACGGACCTGGTGGATCTTCCAAGTATCCACTGGGGAGCACCGCTGCCGAATTACAACTGGCACTTGAACGGCCCCAACGGGGCCACCGCACTCATCAGCCATATTCCGCGCTTGGTCAGCGACGATATGGCAGTACTGAAAAGTGCAGTGCTTCAGGGGGTCGGCATTGCCAGCATGCCGTTGACCGTGGTCCGGGAAGAAATCGCCGACGGTCGTTTGTTGACGCTCATTCCACAATGGAAGCCCGATGAAGGGGTGATCACCGCCGTATTCCCCTCGCGCCGAGGCCTACTGCCTTCCGTACGCTCGCTAATTGACTATCTCGCCAATTCATTTGAGCACAATGATCAATAAGCTAAAGGGGCTTGTTGGGGTTGGTATACCGGGATGGTTCAGTCGCGGTGCAACCACTGCACCGGCGCCTCCCCCCACTGCTTATTGATAATCCAGCGTGAACGTGGCGGTCGCATTGGCCGGCCCCGGTGTCACACTGCCCCCGAACTGGAAGTACCGCGCCTTCAACGGGATGCTATAGAACCCTCCTTCAATCCCGGAAGGGGTTATGCCGCTGGGACGCAAGACCGACAGCGGGAACGGCGTACCCGAGCCGGTGCCGATTTGCAGACCGACTCCCGTCGCCGCCGGACTGTCGCCCGGGGCACTGGGATTGAGACTGAGGATGCCCTGGGCCGGATTGTATGCACCCAGCGTCGGGTCGATACGCACCTGCAGGACGTTCGCCTGGCGCTTGTTAAGGTTGGTGACGACACCGTCAGTGCCCCAACCGGGACCGCTGGCTTTGTAGAAGCCATGGAATGCCGGACAGTTGTACAAATTGATCGAAAAATCTTTCCACCCCGTTACGCTGCCGGGGACAGAGAACTCACCGACTTTGTGGGAGCCCATTTCCACTACCACGTTTGGGGTCGTGCAGGTGCGCGAGACAATGTTGATGCTACCGCTGAAGTTGACTCGCTGCACAAACAAGGCGTTGGAAGAGTTCCAGTTCATGCTCATGGTGGGCAATTGGGAGCCCTGTATGGTGCCTGCCGAGACAGGCCCAATCTTGATGAACGAGAGGATGAAGGCCCCGGAAGCCGCCGGGCTCCATGTGCAGTTGTTACCCAATGGGCAATTCAACACTTGAGCCGTGTACGGCATCGGGTAGGTGCCTACGCCTGAGGTCAAGACCACCACGCCAATGCCGGCGACCCCCGTCTGGTAGACATTGCCGCCCCACGGCGCCCCCATCCAGGCAGAGAGCGGCAGGGGTTTGCTGACCAACTCATACTGGGCGTTCACCGCCCCCGTATTAGTCCCACAGGTGACGCTATAGGCGGCTTTGGCGTTGCTAAAAGTCTGACGATAGATTTCCGCACCCAATGGCACATCACGCCCTACGGTAATGTTGCCTGCCTGCAATGGCATCGTTGCCACCGCCGGCCCATAGCCGTTGATGAAGTTACAGTCAGCCATCGCCACGCCAGTCACCAGCGCAAGCCCGATCAGCGCCGCACCCAACCTGAATATTCGCATCATCGTCATCACTGAATCCTCTCGGCACTGCTTACAGCAGCCACGCTATTGGCTGATTGGGCCTGCGAACACACCACATCCACCTGCAACAGTTGTTGCTTGTCGCTCTTACCCACCGGCAACGATAAGGCGCATTGCTGCTCGGCCTTGTTGCCCCAACTGATCAACAACCGGCGTGCGCCTTCCTTGACCCGGGCGTAGAGCTGCCCGCCCTGCCCGACCATGCCCACCGACACGCCTCGGTCATCGACCACACTGGCTCCGAACGGCAACGGCTGGCCATCGGCGAGCGAGACGTTGAGCAACAACGCCTGGCCATTATTGGTGCCGTACTTCAGCGCAACGACGGCACCCGCGCGCGGGGCAACCTGTTGGCTGGTCTCGGTCAACTCGATGTCCATCGAAGTGCCGATGGGATCAATGGCAACTTCGTTCAATTCATAAGGACGCAGGTACGGCACCACCGCGTTGCCGGAGCCATCCAATTTCAACCCGGGAAAACCCACCACTTTCGCGCCTTCGGCGCCTTCAGCAGTCACCACCGCCATCGTTTCTCCACGATAGGGGGTCAGGGTCACGCCATTGGAATGGGCGACTACGCTGCCACTGGCGTTGAGCGACAGACTGTCGTAATCCTCGCCACGACTCACAGACCCGCCAACCAAAGCCTTGGGACTGGTGTACTGACCCGTGACCGAAGTGCTGTTGGAACGACTGCCGCCATCGTGCCCGGCGGTTACGCCATAGCTGTATTGGCGGTCTTCACCGGCAGTACCGCTCAACGTCGCCTGCTCGCTGTATTGGTTATTGGTGTCACGTATGACCCGTGCGGACAGTTGGGGACGGTTGACCGGGGAGCCAAACTCTATCGGCATGCTGAGGGTGAAGAGCAAACTGCTGTCCATATCACCTTGGCCAATGCGACTGCGGTTGGCACTCACACCATAGGTCACCGAACGCACCTGCTTGTTGTAGCTGAGCTGGTACTGCAGGTCACTGCCCGACTGATTCCAATAGTTTTGCAAGTAACCGCTGAACGCCACTTGCCCCCATTCGCCCAGGCTCTGGTCGGCAGTCAAGGTCAGACGACTACGGGCACGGGCGTACTCACTGGTGTCCAGCCCGCTGCGCTCGGCGTCGAGAATCTGCATGGCGTCGCTGAAGCTCAGGTAGTTTTCCGTGGAAAAGCGCATGGCGGCGACGGAGAAGTTACTGCCAGTGCTGACAATGTTTTTACTGTAGGTAATCCGCGCACTCTGACCGCTGGCGGTAGCGCTTTTCAGGTTGGTCTGGGCTTGCGTGATATCCACGCCCACCGCACCGACGGGCGTACTGAATGCCATCCCAGCCAGGGCAGAGAAGTAATCGTCACTGGCCTGGGTACCGGCGTAACCGGTGAACAGGTTACTCAAGCCACGCTGATAAGTGCCTTGCAGCAGCTTGGATTGTTGATCGACGAAGTTGTCCCGGGTTTCACCCAACGTCACGCTGAAACGAGACGTACCGGGACGCAGCAACTCAGCCGTGGATGAGTACGGCACGACAAAACTCTGCTCGCTACCATCGGCTTCGTGAACGGTAACGCTCAAGTCGCCGCCGTAACCGGTGGAGTACAGGTCGTCGATCACAAAGGCGCCCGGCGCTACGGTCGTCTCGTACAACAAATTCCCCGCCTGACTCACCGACACCCGCGCACTGGTACGCGCGATGCCACGGATCACCGGGGCATAACCGCGCTGTGACTGGGGCAACATGCGGTCATCGGTACCCAGTTGCACGCCTTTATAGGCCAATGTGTCGAAGATCTCGCCAGAGGTATTGGCCTCGCCCACGGTCAGTTGGCTTTTGAGCGACGTCACGTCCCGCTGAGCGTAAGTGTTCAGCACCTGGTATTGCTGCCCGGTTTCTTTCTGCCAGGACGCCGAACCGTTATGCCGCAAACGCCAGTCACCCACGTTCAACCCTGCGTTCAACCCCAGGTACGCCGTATCGTCGTTACCGCTGTCGGTTCTGTTGTGGTTGCTGTTGAACGAGTAGCTGAGGATCCCGGCGCTCACGCCGCGGTCCCACAACTCAGGGCTGACAGTGCCACGGGCGTCACGCCGCAGGGCGATCTGCGGAATGCTGATGTCCAGTTGCTGACTGGAAGGTAAAAACGTCGCACTGGAAGCCTCGATCAGCTTCGCGATATCCAGGCATGGCGGGTTGCTCTCGACAGTCAGGGTCGCTTCAGGCGTCAACTTGTGCATGTCGACCCCGATCAGTTCCAGCATGCCGCGGCTGAAACAGACGGTTGGATGACTGCCATCGGCAGCGGCATCAATACGGATGTCCTGGCGATTGACCAACCTGCCATTTACCGCAACGTCAGCGCGGTATTGACCCGGCAACACCGGGTTACCCTGCTGATACTGACTCAGGTCGAGGGTGCGCGAATCTTCAGGCAAAAAAGCGTCGTTGAATTGAATATCTTCAGCAAACGTTGGCTGGGCCACAGACAGTAACGGGGCAATTACAGCGACTTGGCAAATCCCCAATGCCACATTCAGGGCAAAGCGAGGGCGTACCGCAGAGTGAACCCTGCGGTGTAAGTAAGTCGACATGAGAAGTTACTCGGCCGTTAAAGCGTTCGCGAAATAGTCAGGGAGTCAGCGGATACTTGGTCGGCACCAATGCACCGTAATCGTTAATGGCGTTGAACTCGACCTGGGCACCGTTACCTGGCATCGACTTGAGCGTGGGCAGGGCAAATAGCCTGGTCTCGCCCGGCATTACCATGCCGTTTTCACTTTCGTAACGTTGGTTACCCACCACCAGGGCCAGCTCAACCTGAGACACATGAAATGCACTCGGGTTGGATGCCTGCAAGGCATAACCTTGACCTTCCTTGACTACCTTCCACTTCACTTGCGAAGGCGCATCGGAGGGTGTGCCCGGCAAGTCGACGGGACGGTAGAAAATCTTGATCCGCGAACGGAAAGCCATCTGCAAGACGTTGAGATCCACCGGCCCTTCTGCCTTGGGCGGGATCTCCAGAACGTTGAGCCAGAACACCGACTCTTTGTCTGCCGGCAACTGTGCACCGGTAAACATCAGGCGCAGGCTCTGGCCTTTGCTGGGGTCGATACGGGCCACCGGCGGCGAGAGCACAAAAGGTGCTTTCGAACTGGTGGGGCTCGATTTCACATCACCTGTATCGACCCAGGATTGCACCAGGGCCGGACGCGTGCCGTTGTTGTCCAATTTGACGGTGATTTCTTTCTGATTCGCTGGATAAACCAGTCGAGTCCCGGTGATCACCACTCCGGCCATTGCCTGGGAACACACCAACGCGGCAAGCGTCAGCACCACGGTGCGTCGAACTGTTTTGATACAAAACATGATTCACCTCGCCAGTAGTGCACGCCGGCCCGGCGGGCCGAGCGTGCAAGGGGAGACAGACTTACTGGTAGTTGATCGAGTAGGTCACGGAGCCCACTACAGTACCTGCAGTAGTTGCGCCAGTGGCGTAGTAGCGTACGGCGTAAGGCATGTCAGCTTCGCCATTGACCAGGGCAGCAAAGGTGTTGCTGAAAAGCTGGTTGCTGTTACCCGCCGAGATAATGTTGTTAGAAGCTGCGTCAACCAGTTGCAACTGAACGTTGGTGGCCGAGCCGACGCCCGCAATGTTATTCAGGTGGCCACTAAATGGATCAACACCGCTGCCCGATTCAAAGAAGGCCGCCACGGCATTCGCGGCGCCGACACAGTTACTCAGGCGAATGTTAAAGGCCGTGCTGCCGGCGGTTTCCCCTGCGACGGTCAATGTGCCGGTGGAAACCGTTGGCAGGGTGACGGTGGCAACAGTCGGCGTGACCACGCCATTCACGGAGACCGTACAGGTCTGGTCGGTCAACTGGCCATTGAAGTTGATGGTACCGTCGCTGGCATTGGCAAATTGAGCGCCAGTAGCGGAAACCAGTGCTGCGAGGGCGAGGGCTTTACGTTTCATAGTTAACGCTCCAAAAGTTTTAGTTTTATCGACTGCTACCGGTCTGAACGGACACACTGCGTGCCCTGACAACACATGTTGCAACGAACCGATAAGCCATTAAAACGTATCACCCGGAACTTTCCTTTGAGACGATTCTTAAAATTCTGCGCAGTCGTTATTTATTAAATAACATCAAGCCAGCGCCACTTAATACCTCTAAGAAAATAAGATATTCCATGAGACGATTCTTAAATCAACCGTAGATGCGTTAAACCGAACGAGCGTTTCCTCTAACAGCGTATTAATTGAGCTCTACTTACCCAGCCCAACATGGAGACCGACTACAGTTTGTCCACTTTCCAAGGCATACACATTTTCACGAACGGTGTCTGAGCGGACCACCAGAGCACCCGCCAAATACAGCTCAAGCATTCGCGACTGATCGATGTCGGTGGCCCGGTCCGTGGCAGCCGATCCGCGCAGTGGGCCGACAGCGCTGTCGCCACCCAGGGTATTCCTTGATTGCTGAAAAACCCATCTATTGTTATGTTATAACAATGTGTCGACGCGTAAACTTTCAGCCTACCCACGCACCTCCGGTCTCTCAATGACAAAAAAATCCTCCTCTAAACACCTCTTTCTGGCTGGGATCGCGTGCATGTTTTCCCCGCCAGGGAGCGCAGATGATTCGACTCTCGAGCTGGGCGCGACGGAAGTTTTCGGTACCCGTGAACAAGGGTACCGCTCGACCATAGCGCCGACGGCAAACAAGAGCCCTACCCCAACCAAGGAAACGCCTTTCTCCATTCAGACGGTTACCCGCGAACTGATTGAAGATCGGGGAGTCACGACCTTGGGTGAGGCGATTCGGACCGTGCCGGGAGTTACCAACCAAGTGGGTTTTGGCGCTCTGAATGATCGATTCCGACTGCGTGGTTTTGCCACGGAAAGCAATCTGAAGAACGGCATTCGCCGTAGCAGCTTCGCCAGCGTCGACGAACTGGTTAACATCGAACAGATAGAAGTATTGAAGGGCCCGGCGTCTGCCCTGTACGGACGTTTTGAGCCTGGTGGCGTGGTCAATCTGGTGACCAAGAAACCCCAACACGAGCAGCGCACTCAGGTCGATGTGAGCGCCGGCCGCTACGACTTCTACCGCACCACACTCGACAGCACCGGCCCCCTGGGCGAAACACTTGACTATCGCTTGACCGCTGCCTGGCAGGACAACGGCAGCTTCCGTGACTTCGTCAACAATGAGAGCAAATTCTTCTCGCCCGTGTTGACGTGGCAGCTGGCCCCGCAGACCTCACTGACCTTCGAGTTCGAGTACGCGCGCAAGGTCGCCGACATGGACCGCGGATTCGGTAACAACCCTCGTTATCTGGATGCGCCAATCAAGCGCAACTTCGCAGAGCCTGACACCCGCAACAGCGCCATCAGCAAGCTAGCCTCGGTAACCCTGGACCACGTTTTGGCGGATGACTGGGATCTGCATGCGGCCATTCAAGCCTCGGATTCGCGTTTGCAAACCTCGTGGTACGCCTACGGCTTTGTCAATGGCGGAATCGGCGGCAGCGAGGACAATCCCACCGTCAGCCGGCGGCCGCAGCTCAATCATGATCGCCAGATAGACGCGACAGCACTGGCAGAAATCAGTCGCAGCTTTCGCACTGGCCCGATCAATCACCGACTGCTGTTCGGTGCCGAGTACAGCCGGGACTGGTGGGATTACGATTCCGCGGCCGGTACCAGCAGCACGATCGATTTCAATAATCCGGTGTATGGTACTCCTCCCTCCCCCCTGAGCCCGACAGGCGAAGGGCGCTTCATCAACGACTCATGGGCGCTCTACACCCAGGACGAACTGAGCTTTGGCAGCAGGGAGCAATGGCGCCTGTTGCTGGGGGGCCGCTTCGATCAAATCGACGCCTCGGCCATCGACGACTACTACGCGCTAAGCGAGCCATCAACCGCAACCTTCAACGCCTTTTCCCCCCGCGTGGGTCTCACCTGGACGCCGGTCGAAGCCTTATCACTGTATGCCAGCTGGTCGCGTTCAATGCGCACAGAATTGAACAACGGGATCCTTGAAGGCGGTCAACTCGCCAAACCGGTGAAAGGCGAGCAGTTCGAAGTGGGTACCAAGCTCAGCCTGCTCAATGGGCGCTTCACGCCGACCTTGGCGGTTTTCGATATTCGCCGTCGCGATGGCCTGGTCGCCGACCCGAACGACCCTACGTTCACCTACAGCATTCAAGTGGGCGAGCAACGCAGCAAAGGCTGGGAGCTTGACCTGCCGTTCGTGGTCACCGAGCACTGGCGCCTGCTTGCCAGTTATACCCAGCTTGATACCACCATCAGCAAAGACAGCGACGGTGGCCTGCAAGGCAATCGCCTGGCCAACGCACCGCAACGCAACGCCAGTCTATGGAGCACCTACGATTTGCCTGGTGTTTCGGGGTTGAGCATCGGCATGGGTGCCAATTACGTGGGTGAACGGCAGGCGAACAACAGCAATACCTTTACCCTGCCCTCCTATACCCGCTGGGATAGCAACGTTACGTATCGCTTCGGCCAGGCACTGCGCTACCGCGTACAGCTGAATGTGCAGAACCTGTTTGACAAGCGCTACTACGATTCGGGCGGCAGTTTCGTGCCGATGTATCCGGGGGCTCCGCGTACTGCGATGGTTACCCTTGGCGCGGCGTTTTAAGCATGCTGCGCAGCTACGCACTAGAAGTCGGATACCGCCGACAAGCCGTACTCGGTCCCCTCGACCTGCATTTACCCAAAGGGCGCCTGGTGTGTCTGCTGGGCGCGAATGGCGCCGGCAAGTCGACGCTGATCCGCACATTGAGCGCCATGCAGCGGGCTGTCTCAGGGCGCATCGAATTGGATGGGCAGCCGCTTGATTCCCTCGCCCCGGCAGAACGTGCCAAACGCATGGCCGTGGTGTTGACCGATCGGGTCGATCCGGGCGCACTTAGCGGCTTTGAACTGGCCGCGCTCGGACGCTACCCGCATGTCGGCTGGGCTGGAAGACTCAACGAACACGATCGGCACATCGTCACCCAGGCGCTCGAACACGCAGGTGCTGCGGGTCTGGCAGCCAAGGCGGTGGCAAACATGTCCGACGGCGAGCGGCAGAAAGTCCTGTTGGCACGCGCCTTGGCACAACAGCCCAAGGTGCTGATCCTGGATGAGATCACCGCCTTCCTGGACCTGCCGCGGCGCATTGAAACCTTGCGGCTGCTGCAGCAGCTGGCCCGAGAGCGGGATCTGGCCATTCTTTTGTCGTGCCATGACCTTGAACTTGCCCTGCGCTGCGCCGATCTGCTGTGGCTGATCGATCAGTCGCGCCAATTGCAGTGTGGCGCCCCGGAGGATCTGGTGCTTGATGGACGACTTGGGCAAACCTTCTCCAGCAGTGGTTTGCACTTTGACCTGGAGCGTGGCGAGTGGGGCCTTGCAGCCAGGCCGGGGCGTCCCGTGCGCTTGCATGCATCTGGGATCACACGCGTGTGGACGCAACGCGCCTTGCACCGGATCGGCTATCAGGAGGCCGAGCACGCCGCCCTGCATATCAGCGCAGAGCCGATGGATTTTCGTCTGCGTGACGGTGAGCGAACTCAGCGCTTCAGCAGTCTCGGGCAACTGGTTGTGGCGCTGGAGGCATTGCCATGAGTTGGCATCTGTGGGCGGTGCTTTTACTGTTGATTTGTGTGCCAGGATGCGATGCGCGCCAAGCTTCGCTGGCTCGCGTTCAGCCTGCGCATAACGTCGGTATGCAGCCCGAACACAACCAACTGGAGGCATGCGTTGCTGACTATCATGCCGGTGTCGACTACTTTCCGCAGCGCGCCATTTTTAGCTGGTCAGATCAGTTGTCCGTTGAATACGGACTGAATTTCAAACGTTTGCGATTTCGCTCCAGCGTCAATGCGGGAGAGCCCCTGGAGATTGTTTTAGTCCAGTGTGGTACGCCGACACCTGCGCATTCGCCTGCAACACTGGTGGTCCAGGTACCGATTCAGCGCCTGGCAACCGGCAACTCGGCAATGTTGGGGGCGGCGGATGAGCTAGGTATCGTTGACCGGCTGGTGGGCATCGAGAATGTCCGCGCGCCTACCGTGGAATCAGTGCGCAAACGAGTTGCAAGCGGCCACATCCACGAGCTGTGGGGCAATGCCCACTCAAATATCGAACCGATCATGGCGGCCCAGCCGGATGTCTATCTGAGTTTCTTCTCCGCCTACCCGCAATTCAATATTCATCCGCAGTTGCAGCAAGTCGGCGTGCTGGCCCTGCCTCAGGCCGATCATCTTGAAAGCCACCCTCTTGGCCGGGCTGAATGGTTGAAGTTCCTGGCGTTACTGGTGAACCGCGAAGCTCAAGCCAATCGCCAGTTCGCTGCGATTGAACACGACTATCTGCGTTGGGCCGCATTGACCAGCGATGTGCAGCAGCGTCCTCTGGTCATGGCGGGCTTCCCCTCTGGTCGGGGCAGTTTCGAGGTGTTTGGTGGCCTCAATCAGCGGGCCCGGTTGATTGCCGATGCGGGTGGGCAATACGTGCTTGAGGAGTCCCGGGAGCGTGGCAGCCTGGTGCAGGTAAGTTTCGAACACCTCTACGAGAAAGGCGCCGCGGCCCCCTTCTGGCTGGGTGCCAAGCCTGGGTACGCCTCGCTACCGCAGATGCTCGCAACCAGCCCGCACAGTCGCTGGTTTCGTGCCGCGCGTGAGGGCCGGGTATATGCCTTCGACCAAGGCTACACAGGTGCCTGGGCATCGCCCTATCAGGACCAGAGCATGACCCGGCCGCACGTGCTGTTGGCCGAACTGGTTCAAGTGCTGCACCCACAACTGTCGCCCTGCGCCCTCCCCTCCAACGTATTTGTTCGCAAGTTGCCATGACCATGATCATCAAACACGCCCCTTCATTCACTTACCTGCCCGTTGGGTGCCGCTACGTGTTGTTGGCGCTCTTGACCCTGACCTTGCTGATCGCTGAATTGACCATCGGCGCTGTAGACATCCCGGTCACCGCGATTCTTGGCGCACTGGCGGGCGGTTCGATCGAGACTGTCTGGCACAACATCCTTTTTCAGTTTCGTCTGCCTCGCGCCTTGAATGCGCTGGTCAGCGGAGGAGCGCTGGGGGCAGCAGGATTGTTGCTGCAGACGCTGTTTCGCAACCCCCTGGCAGACCCGTATGTCCTCGGCATCGTCCACAGCGCGCGGTTGGGCGCCGCCGTACTGGTGACATTCTCCGGGGTGGCAGGTAACGCCTGGTTGAGCCAGTTCGGCTTGGCAGGCGACGTCGGACTGGCGCTTGCCTCCGTTGCAGGATCGACCTTGCTGTTGAGCCTGCTGGCGTTTATTTCCGGGCGGGTCAACACCATCACCCTGCTGATCAGCGGGCTGATGCTCGGTTACATGGCCGTGGGTTTAATCAGTGTGTTGATGCACTTTGTCGATGAGAACCAGGCGCGGGCTTTCAAGGCGTGGGATGACGCAAGTTTCGCTGGGGCGACTGCCGCGCAGCTGCGCTTGCTGATACCCGGAGTCCTGCTTGGCTTTGCCGCCCTATGGGCACTGTCCAAGCCACTTAACGCGCTGCTCCTTGGCGACCGTTATGCAGCGTCAATGGGCATGCCGGTAAAACGCATTCGCCGGATCGCCCTGTTCATCGCGGCATGGCTCTGCGGGCTGGTCACCGCCTATTGCGGACCGGTGGCTTTTCTTGGCCTGGTCGCAGCGCAAGTCGCCCGAGGGGTCATACCCAGCGCAGATCACCGACTGCTGATGCCTGCGGCCGTGCTCCTGGGTTCCTCGCTTGGGCTGGCTGCCGATCTGGTCACTCATCTGCCGTGGAGCCGACACGTGCTGCACCTCAATGCCGTGATCGGCCTGGTGGGTGCACCCATCGCGCTCTACGTATTACTGCGTCCACACGCCAGGCCATGATCCCCCACCTCATTCAGCCAGCCCCTCTCGAACCACGTTAAAAAACGTCGTCAGGATCCGCCGCGAACTCTGCGCGCGCAGGCACACCAACGTCTCGGTGAAGCGCCGCTGACAATCGACGATGGGCAACCCGCGAAGCCGTGAATCAGAGCCCAGCTCGGTCGCCGAGACAACACCGACACCCATGCCAATCGCCACCGCTTCACGTGCGGCTTCGCGCCCATCCACTTCGATCGCCTTGCGGATGCGCAAGCCCGCGGTGGCCATTTCTTCCTCCAGGCACAGACGCGTCATCGAGCCTTTTTCGCGCAGCACTAGCGGCGTGTCGTGCAGGTCGCCAAGGCTGATGGATTCGCGTTGCGCCCAGGGATGATCAAGCGCGACGAACGCCAGCATCGGATCGCTGCGCAAGGGCAGCGACAGCAGTCGGTCGTCCTCGATAGTGCGACCCAGCAGGGCGATGTCGGCCTGATGAGCGAATAAGCGTTGCAGCACCTCATCGGTGTTGGCGGTTTCAATCTTCACATCGATACCGGGGTAACGCCTGCAAAAGCGTGCGACATAGGGCAGCACATGCACCGGCGCATCCACGGCGAGGTTCAGGGATCCCGTGGACAGGGTGCGGTAGTCCATCAGCATGTCGTGGGCATCGACACTGATATCAAACAAGCGCCTGGTCAGGCCGAACAACCGCTCGCCCACTTCAGTCAGGCGCACCTGACGCTTGTCGCGGTAGAACACCATCACCCCGTAATAGTCCTCGAGCTTGCGCACCTGATCGGACACCGCCGGTTGAGACAGGCAGAGCTGCTCGGCCGCGCGGGTGAAACTGCCGTTGACGGCAACCGCGTGGAACGCCTTGAGTTGGGTATGGGAAATGGTCATCGCGGCAGCCTTGGCATAGGTTCAACTTATTCATGCATACGCTAAATCGATTTTATTTATAGACGATGAACTGCAAGCATGGTTTTCGCAAGCCCCGGACCAGTGTTCGAACACTGCCGCCCTCGTCTCAGCCCGGAAGCACTTTATGCAAATCGAACGTTTCGCCGCGACAAAACGCCGCTCGGACATGGTCCGCTATGACAACCACCTCTATATCGGTGGCCAGGTTGCCAGCGACCTCAGCGGCGACATCGAGGCCCAGACCCACGAGGTGCTCGCCGGTATCGAGCAGCTGTTGCTCAGTGCCGGCAGCAGCCGCAAGCAGGTGCTTTCGGTACGTATCCTGCTCGCCCATCGCGACGACTACGCAGGGCTCAACAAGGTCTGGGACCAGTTCTTTCCCGAAGGCCATGCCCCAACGCGAGCCTGCACCCTGGCAGATCTGATCGACCCCGGTTGGCGCGTGGAAATGATCGTGGTCGCTGCGTGCGCCTGATTGCCTGCTCAAGCCCTGCCCCCAAAACCGCTGCAACGGAGATGACGTCATGCGCCCCTACTGGCTCGATCAGGCCCTGAAAACTCAACCCGACTCGCCCTGCCCGCCGCTGCGGCAGAACACCCGCGCCGATGTCTGCATCGTCGGTGGCGGTTACACCGGTTTGTGGACTGCGATCATGCTCAAGGAACAGAACCCCGAGCTGGACGTGGTCATCGTCGAAGCCGACATCTGTGGTGCCGGCGCCAGTGGGCGCAACGGCGGCTGCGCGCTGTCCTGGTCGGCCAAGTACTTCACCCTGGAGCGGTTGTTTGGCGTCAACGAGGCAATACGCCTGGTCAAGGAATCGGAGCAAAGCATCTACGCCATCGGCAGCTTTTGCGAGAAGTACGCGGTTGATGCCGATTACCGTCTCGATGGCACGCTTTACACGGCAACCAACCGTGCCCAGGTCGGCTCGACCGACAGCGTGATCGCCGCGCTGGAGCGCAATGGCATTAACTCTTTCTCCAAGTACGCACTAGCTGACGTGCAGCGCATGGCGGGATCGACCCGACACATTGAAGGCTGGTTCTCGCCTGCGGCAGCCAGTGTGCAGCCGGGCAAGCTGGTGCGCGGTCTGCGTCGAGTCGCACTGCAATTGGGTGTGCGTATCTACGAAGGCTCACCGATGACCCATTTGCAAGAGGGACTGCCTGCCACCGTCAACACCCCGAACGGCAACGTCACCTGCGACCGGGTCGTGTTGGCGATGAACGCCTGGATGGCGCGTGCCTTTGCTCAGTTCTCGCGTTCGGTTGCCATCGTCTCCAGCGACATGATCATTACCGAGCCTCGACCCGACCTGCTCAAGCGGATCGGCCTGACCAGCGGGGTCACCGTGCTCGACTCACGCATCTTCGTGCACTACTACCACAACACCCCGGACGGTCGGATCATGCTCGGCAAAGGCGGCAATACCTTCGCCTACGGCGGGCGCATGTTGCCGGTATTCGACCAGCCATCGCCCTACAAAGGATTGTTGCGCAACACCCTTGCCGAGTTCTTCCCCGACTTTGCCGATGTCGGCATCGCCGCCACCTGGAATGGCCCGTCCGATCGCTCCGTCACCGGGCTACCGTTCTTCGGCCGGATGGGCGCAGGCGGCAACATCTTTTATGGCTTCGGCTATTCCGGCAGCGGCGTCGGCCCTTGTCACATGGGTGGACAGATCCTCTCATCGCTGGTGTTGGGGCAGGACAACCCCTGGACACGCTCGCCGCTGGTGCAAGGTCCGCTCGGCCATTTCCCACCGGAGCCGATTCGCTACCTGGGTTCGCTAATGGTGCGCAATGCCATTCGGCGCAAGGAGCACGCCGAGGACCACAACCTGCACCCTCGTCGACTGGATGTGCGCCTGGCGAAATTCGCCGCCGCCGCCGGCAAGTCAGACAAGGGCTAACGCCGCGCTCACACAGCGACCGCTCACTTGAACAGCAACCCAGGGTCTGATCTGGAGGGTAGACGAATGATTTCGACTTATAAGCTCAGCTTGTTTGTGACATGTGATAAATCGATTTCAGTTATTTTTCCGCAGATGTTTTGATCACGCCATGCATCACTCCCCCACAAAAACAAAACCGCCGGAGAAGATCATGACCAAAGCTGAATTTCCGACCACACAGGCGCTGGCTACCCCAGCCTTGGGTGAACCCTACCTGCTGACCCCAGGCCCCTTGACCACGTCCAAAGCGACCAAGGAAGCCATGCTGCGCGACTGGGGTTCATGGGATGTTACCTTCAACCAAGTCACTGCCGAAGTTCGCCAGAACTTGCTCAGCATGGCCGGTGTCCAGGACGACAGCTTCGCCTGTGTGCCGTTGCAAGGCAGCGGTAGCTACTCGGTGGAGGCAGCTTTGGCCACGGCCATCCCGCGTGACGGTAAAGCACTGGTGCTGATGAATGGCGCCTACGGCCAGCGCGCCACCAAGACCTTGGAGTACCTCGGCCGCGCGTTCATTAGCTTGGACAAAGGCGATTATCTGCCACCGCAGCCTGAGGAGGTGGACGCCCTGCTCAGGGACAATCCCGACATCACCAACGTCTTCCTGGTCCATTGCGAAACCAGCTCCGGCATTCTCAATCCGCTGCGCGAAATCGCCGATGTGGTGAAGGCGCATGGCAAGAGCCTGATCATCGATGCGATGAGCTCCTTCGGAGCCGTGCCATTGACCATCAATGACATTCCTTTCGACGTGGTGGTGTCCTCTGCCAACAAATGCATCGAGGGTATTCCCGGTTTCGGTTTCGTCATCATCCGCCGCTCCGTGCTGGAGGCCGCCAAAGGCCGCGCCAACTCCCTGAGCCTCGACCTGTATGAGCAGTGGGTCTACATGGAGCGCACGGGCCAATGGCGCTTCACGCCGCCGACCCACAGCGTCGTAGCGTTCCATAAAGCCTTGGAGCAACACACTGCCGAAGGCGGTGTGCATGGCCGTCTGGCGCGCTACACGCGCAATCGCGATGTGCTGGTCAAAGGCATGCGCGAACTGGGCTTCAGGACATTGCTTGAAGACCGTTGGCTGTCGCCAATCATCACCACGTTCTTCAGCCCGCAACATCCCAACTTTGAGTTCAAGCGGTTCTACGATGAGCTCAAAGCCCGTCAGTTCATCATCTATCCCGGCAAGCTGACCGTAGCCGAGAGTTTCCGTATCGGCTGTATCGGCCAGATCGACGAATACATCGTCCATCAGTTGCTGCGCGCCATCGCCGACAGTCTCGTGGCGATGAACGTCGACATGCAACAGCCGGCGGCCTGACGGCCCTTCAAAGGTCCTTGTCGATTCACGCACGGGTGCAATGGGCAGCACCTGTGGGCAGGGGTCTTTTTTAACCATGGATTCGGTGACTTACCGCTAGGCACAGCCGAGCAGGAGTCAGCGACCGCGTCAATTTAATACCGAAAGCCTGATGCCACCTCACTGCCATCTGATCGATGCCGTGTGCGTGGAGAGATTTTCTGTACCGAAAATAAAAACAAAACCCATTACTTTGCGCTGTCTGGCACCACATACGGGATCAGAACACCATGAACAAGAACGCTACAAACCCTCTCGCAACCGGCTGGAAATCGCTCCAGCGCTGGCGCGTGCAAATTTTCCTTATCACCTGGGTGGCCTACGCGGCCTTCTACTTTACCCGCAAGGCTTTTTCCGTGGCCAAACTGGGGATTGGCGAAGATCCGGACTTCATGCTCGAAAAGAGCATGATGGCCAACCTCGATGCCCTCTACCTGATCGCGTATGCAGTCGGCCAGTTTCTGTGGGGCAACTTCTCTGACCGCTTCGGTCCCAGGGTCGTGGTCCTCAGCGGTCTGGTGATCTCGGCGCTGGCGGCGCTACTGATGGGCACCTACGCCACGCTACCGATCTTCGCCTCCTGCATGCTGATCCAGGGCCTGGCTCAGTCCACGGGTTGGTCGGGGCTGTGCAAGAACGTTGGGAGCTTCTTCAGCACTGGCGAACGTGGCCGCGTACTGGGTTACTGGAGCACCTGCTACGCCTTTGGCGGCCTGGTTGCCACACCGTTTGCCGGTTGGTGGGCCTACAACGCCTACCATGACTGGCGCATCGCGTTCATCAGCAGCGCCGTGGTGGTGCTGGTGGTAGCGGTACTGTTCTTTTTCCTGCAACGCAACCAGCCAGAAGATGTCGGGTTACCGCCTGTAGAGATCGAGATCGAACCCGTCAGCAAGGTCGCAGTGCCGCGCGAAAGCATGTGGGCTGGTTTGCGCACGGTGATGAAAAATCGAACCGTACTGGTGCTCGGCCTGGCCTATTTCATGCTCAAGCCAGCGCGCTACGCGATCCTGCTCTGGGGGCCGGTGATTATCTACGAGCGGATGCCAGAGATTGGCAAAGTGGCATCCGCCATCGTGCCGACGGCTTTTGAACTGGCAGGCCTGGCAGGTCCGATCCTGATTGGTATCGCTTCAGACAAGTACTTTGGCGCTCGGCGGATGCCGGCCTGTGTCCTTAGCCTGGTTCTGCTTACCATTTGCCTCGCGCTGTTCGTCCCTGCCATGCAGAGCGGCAGTCTTTACATGGTGGTTGGCCTGCTGTTCATGATGGGGCTGACGCTTTACGGGCCGGACTCGATGATGAGCGGCTCGGCGGCCATTGATTTCGGCAGTAAGGACGGAGCGGCCTCCGCCGCAGGCTTCGTCAACGGTTGCGGTTCGATAGGCGCGGTCCTCGGCGGCCTGTTACCCGGTTACTTCGACACCACCACCATCTTCCTGGTGTTCACCGTCGCGGCGCTACTGGCCAGCCTGATGTTGATTCCATTCTGGAACAGCCGCCCGAAAACCGTGGAAAACACGGCGCTGGCCTCGGCTCCAATGCAAACGGTCATCGTTGGCACCACCCCCTGAATTCGAATTAATCACTCACCATTCATTGGAGCAATCACCATGCATTACCAACAACCTTCCCAACTGCAGGGCGTGGTACTGGACTGGGCCGGCACTGTCGTTGATTTCGGTTCTTTCGCACCGACTCAGATCTTCGTCGAAGCCTTTGCCGAGTTCGGCGTTGCAGTCTCCCTGGCAGAAGCTCGCGGGCCGATGGGCATGGGCAAGTGGGATCACATCCGCACGCTGTGCAACGAGCCGCAGATCGCCGAACGCTACCGTCTCGCCTTCGGCCGATTGCCCACCGACGATGATGTCACCGCCCTCTACGAGCGCTTCATGCCTTTGCAGATCGAAAAGATCGCCCTGCATTCGGCGCTGATTCCCGGTGCGCTCAATACCATCAATGGCTTGCGCGACAAGGGACTGAAAATCGGTTCTTGCTCAGGCTACCCGGCCGTGGTCATGGAAAAAGTCGTGGAGCTGGCTCGCAAGAACGGCTACGTCACCGACCATGTGGTGGCGACCGACGAAGTGCCCAACGGTCGTCCACACCCCGCACAAGCGTTGGCTAACGTGATTGCGCTGGGCATCAGTGATGTAGCGGCCTGCGTCAAGGTCGACGACACCTGGCCGGGGATTCTCGAAGGCCGTAGCGCTGGAATGTGGACGGTGGCATTGACCTGCTCCGGCAACGCATTGGGCCTGTCCTATGAAGAGTTCAAGGATTTATCCCTCGAGGAGCTGGCCGAGGAACGCGCGCGCATCATCAAGATGTTCGAAGGCTCTCGCCCGCACTATCTGATCGACACCATCGTTGATTTGCCAGAGGTCATCGAAAACATCAATGCCCGCCTGGCACGTGGAGAAACCCCGCAGGGCTCCTGAGCCTGTTGGGCTTGTGCAATTGACAGTGGCCGTCCACTAGACGGCCACACCCCATAACAACAAGAGAACGCCACCATGAAATACGCCCACCCCGGCACTCCCGATGCCATCGTTTCCTTCAAGTCCCGCTACGGTAACTACATCGGCGGCGAGTTCGTCGCGCCTGTCAAAGGCCAGTACTTCACCAACACCTCGCCGGTCAACGGCCAACCGATTGCCGAATTCCCCCGCTCCACGGCCGAAGACATCGAAAAAGCCCTGGACGCTGCCCACGCCGCGGCCGATGCCTGGGGCAAGACCTCGGTCCAGGACCGCTCTCTGGTGCTGTTGAAAATCGCCGATCGCATCGAGCAAAACCTCGAAGTCCTGGCAATCACCGAATCCTGGGACAACGGCAAGGCCGTGCGCGAAACCCTGAACGCCGACATCCCGCTGGCGGCTGATCACTTCCGCTACTACGCCGGCTGCATCCGCGCGCAGGAAGGCAGCTCTGCGGAAATCAACGAACACACCGCCGCCTATCACTTCCACGAACCGCTGGGCGTGGTCGGCCAGATCATCCCGTGGAACTTCCCGATCCTGATGGCCGCCTGGAAACTCGCGCCGGCCCTGGCTGCCGGTAACTGCGTGGTGCTCAAGCCGGCCGAACAAACGCCGCTGGGCATCAGCGTGCTGCTGGAACTGATCGGCGACCTGCTGCCACCGGGCGTGTTGAACGTGGTGCAAGGGTTCGGCAAAGAAGCCGGCGAAGCCCTGGCCACCAGCAAGCGCATCGCCAAGATCGCATTCACCGGCTCGACCCCGGTCGGCTCGCACATCATGAAATGCGCCGCCGAAAACATCATTCCGTCGACCGTGGAACTGGGCGGCAAGTCGCCGAACATCTTCTTCGCCGACATCATGCAAGCCGAAGAATCGTTCATCGAAAAAGCCGCAGAAGGCCTGGTGCTGGCGTTCTTCAACCAGGGCGAAGTCTGCACCTGCCCATCGCGCGCCCTGGTGCAAGAGTCGATCTACGACGATTTCATGAAAGTCGTGATGAAGAAGGTCCTGCAAATCAAGCGCGGCGACCCGCTCGACACCGACACCATGGTCGGCGCCCAGGCTTCCGAGCAGCAATTCGACAAGATTCTCTCCTACCTGGAAATCGCCAAGGGCGAAGGCGCCGAGCTGCTGACCGGTGGCAAGGTGGAAAAACTCGAGGGCAACCTGGCGACCGGCTACTACATCCAGCCGACCCTGCTCAAGGGCACCAACAAAATGCGCGTGTTCCAGGAAGAAATCTTCGGCCCAGTGGTGAGCATCACCACCTTCAAGGACGAAGCCGAAGCCCTGGCCATTGCCAACGACACCGAGTTCGGCCTCGGCGCCGGTCTCTGGACCCGCGACATCAACCGCGCCTACCGCATGGGCCGGGCGATCAAGGCCGGTCGCGTGTGGACCAACTGCTACCACCTGTACCCGGCACACGCCGCGTTCGGTGGCTACAAGAAGTCCGGTGTCGGCCGTGAAACCCACAAGATGATGCTCGATCACTACCAACAGACCAAAAACCTGCTGGTGAGCTACGACATCAACCCGCTGGGCTTCTTCTGATCCGCTACGAGACCGAGTAACGGCGATCGCGAGCAAGGCCCTGCCCCTACAGGATTACGTCGTACCTGTAGGCGCGAGCCTTGCCGTTGAGACAACTATTCCACCGAGGTAAAGCAAGATGAGTGCGGCTTCTCTGTATCCCGTTCGTCCCGAGGCTCTGGCCAATACCCTGACTGACGAGGCGACCTACAAGGCCATGTACCAGCAGTCGGTCGTCAACCCGGACGGCTTCTGGCGCGAAC